>DASPRZ010000118.1:0-3158 GCA_035624185.1 Candidatus Acidiferrales bacterium
AGATAGAATCATAACAGTTGTGACGTTGGAATAGGTCGTTATGCTGCAAAAGATGAGCAAAATTCAAGTGATTGGACCAAAAAAAGATCTTGAGAGCGTAGTTGACGTTTTATATGATATTGGAACAGTTCATTTAGAAGACGTTTCTAAGACTATTTCTCCAGGGGACACAATATTGCGAAGAATGGAACCACAATCAGGAGCCGACATCGTTAGCGTACTCGTAAAGATAAGTGGCATATTTCATGCGCTTCCCACGACACCAGAGAACAAAGCGCAGCGAGCCCAACTTCACGAAGGGCTCAGATGGAAAAGTCATGAGGAGCTCGTGGAGAGAGCAAATTATGTTATTGGAGAGCTTGAAACAACAACACGAGAGCTTGTAAAGCGAAAAAGCGATATAGAATTTACCTACTCTACGCTGAGCCGTTATGAACATGTTATTGAAAAAATACAACCGTTAGAGGCACAACTGCCAATTTTAGAGGGTTTTGAAGTTACAATAATTATCATCCAAAAAGAGTTTAAAGATGTCTTAGAGATCATCAGAGCAGCGTTATCTGAAATTACGCGGAACCAGTTTGAGTTGATATCGGCGGACGTGGATGATGAGACGACTGCCGCAGTCACGGTGTTTAACAAGATATACTCTGATCAGGTACACTCATTTATTTGGTCTCAAAATGTAAATGAAGTCCGATTACCGCCAGAATACTTAGATAAGCCGTTTGAGGAGGTTCTAACGCTAATAGACGATAAAAGACAACAATTAAAAGCGGAAATGGACACCATAAATGAGAAATTAAGAGGGATTTCCTCACATTGGGATCAAGAGCTTGCGGTGCTCAAAGATGTTCTCGAAGCGAGAAATGCAGAAACCGCTGCTTTTACGAAATTTGGTCAAACTGATTATGCCTTCGTCATAATGGGCTGGGTGCCCAAAAAGCGACTTAAAAAGACAACAAATGCTTTGAAAGAAGCATTTGCGGGCAGAGTTATTGTAAATGAGCTCGAGGTAAGCCCGGAGGAGCTAAATAATGCACCGACATTTTACGATAATCCACGAATTGTAAAGCCCTTCGAGTTTCTGCAGTCATTGCTTGGTCAACCAACATATAGTGAAATTGATCCAACGCCATTGCTTGCGCTGTTCTTCCCGTTTTTCTTCGGTCTCATGGTAGGTGATATAGGATACGGCATCATAATCTTGATTTTTGCACTAGTGGTGAGAAAGCTTTACTGGGCGCATAATGCTATCAAACAGCTTATGAACATATTGATCATAAGTTCAGTCCCAACTATTTTCTTTGGATTTCTGTTTGGAGAATTTTTTGGGAATTTGGGCGTGATGATGGGATGGATACATCCAGCTGTAATAAATGGAATGGCATTAGATAGGATCGAAATTATGGTGCCACTGCTCATTTTCACGATCGCGATAGGGGTATTCCACGTGTTTTTTGGCCTGACTTTAGGTATCATCAATGCTGTGACGCGACGGAACAAAAAACACATTTGTGAAAAATCGGGCATGCTGCTCGGATTGACGAGCATAATTGTTATTATTCTCGCCGTTGCTAACAAAGTGCCGGGGGTGTTTTTTATTCCTGGCATAGTGCTACTCGTGATAGGACTGCCGCTTATCATGTACGGAGGTGGAGCAGTAGGTGCGCTTGAAATCATGAGTGGCATCACGAATATCCTGTCTTATACAAGATTAATGGCACTGGGAATGGCTTCAGTGATCTTAGCATTTGTAGCTAATAAGCTAGGGAGTTCAATGGAAGTGGCGTTAGTCGGATTTTTAATTGCCGCCATTTTGCACACATTAAATGTCGTTCTCTGCATGTTCAGTCCCTCGATACACGCCCTCAGATTACACATAGTGGAATTCTACTCCAAATTTTACACAGGCGGAGGGAGAATTTACGAGCCATTCGAACGAAAGACTGCAAAATGAACGTTATGTAAATGTCAATGAAGTTGGTGATGGGAAAAAGTGGTAGTTTAACAACAAGCTCAACCTGTTTGCAAAAGTGGCGACCGTTTGCCAATCATCATAGAAAAAATTTAACACGCTAGAAAGCACAATTAGCGAGATTCGAGCGTCGAACGATATTCAGCAACGCAAACGGTTAGTTGTTGCTGTTAATCTCAAAAAAAAGAATGGAAAATGTAATTCGAGGGGGAATTCACAAAAAATGGTAGACCCGGCGATAGCAATTGGAGCTGGAATAGCTTTTGGACTGGGTGCTGTTGGAACGGGATTAGCACAGTCTAAAATAGGCGCAGCTGGAATAGGGGCGCTCGCGGAAAAAGAGGAATTATTTGGTTTAGCGCTTGTTTTCTTAGCAATTCCTGAAACTTTAGTGATTTTAGGCTTCGTTGTTGCGGCAATTATTCTATTCGTTTTAAAATAACATTTATACAAAAATGAGTTCGACAAATGATAGAGGCACATATAAAACATTCGTCAAAAAAGTGCATAGAGAGGGGAACTGCAATAAGCTGATGCCCTAAGTCACAAGATTATTCCTGGAAGATCGCGCAGGTAGCTGATGGGTAATGACATCTGCAAATTTAATCGAATCGTTGGAAACAAGCGCTGAAGAAAAAGTTCAAGAGATAATAAGCAAAGCGCATAGAGACGCCGAGGAAGTAAAAAAAAGCGCAGAAGTTAAAGCTAAAACTATTAAAAACTTGTATTTAGAGAACGCGATTAAATCTGTCGAAGCTGAAAAAAATAGGCAGATGTATACCGCCAAAACAGAAACGAAAATGAACCTAATTAAAGCAAAAGACGAACTTTTACAAAAAGCTTTCTTAGAGGCTAAAAAAATTTTGGTACATTTTCGAGAAGACAGTGCGTACAAAAAGAGCTTAAAATTAATGATCCAAGAGACAGTTCATGAGTTAGACGGGGAAGAAGCAGAAATCCATGTCGATAAAAAGGATGAGGACCTCTGTAAACAGATTTTGAAAGAATCGAACAAGAATTTTGAGATCGTGGCAGATATCGAATGTGCTGGAGGATTAAACATCAACACAAAGGACGGAAAAGTTGTCGTATCCAACACAATAGAGTCGAGAATAGAGAGAGCAAAAGAACTCCTAACATTTGAGATTTTTTCAATTCTCTTTGGTGATTAAGTGGAATT
>DASPRZ010000123.1:0-12453 GCA_035624185.1 Candidatus Acidiferrales bacterium
ACGTGTTGCACCTGCGCTTCAAACCTCCGCATGATCTCTGGCAGCAATTTCAGCTCTTGCCACGTCTTCCCAATCATGTCACGTGGCTCAAACCCAAATGCACGCGCTCCCGGAGGGTTGACGTAGGTGAAACGCATCTCTCGGTCATACATGTAAATGTTATCGCCAGTCGCTGAGACAAGAGCATGGAGAGTCCGTGCATGCTGACCGACTTGATCTGCCAACCGCTGACGTTCTTTCCGAATTTTCCGATCCTCCGTAACGTCACGGGTCACAACAGCAAGCCGGGTCACTTCCCGTTGTCCATTGAAGATGGGGTGGATGGAATAAACAATGCGCCTCTCTTCATGCACCATTTCCGTGTGGAGCGGCTTCTTTGAGCGAATCACCTCTTCGATGCACCGTTTCTGTTCGGCTACGATGGCGGGAAGGAAGACGTCGTAGATGCACGCGCCGATGAGGGCTGCTGCGGAGGCGAGGTTTGTGGCGACAGCGTCATTAATCATAAGGATGGTGCCGTCAGTAGCAATAATGAGTGCCGGATCGATGAGGGCCTGCAATAGGGCCTCAGTTGCGCTTTCGATGTCGCGGGATGGATGTGCCGGAGAGGGAAAGTGATTGGCCATGGTAACACGTGCTACAACATGAATCGATGTTTCAGCAGAGTGTACCTATATTTATTACCTATATAAATGGAATGCGCCAGTCGCATGCAGGTTTGCTTCCCGACGGTGCAAACCCTAATGAACACACGCCCTCTTACCGTTTCGAGCGCATTCAAAGAAAAACATTATGTTAAAACTGGCGGATCGTGCAAATTTTACTACAGACTAGTATTACTGCTATTAGCAGTAATTATGTTGAGAGCATAGCCTGTTTCGAGCTAGCACGAGCTTTAAACATATCTCTTTTATGTATGCAAAAACTCTCTCGTTAAAGCACTTGAAAAATGTATCGAATACTGAATTTGCAGCGCACAACTTTCTATGATAATCTGGCTAATGCTCTTCTTGTCTACATTATGCATTTGATGTAACCATTAAAATGCATGCGCTCCGTGCTTTTTAGAGACGCACTTGTGCTCGCCGGCGTGCCCACGTTCTAAGATGCACTTTTCTTCACCGTGTTCTGGACATTCCACTTCGCATTGTTCGCCACGCGCCCCTTTCTCTTGACTCATTATCCTCACCTCCGGTTTGGTCATTCAAGCCACTGTGGATGTTGTGCTACCACATCACAATGAGCACATCACAATGGACACGATAGAAATAAAAGAATTTGCAGGAAAAAATTGCGATGAGATCTTATAAATCCGCTACAAATAAGGGGTTTATAAATCTACTACAAATGAGGTAGAGTTTTCCAGTATCTTTACACACACGTTTTGAATTATGAAAGACCCCACACCATTCAACATTGTCAAGCCTGATGCTGAGTCTATCCAAATCATTAACATTGCGAACGTAGAAAAGAAAATGAGAAAGTGAAGTGTGGCTATAATGACCAATAACGATACAAATAAATTGTTTAACAAGAGTGAAATACTCCCGTTTGTCTTCCTTAACGATTTAGTAAATCAAAAAATCGTGGTTAAAACAAATGCGGGGGACTACACGGGCACGCTTAAAGGATGGGATGCGGATTTGAACGTAGTATTAGCTGATTTTTCTGAAATCAAGGAAATGGAGCTGATCCGGACGCATAAAGTTACCCTCATTCGTGGAGGGGATATAAATCATATCATACCCGTATAACAGCCATGTGGCTCCAACGTTACTCTCCCATTTAGACCTTAACGAAATTTTACGGCTATCACATGGATAACACACCAGTGGTCTTACACTGAGTTTATATCATGCACGAGATACAAGCCTCTCCATTCTTACCGTGCTTCCGTTTCGTTGGTACATGCTCGAGCCCTGATGGCCATGGTCGTGATGATTCAATCAATGCGCCGCGCTACTGGAATGTCTGGAAGTGTGAAGGATTCAAACCATACAACCCCCAAAGTAAGCATACGGCAAGCACCGTTCATTTTGTCAGCGGTTCATAGGTGGGGTTAGCTCTCTTTAAGTGTCGTTGCAATTTTATCTTGACATTATATAAAGCAGAAACCTTAACCGCTATTAATCACGCTTCTGGACAGCCCACTCATTGTCTTCCACTACCAATAGATAAGCTGTAGGTTAACACGATCGCTACCATCGCTACAGAGAGGCAATTCACAAGATTTATGTCCAGAACTTTAACTTTATATCATACGATAAATCAAACTTAAGGCAATCCTCCATGGCTGATGAAAAAACCTGCAAATTTTGCGGCGCATCTCTTCCTCAAGATGCAAAATATTGTGAAGAGTGCTGGAAGTCGTTAACGAGTGCATCGCAACTACCGTCACAGCACTCTGAACGACCGTCAAGGCCATCACCGAAGAGGGACTTTGGGTGGCTATTTCCAATTACGCTAACTAGGAAAAAATTGTTAGCAGGTGGGACTTTACTCATCCTCTTTCTTCTCATCGTTGGGACAATGGCATCCCCATACTCACACTCAAAAAGTGCAAGTAATATCAATGGACAGGCGACGGCACCGCCTTTCAAACTGTCTCCCCAGACAGAGGAGACTGCGGCGGCTAATACTGCGATTACTCCATCTTTAGTCTCTCTACCAACGCCAATTCAAAAACCTGAAACTACAGTTGAATCAACTTCCGCTTCGACTTGCGAGTGTCCACAGCTATGTGCCAACGTACTTTATGGTCCCGAAACACCAGTGTCAAATCCACAAGTTACGCCAACGACAACCCTGGTACCGACTGAAACTCCATACCAAGTGCCGACTCTTCCTTGGTCCCCCATGTTTACGCCACTCCCAGACCAAGTGATCATGTCGCCAGTAATATAGCGACCCCCGAGAACCGTAAAACGACGGGGGTGCAGTGCTTCTATGTCGCTAGTAGAAAGACGCCGTCTTGTCACATCTACAGAAAATACTGCGATCTGCCAGTCTTTAACGTCAAACGCTGTCAGATGCACACCATAGGTCTTTATAGATGCGAGACATCAGCGTTATTCTCCAACACTATGTTTTCAATCAGAAGAGTCCTCGTAACATTGCGCCTCGTGAATCCAAATTATATACTTATAATATAATATATCTAGATTGATGATAGGGTGCACGAACCTGATACTCAGAACCGCTACTGTAGACCTGTCACGTCCGGCTAATACGAACAGGCACCTTCATTACGCCAGTGGTTATGGACCTGTCATTGTATGGAACGTTACGAAAAAGTGCAACCTTTCGTGCTCACACTGCTATATTGACGCGGGGGATGCGACTGCTTCCGATGAACTGAGCACCGATGAGGCGCAAAAGCTCATAGATGATGCAGCAACCTTAAGCCCTCCTGTCATGCTTTTCTCTGGGGGTGAGCCACTCGCGCGAGGTGACACAGTTGAGCTCTGCGCATATGCCGTCTCTAGAGGATTGAGAGTTGGCCTCTCAACCAACGGAACTCTCATCACAAAAGATTACGCTCGAAAGATCGCAGAAGCGGGTGTTTCCTACGTCGGCGTCAGTATAGATGGGGCGGAAGCTACACATGACAGGTTTAGAAACAAAAGAGGTGCTTTTAGGGCAGCACTAGTAGGGATGCAGAACGCACAGGATGTTGGCATAAAAACCGGTATACGGTTCACAGTTAACCGGTACAACATCTCCGATCTACCCGCGGTCACTAATCTTCTTATCAGATACCAGATTCCTCGCTTTTGTCTGTATCATCTCGTGTACGCAGGGAGGGCGAATGCCGAGATGGATATTACGAATGAGATGAGAGTTGAAATGATGGACTACCTCATTCAAAGGACCAAAGAGCTCGCAAACCATGGGGTTGAGGTACTTACCACCGATAATCACGCAGACGGTATTTACATACTGAATTCGATTGAAAATTCTGATGATGGCGCTTTGATGTCCCTCCTTACATCCCACGGGGGATGCTCCGCGGGACAAAAGATCATCAACATCGATCCATATGGAAACGTGAGGCCTTGTCAGTTCTGGGAAGGAGAAGCAGTGGGCAACGTACGGCACAACAGCTTGAGCAACATATGGAACGGTCAGAATGAACTCCTATTAATGTTGCGCGATAAAAAGTCACATCTTACTGGGCGATGTAATACATGTAGGTACGTAGAGGTATGCGGTGGCTGCAGGGTTAGAGCACTCACTCAAGGCGACCTATGGGGGGCGGACCCAAGCTGTTACCTGAGTGATGCAACAATCCGGGGTGACAGCACGTGAAGATGCCCGCGGTTGTAGCATGGGAAGTCACAAAAGATTGTAACCTTGCATGCCGCCACTGCAAGGCAGATGCAGGGGCAGGTGAGAGAAGCAAACAAGGCACCGAGAGAGAGCTTACCACTGAAGAAGCGCGCGCACTCATTGACGAACTTTCAACGTTTAACCCGCTTCTCATTTTTACTGGCGGTGAGCCGCTTTTACGAAAGGACCTCGGTCTCTTGATAGAGTACGCTACAACTTCTGGGATGAGAACAGCACTTGCAACAAATGGGATTTTAGTCAACGAGAGGAGGGCAAAGTGGCTAAGCGATATGGGGCTCGCTACAGCTTCGATCAGTGTCGACGGTGCAGATGCTCAATCCCACGACTCTTTGCGGGGTGTTAGTGGGGCGTACAATAGTGCACGTAGCGGGGCTAAAGCGTTAAAGGACGCGGGGATCAGCTTTCAGATAAATACGACCATCACGAACGCTAACGCGCAATCACTCCCGCGTATCTATGAAATGGTGCGTGAATCCGGCGCATCGGCGTGGCATGTCTTTGTCCTTGTGCCTACCGGAAGGGGTCTTGCGACAGATCTCATCTCAAAATCTGGATACTATAAGACACTCAAATGGCTTGATGAACGTGATAAGATGGGAACGATTCCGATCAGGCCCACGTGCGCCCCGCAGTACAGGCTCGCAGCGGGGCGTAAGGGATGCCTTGCTGGTCTAAGTTACGTATTCATATCAAGAAGCGGTACAGTGCAACCATGCGGTTATCTTCCGCTACAGGCGGGCAACGTGCGGTATGCAAACTTTTCTGAAATATGGGAGGGGTCCTCCGTTTTAGCTTCACTGCGCGACATCTCGGGATTTACCGGAATGTGCAAGACGTGTTCCTATTCAGGCACCTGTCGGGGCTGCCGTGCACGGGCGCACGCAATGAGCGGTGATTACCTTGGTGATGATCCATATTGCGGTGGTGAAGTTGAGAGCTTTTGATGCGATTGACTCACAACTGATAAATTTGCTGCAGCACGAATTTCCGCTTGTGAAAGAACCGTATAAAGAGCTTGCAAAGATGCTCAACACTCCTGAAACTGAAATTCTCTCCAGAATCCGAAGGTTAAAAGCCAACGGTGTGATACGAGAGATCGGCCCCATCTTCAATTCAGAAATGATCGGGCTGACAAGCACGCTTGTTGCCTTAAAAGTTCCAGAAGATACCGTCGATGGAGCTGCCCAGATCATCAACTCGTATGTAGGGGTAACGCACAATTATGAGCGGGAAGGCGATTATAATATCTGGTTTACCCTTGCGGCAACGTCAGGAGAAGCGCTTGTCTCGACACTCGAAGAAATAAAAGAGAAGATACACCCAATGCATTCTCTCGTAGTACCGGTAAAACGGGTTCTCAAGATAAAAACTAATTTCAAGGTATAAGACATGCATGAGAAGTGCGATTACCTAGCGGCAGATAGTCGGATAATACGCTACTTGCACCGCAGCTTAGCTATAGAGGGGAGGCCATTTCTCACACTTGCCCGAGAGCTCGGAATAACGGAAGATGAGCTATTAGAAGTCATACGTTCGTTAATTGCTGATGGGTTTATTAGGCGGTATGGTGCGGTAGTAAGACACGGAAAGGTGGGCTACTCATCAAACGTGCTCGTCGCATGGAATATACCCGAGGAGCGCATTGATGAATTCGAAAAGATAATAAGTGACGTAAACGAGGTAAGCCATTGCTATGCGCGGGTGCGCCACCCTGAATGGAACTACAATATCTATACGATGATCCATGGACACTCAAAAGATGAGTGCCTCTGCGTGGTAGAGCGAATCTCCAACGCCGTTAAGATAGAAGCGTTTACATTACTTTTTACTAAGCGGGAATTTAAAAAGCGCAAACTCGATTTAGAGAACCTCTAGATCCTTTCTGGCAGATTAGAGAGATGAGATGCTAAAAGTGGTTTTTAGCACGTTTTAAACGGGCTTCTCTACGTTGTCCGGTTTTCAAGGAGATTACCTGCTTTCACTTATTCGTTCGATAAAAACTGCGATTTTTAAGCTTATGCTGTATTTTCAGTGGTTATAGCGCGAACAATATTTAAGGGAGTAGCACATGAATGTAATTACAAAATTGTAAGTAGAGCTATTCGATGAAAGGAGGTGAAAAACGATGAAGAAAATGCTGGCAGCGCTTACAATGTGCCTGTTACTGGTAGGCATCGTCGCAACTACCGCTGCAGTATCAGCCGCACCTACAGAAGGAAAGACGTGTATTTGTAAGCCGTGTATTTGTAAGCCGTGTATGGGTAAGTCATCCGTTGTTCGGTTTAATGTCACTGATCAGAATGGTACAACGGTCGGAAGAATCAAAATAATTAACACTGTTTTAAGCAGTACCCAAGGTGCAAAATTTGTGTGCTATACCAAAGGTTACCACAAACTACTTCCAGGCAAGACATACAACTTAGTCTTCTCTCCGGTTGGTGGCACTGGTGCTATTTTTATCAAGAATGGCGTCGCTAATAATCGCGGGAACATTCACATGGTAGGTGCACTTACCTCGAACTTCTTGAATAATGTGCTTCCGAACGGGGGGAGTTTCTCCCTTGTGCCAGTTGCACCATAATGGTTCTCCCGCCTGCGGGGCATCAATGCACTTTAGCTCGGGATGCAGTGATTGAGGTAGTCAGGTGACTGTAAGTGGTTATATGAATGTTGTCGACTATTGACAACCATAGACACCAAAGGTTCACTACGGCGACCTATAACTAATCTCCGGGCGCTCTTTTTCGCTCACAACTTAGACGGTTACCTGCCGTGCCCCCTTCGATGTTACCACTCGTAGTCTCAAAGCATCATTTTCTGATACGCGCATGCCGCCGTTCGAGTAGGCAGTGCTGAAATAACAAGTCGTGTTAGTTTTATGTTCCTTACGCGTTGTCACGTGATTCTTTAAAAAACCAAGAGTGTGGGCGGCCTACAATGATGCACACACTCATCGGCGAGATGAGGTGAGATGATGCACCATAAGAGTAGGCCACGTTTGCATTATTGCTGGCATCTCTATTGATGCGGTTAGTACTTAATGTTGCGGGCTGTGTGGCTTCTCATCAACCCCGCCCACACAACGACCGCTTACACTAACCCAACGCTATTCCTGTTCCGCAGTTCACACTCAAATCATGAGCTTATTAATAACCTTTTTCGCCAAATTGTAAAGATTTCCTGTCAATATCCACATTGTGACACCCCAATGGCGCACAGCAACGAAGAAGGTGAAAAATAACGTTGCTATCCCTATTTAAGGATAGATTTTAGGGCCCCATAGCAATAGTTCTTTAAGTGTTCGTACTTCCTTTCAACGTGCCTCTGACAACAGGATTATTTTATATACTAGCAAAACTCGTATAAGCTGCTTCATCGCAATCATCGAAAGATGAACAAGTTATCGAAGGATGAGAGACTCGACGACGAAGCATAATGGAGCATTTAGAGCAGGTTGTGGATGGAGTATAAATTACATCTGGTAAAAAAATGAAGGAAAGATGCGTGAAGGAAGGGGTACGTGAGAGATGATGGCAAATAGTGTTGAACTCTTTTTCCAAACTCCTACCGCACCCCATTCATCAGAATAAGATAGTATGTGCAAGTACTTAGTATTGCGTAACAATAAATTGTCTGTGCTTAAAGTCTCATATTCTTAAGAGCTGTTAATAAACTCAATCAATTTTATGTAATTATACATCAAGGCGATTACGAGGCTTGAGTTTTTCTGTCTTCTCAGAATCGCCAGCGTTAAGATACAAATTTCTCGCTGCGTTGCGGCAGTTTTTCGTCTCATCATTTTAATCGTATCAACATGTTTGAATTGTAACGAGGACCAGTTTTAGAGTCACTATTTTAGGCTACATCACCAGAGGCTACTCGCCAAATTTCTGTGCATCACCTGGACGTACATTCAGGCGTAGTTGCCGAGAGCTTCACCCTTAGACAATTAGGATGCTAAAGAGACGCCAATAAATCTTGTCTTTGTTATAGACAAAACAAATACCATCACGGAGGAGTTTAGATTATCCACAGTCATAGCGAATTTCATCTCTATCGTCATTACACCGCTACCAGACGTTAATTCTCGAGATGGTTTTTATTTTTATGTCAAGTTTTAGCATCAATGACTTATAGTATTATTACCTCCCATTGTGCGCTTCTATTTGCTTAAAAACAAGAGAATAATACGATTTTTGATTAGTAACGGTATGATCTTTATAGCGTAAAAATGCTAATAATAACTAGAATTAATCAACAGGCGATACTAATGGAAATCTATGGGATAGAACTAAACGAGCAAGAGCAGGAGTTCATCGCTAGACTGTATAATAAGTCTTCTGAGGAGGCGGGCTATCTGGATACGGGTGCGGTAATTAAGATGTTTGACGAAGAAGATGAAACGGCGCTCGATATTGCAAAGGCTCTTTGGCGTGAATATCTAATCGATGGTCCAAAATATCCTACCGTTAGGCATAATTTTGACAATGGTTTCGTTACAATCACAGAAAACGGCATCCGTTATGTTAGAGAGATGCTCAAGCGCAGACTTGTGAGTGAGTCAATATTGACAGATATGCCGATTAATGTGCGCGAAATAGGATTGGATGAAGAAAAAAAACAATTTATGCAGGATCTGTGCGCTAAAGCATCAGAAGAAACTGGAGCCCCGAGTACGGCAGTTGGTTACATAATGTTTGAATCGGGTGACGAAAAAGCGGGGGAGATCGCAGAATGGCTTGAACTTTTTGGATTTGTTGAGCGTGCCGATAAAGATTTCTGCTATAGACTTACAAATGCGGGGGCTAAATATTGTCTAACTGCATTGAGAGGTCGAGACGAAAGCAAAAAAAAACTAGAAGTAGCTCACAAACAGCTAGAAGGTGAAATACGCACGTTTAGAGATGAGACTTCAAGTGAGTTATTTATCGTGCACGGATACGACGATGCGATGACGCACGATGTTGCCCACGTATTCACGATTTTAGGCTTTAAACCAATTATTTTGCGCGACATGCCTCATAAAGGCCGGACCGCGATCGAAGAGCTTGTCGGGGCCGCTGAAGATTCTAACGACTCTTTCGCTGTAATTCTTCTTTCGCCAGAAGATATGGCATACCAAAAAGATGAGCCCCACCCGCGCCTGCGCGCAAGACCGCAGGCGCGACAAAACATTATCTTTGAACTTGGCTATTTTACCGGCAAACTTGGGCCGGAAAATGTAGTTGCTATTCATAAAAAAGAAGAAGATTTCGAGATGTTGTCAGATTATTCCGGCGTTGCGTATATCCCATATGATGATGGGAAATGGAAATACAGTCTCGTCAAAGAGCTGAGAGCCCGTGGCTATCACGTTGCTGCAGATAGACTATATGAGTAGCATTCCCTCGGATATTTTGCAGGTAGTGTTTAACATTCAAGTGAGGTATGTTGAGCATACCCATGAGCAATCCTGGATCTTCCAATTAACCAGCCACAACACGCGCAACTAACATGATTGTCGTGTTCAATCACTTCATTACGGCGAATATGATTTTCACTTTTCGCGGGCGCTGCAGTCTTTGCAGTGCCACACGCATTGATTGGGATTCGGAGAGATAATTTAATGGATTCTTTGTATCTTTTGTGATTTATAGAAATTAGCCTCTGTGCGCACTGTGTACTCTTTATGCTTGTGGTTGGATTGTTTTGACAGTTTTGGGATAAGGTCTGAAAAATAGGCTTAAACCGATTTAACTCGATATTATCTTGCGCATTAAGGACATTATTCCAGGTTTGGCATCTTTTATAGTTTCTAATTGAAGACCGGCCATTTCCATACCAATAAATCCGGATGATAACTCCCTGTTGAACCTGTCAGTTATTTCATTGAATATCCTCTTATAGGCAGTACAGTGGGGGTCCACACCTTCTATGTCACCTTCAGTAGGCACTATTGCATTGTAGGGGCATCCACCTCGGCAATATTTGATGTGCTTACACCCCCTGCATTCTTGATCTACATAGTCCTTAAATCGATGCATAAGCTTCCCTGTGTCAGATTGGGATAGATCTTCCAAGCTAGGACGATCATGCACATTGCCCATAACATATTGTGGCATGCCTACAAATCGATAGCAGGGATATATACCCCCGTCAGGTCCCACCGCAAAGGTATTCTCCATACAATCGACAAATGTACAGACAGTGCCTCGCCCAGTAAACACACATCTACAATAGTCGTCGATGTTCCTAACCTCTATCTGGCCCATTTTCTCCAGATATTTATCCAGAAGATAAATCAGCAATTCCCCATACTCTTCTGGATCAAGTGCCCATTTTTCAGGGCCTTTGTCTCGTAAAGAGGGTAGTGCAGGATGTAATTTAAGCGTCAAACCGTTCTCCAAGAAAAAATTAAAAATATCCTCTTTGAACTTTACAGAAGAGGAGGTGAAGGTACAGATGAATTGCACTCGGAGACCATGAGTCTTGGCAATTTCATAACCCCGCATGGTTTTCTCATAGTATCCTTCTGATCTCTGTAGGTCATTAAGCTTCTTGGGACCATCTAAACTGGAACCGATGGGGATGTCATAATCACCCAAAATTTGGGCCAGTTCTGGGGTTAATTTCCAAAGATTGGTCTGCAGTGCAAAAGCTGGCCTCAGATGACTTAAGCCCTCAGACAGTAGTGGTAAAGCTTCTCGGTAAAAATCCGCGCCAGCCAAGAGCGGTTCTCCACCATGAAAGGTAAAGATGACTGGATCCTCCCGGAAATTTTTGAGCCATTCAACCACTTCTATGATGGTTTCAATGCTCATTATTGGAGACCCCTGCTCAGAACTCCAGCAATAACTACATTTAGAGGGGCAACCTAGGGTAGGGATCAGCATCACGTGAAAAGGCTTTTTTTGTAACATCCTAATTTTTTAGCCTTTTTCAAAGTATTAGTAATTTTCCTATATATTGACGCCCACTTTGCTCATTCACACATACAGGTGTGCAATATCGTCATCCGACTGAAACAGCTCGGCGTGGTGGAGATCTGCCCCCATACTTTCCATCATGGCTTGCCATTCACCCCCAGGTCTAGATTAGGCATTCAGAGGGTGTGTTTACTTTAAGGTCATAGAAACCTCGACACGGCGCATATCTACCTACAGTTCAAAGATGGTGTTCTGAGAGACATGTGCGATCGTGTGGTTTTTTGATATAGATTGGCGCAATAAGTATTCAATGCGACCGCAGACCGAGATTGAACCTCTTCAAGGGCATTTTAGATAGCTAATCGCAGCAGCGTGATTCAATTGATTGTTAGCTAATTACTTTACTTCATTGGTATTTATCAGTCCGCTATGCGCTTTTAACTCCTATTTTACGCCCTATATCCGTCCGATAGACTTATCAAGCTAGGATTTACTATATAAGCGGAAATAAAGGAGAGATTACGCACTAAGCATGCAAAAGGTGAAACCCAGACCACAGTCAACAGCGACTACAGGTGTGCTTTTTATGTTACTCCTAATCCTGATAGCTCTCATAATCTCAACTCCCACGAGCGCGGCGGAACTCCATGTCGGGCGGGCAGAAGGCTATAACACCATTCAAGACGCGGTAAATGCTGCCAGTCCTGGAGACACAGTCATTGTTGCGCCAGGAACGTATGTTGAGAACGTTTTTGTGAATAAACCACTTACTGTAAGATCCTCAGACGGTGCTGTATCGACTATTATCCAAGCAGCGGCAGCGAACAACAACGTCTTCTCACTTACCGGAGCTGACATACAGATAAACGGTTTTACGATCGTAGGACTCCACGATAGCTCTGGAGTGGGCATCGACCACGCCTCCCGGTGTGTGATTACCAACAACATTGTTTATGCGAACATTCGAGGAGTGTATCTTCAATCTTCTACCGATAACGAGGTAAGCAATAACAATCTTACAAACAACGGATATGGCGTCTATCTCGGTTACTCATCAAATAATACGATTTCTAACAACGTTGCCATGGACGAGAGGGGGATGCCCAACGGGTCAGCGTTGGGTGATGGGATATTCATGGATACCTCCGCGTCCAATACCATCTCCAATAATGATCTAAGCAACAATCACGCGTTTGGC
>DASPRZ010000003.1:0-2394 GCA_035624185.1 Candidatus Acidiferrales bacterium
TCCCGTCATAACTAATCCCGTAGTGATAAAATCCTTCTGGGCTGTGTAGTTTCAAACCAAATTTGCCACTCTCGTAGTAGTCGATGATTTGCTGCTTCCCCTGTGGCTCATTAATTATGTGGGGTATATCAAATATCTTACTAATCTGACTAAGGTATAATTCAAGATCATCATCGTATTCTGCGATTTGCTGTTCAATTACCGTTTCTGTTGATGGGTTCAAAACCATAAATAATAGTTCGATTGTATGTCCATAAAGTTTTGGGCTGACCAAACAAACTCGAACCGTCTTACCACCTCTTGTAGAACTCTTGAGAGACGACCCCACTTATGCTGAGAACCTGATATCCATTTTCGAGCTAGTGTGTGAGCGAGCAATTCATGCAACTCAGCGAATAGAAGAGCTATTGAAAGAAGAGCCTCGAGGTATTTAAGAGATAAACTTAAAGTGTTTTTGTAACACCTTTTTAATGGCCGTCTCGCCGTAACCCAATTGTCAAAAATATCAACTTAAGTAAAGATAAGACGCAAAGGTTTTTTTTAACCAAGAAGTACAATACAAATAACAATTTACGAAAATATATATAATATTCGTTAATACAGGGAACACGTATGGCAAATACAAAAGTGTCAGCATCTGACGTGTTAATGCTCAAAATAGCGCCTGCTGAACGCTCATTTCGAAATAGAATTATAGGTTTCATCGCGCTAGCGGGGGTGGGTCTTGATATCTTGCTTTTGCCATTTGTAATTGGCACAGCTGCATTATCGGGCGCGAGGTTTGATGATCCCCGGCTTCTGCCCTTATTTTTTGCAACGTTTCTCGCAGCTGCTGTCGCAAATATAACAAATGACACCATCGACGCAGATAGAGACAAGAAAAAGTGGCCACGTAAGCCATTAGCTACTGGTTTGATCTCAAAAAAAGAGGCTGTAATCTACGCGGTGATTTTATCTGGAATAGTAATCGCGATAGCGATAGGCGTCTTTAACTTGCTTTTCTTAGCATTGGGCATGTCAGTGATTGTGCTGAATATCATTTATTCAAGTTATCTCCGCGATAACGTCGGCTATCTTACGGTAATGTTGGTGCTAGTTCTGATTCCTATTGCAGTTTGGTCTGCGTTCTCCCCCGAGACCGTTTTAACTCCACTCCCATGGCTTTTGGCTCTTTTTGTGATAGCATACCAACCAGCGATACAAGTTACGCACGAGGGATTAGACCCGAATATTCCCGCCCTCTTCATCCGGCCCCGCCCCAATATGGAAAGAACGCTCTACATAGCGTCCGTCATCGCCGTATTTTTCGTTGGCGTAGCGATCATGTTGTACGCACACTTATCATGGCTCTTCGTGGTGGTATTAGCTATATTTACACCGTTTCTTTTAACTTTGCAAAAAAATTTGGGGGAAAATAGGACTCGCGAAAATCTGGAAAAGTCGTTTCAGATTGCAATGTTTGGCAATGTCATTTATTGGTTAGCCATAGCAATCTTTGTATGGATGAAGTGAGGGGCATTACTGTCAAAATAAAATAAAATACACTTTTAAATCTACCACCAAAGACGTGCCCCAAATTGGGCAGCTTGTGACAGCCGGAACGAGGAATTTGTTTTGACCGCATATTTTAGAGTCACCTGTACATCTTTCACACCACTGCGAACATCTTTTTCACATTCCAAAGCTATGTTGCTTAATGCACCATACATTCCTTAAAAATAGTAATCACATCTGACGTCGCCCTTTTGATGGTTTAGGAACCTCTTCTCTCAGTTATTTGTTCGAGAAAACGGACTTGTCTTCTGTAGGTATTTTTAATTTGGTTAAATTAGTTCTTTAATATTCGCTGTCTTTCTTGTAAATTTAAAAAGAGATTAGGGATAACAAATAGGGTCAAATTTATTATCTCCGCTCGTATATTTACGTGTCGGGCAAATGTGGGGGGACAAAATGAAAAAATACCTCACACTTTTATTTTTAGCGAGCATCGCGTTTGCATAAGTAGTTATAGCTAGATGTACTGATCATCATCAGTAGAACATTGAGTAAAAAGATGTAAGACATGATTATGAACTTTATAAGAAGAAATTGGTACAACATTGCACTGGTTGTTGCCGTTGGAACAACACTCTATTTAGCCTTCGCATGGCATAACATGACTATATTGCAAATATTACTTCTATCTAACTTTGTAGCAGTTTTAATTCATCAGTTTGAGGAATATCGCTTCCCAGGCGGTTTTCCGGCAATCGTGAATATGGCAATTCTACCCAGCTCTACTCCAAACAGATATCCCTTCAATCAAAGGTCAGCAATGGTAACTAATTTATTAGGTGCTTATGGGTTCTACTTAATTCCAGTGTTCTTTCCCACGGTTATATGGCTTGGATTAGC
>DASPRZ010000093.1:0-6072 GCA_035624185.1 Candidatus Acidiferrales bacterium
AGATCAAAGAATTTCGTTCCTGGATATGGGGTAGCAAGCGAGAAAATCGCGTAGTCCGGGTTTATCCTCCTCGTAAAGTTCATTGTTTCATCAGCCGTGAATTTTGTCTCTCCCGGCATTCCTACAGTCATGGATGCAATAGTGTGTATTCCGATATCTCGCGCAAGTTTGAACGTCTGTCGGGCTTGGTCAACTGTTGTTCCCTTCTGGACGTTGTTTAAAATCCCTTGATTGCCACTTTCTACTCCGAGAAGAAGTGTCCTACAGCCAGCTTCCTTCATTCGATTGAGGAGCTGTTTGCCCATCCTATCTACGCGTGCGGTACAACCCCACATAACGTCGACGTCTCTCTTCGCTATAAGTTCGCAAAATTTGTTTACCCAGTTAGGATACAAGGTAAAAGTGTCATCCATAAACCCTATCATTTTAACCCTATAGTCATCCACAATCTGTTCAAGCTCATCTACTGCATTTTCTGGAGATCGAAACCGTGCACGTCTCCCGTGCATTGCACTCGACGCGCAAAATGAACAATTCATCGGACACCCCCTGCTGCAAATCATGGTTGCGAGTCGCTGCTTTCTGCCAAAAAGCATGTAATCATCCATTGGCAAAAGATGTCGTGCAGGGAATGGAAGAGAGTCAAGGTTCTCAATGGGGGGCCTTTGTGGGGTCTCTATCAAAATATTGCCATCTCTGTAATTTATTCCGTCAATATCTTTAAGCGGCTTATCGTTCTCTATAGCGTTTACTACGTCAAGGGTTGTATATTCCCCTTCATTCCTCACGATTATGTCAACAAAGTCGTTTTGTCTTAGGATTTGATTCGGCATGAACGTTGCGTGATAACCGCCAAGCGTTACAACACAATCAGGCTGTTCCTCCCTCGTGATTTGTGCAACTTGAAGGGCATGGTTTATTGTAGGGGTAGTAGTTTGCACGCCGAGTAAGTCAACATGTAATTTTGAGAGTGCTTTTCTGTATTTATAGAAGTCCATATTGAGGGCTGGTGCATCCAATATTTTTACCTTAACACTGTTTTCTTCTAATACTGCGGCAATATACGCTAAGCCAAGTGGGGGGGCCGTCAGTCCCAACTCTTTATATCTGCTCTGAATTTCCGGGGGGTTTACTAGCAAAACTTCCATGAAGCTCCTTCTAATACTAATTCTATTGACTGTATAAGTTTTAACCTCAAAAATGAGGTATTCAATTTTTTAAACGAATATGCTTCAAATAAGCATCTAAATATTAAATCTAGCTTTTAGATTCTTCTGAGTCGATGTACCGTTCTAAAAGTGTCATATGATCAGGCTTCCCAATTCTCGGCAGCTCGTCTGAGTTCGTTAATGAAAGTGCCTTATAAAAGCAGGTGTCAATACACGCCATGCTGTCATACCCCCTGCACTTATCGCATTTATATGCTTTTCGAACCTTTTTCACTTTTGGCTTCTTTATCCCTATTTGATCATTCGTTTCCTTTTGAAATAGCATGGAGAGAATACTTCGCTCAGAATGCGGTGTTG
The DNA here is from genome assembly GCA_035624185.1 of Candidatus Acidiferrales bacterium. Taxonomy (GTDB): domain Archaea; phylum Halobacteriota; class Bog-38; order Methanoflorentales; family Methanoflorentaceae; genus DASPRZ01. Next base: position 1,527 of record DASPRZ010000093.1, read on the forward strand.
CCGACTTCGTATCTTCTTCCCAGATAAATATGGCGTTAAAGGGACATGCTTTTGCACATTTGCCGCAACCAATGCACGTTTGGTCATCAATGTATGATATGCCATCTTCTCGCACAATGGCTTGAGATTTACACACGGGAATACAAGCAGGGGTTATACAGTGTTTACAACTTATGGGAAGCACGAAATTTCCATACATAAGGCCTCTTGATTGGACAACATCTTTTATTTTAAGACGAGGTCTTCCATTCTCGTGCCTTTCAGCGCAAGCCTTCTCACAGGCTCCGCAATTCACACATTTTCTGAGATCAACTGTAAGTACTTCTACCATTTTTGCCCCTTTTATCATTTAGAAATCTTACCACTGACGGTTAATATATTACAGCTATCTGTTCGCCTCCCCGCAGTAAATATTTATAGGCGCTTATTGCGGCCTTTGCCCCCTCACCAGCAGCTACGATTATCTGTTTTTCAGGTACGTTCGTCACATCCCCTGCTCCAAAAACTCCAGGCAAGCTTGTCGAACAATCGCATCCAACGATTATCTCATTGTCTTGGTTGAGGGCCACTAAGTCCTTTACCATACTCGAATTAGGAATCAGCCCGATTTCTACAAAAATGCCATCTAATGCGATCGTCTCTCGTGATTTATCAGAAATTTTTTGTATAACTGCAGCATGTACCTTATCATTTCCTACGACCTCAACTACTTCGTAGCCAATTAAGACATCGACATTACTCGCATCTCTCAATTTTTCCATATAGATTTCATCAGCCCGCAAGGGGCTTCTGCTTATCATGTAAACTTTCTTGGCAATGTTGTTTAGTTCGATACCTGTGGTAACTGCTGAGTTTCCGCCACCTATAACAGCAACATCAAGACCAGAAAACAGAGGGCCGTCGCAAGTTGCGCAGTAGCTCACGCCGCGACCTACATAAGTTTCTATCCTCTTAGCATTCAATGTTCTTGACCGCTTTCCCGTTGCTATGATCACAGCCCTTCCATAGAATCTTTCTGTATTTGCTGTGAGCGCTACGAAACGACCATTCTCCTCATATACATTGGTCACTTCATCATAAACAGTCTCCACATTGTACTGGTGAACCTGTTCTTCAAACTTATTCATGAGTTCTCGGCCTGCAACGAATTGGTAGCCCATATAATTTTCAATTCCTATGCTCAATAATGCCTGTCCGCCAATGTTCTGGGTGATTATAAGAGCACTGAGGGCTTTCCTTCCAAGATAAGTAGCCGCCGTCAGTCCGGCTGGTCCGCCGCCAACTATTATAACGTCATGAATCTCAGGTTCTTTCATGCCAGTTACCCATTTAGTATTAGTTATATGTTCAATAATTAGTTATATATCTTTAAGACTACTGGTTTTGGAACTGCCTTAAATCTCTTATTGCTACCGCGGCGGTGTAACATTTTCAAGCTCATTTGAGTATAAGGCTGCTTATCTATACTTGGAACAGTGATATCTATAAATTAATCAACAAAAGTAGCACCAGATGAATAGGTGATGAAAAGCTCTTGATTTCTGGCTGGTGCATGATGCGGTGGTTGAAAATATTTCTAGAGAGACATGCTTCTGTATGTGTTATTCCTTGCCAGAACCTTCGGCATTTTCTTCTTAAGGGAATAAAGAACTACGTTAAAACTCAGCGAGGTCTTGTCCTGAAGGTTGCTCAGGTTCATGCTCCTGTTTTGCGATTTCTGCTTCTCTCTCTTTTAAAGTTGTCTCGTCGTTTGTCTTTTTCCTCACTTTCTCTCTGACTTTACGCTTTATTTCCCGCGTATTCATGGTGTCCATCGAGAGTCTGTTCGTGACTGCAGTGTCCCATATCTTCGTCATGGTGATTGCAGAAACTGGACAAATCATAGAACACTCGCTGCAAAATATACAATGACCGACGAAAATTCTTACGCTTTTTGTTGTGGACGTTGTACTGAGCGTGATCGCACCGGCAGGACAAACTTTACCACACCTCCCGCACAGAATGCATTTTTCTGGATCTAACACCGGAACCCCTCTAAAGTTGGCAGGTACTTCTACTTCGGAGTCTTTCGTCGCTGTTAATGTTTTGCCTGCTAACCCAAACGTAAATGATCTTATCAAATCCGTTAAAAAGCCAGATGTCATACTTATCGTCCCACTAATCCGTTTATTACTGTCATATATCTTACTCCTGCGAGATACAGTACCAATTCAGCAATCGCCAGTGTTATCGGAATCGACCAGAAATACTTAAGCAGTCTTGTAACTCGCATCCTTCCAGTGGTTGCCTGCCAAAATGCAATAAATATTGTTACAAGTACTGCCACAATTATAAAATGTATTACAAAATTAAGGCCCTCTTGGAAGTGATAAATCGTTGTTCCAAAAAATATGGCTGATATTAATGAGGCATAAAGAAAAGTCTTGAGCCACTGCCCAAGCTTAAGGAGTGCTAGGTTAGGCCCCGAATATTCTATGTACGGTCCAGATACGATCTCTGTTTCAGCTTCAGGAATATCAAAGGGAGGCACACCTGCTGCTGCGGGAAGCGTCCAGATAGCGGCAATTGCGGCGAGCGGAAGAACCGTAATATATGCAGTTTGTGATAATTTACTCAGTTCGAAAGTACCAGCGACAATCGCAACAGTTATTATTGAAATGATAAAAGGAGTCTCATACGCAATGAGCAACGCAACCTCTCTTGCAGCGCCGATGGCACCATAAGGACTTCCGCTTGCCGATCCTCCAAGTATCAGCGCTATTGGGGGCAATGTAAGAAGGTAAATAATGAATATGAGGTCCCCTGCGCCAACAGCTGGTTGTGAAGATGCTAACGGAACAATAAGGGCTGCAACAATCATCGATGAGGCACTGAGTATCGGAGCGATGTTAAACAATAGGGGGCTCGTGACATTTGGCGTTAACGTTTCTTTGCCCATCAACTTGAAAAAGTCATAGAAATTTTGAAATATGCTGGGTCCTTTTCTGAATTGGCTGTGCGCGACAACAATCCGTCGGATCCCCTGAAGGAGTAATGCAGATACAAAAGCATAAACTATCGCTATCAGAGCTTCGACAATCATTAGACCCGCCCCATTTTCAACTGCTGCTTCATCACGGTTCTCCGTTTTCCGTCTTTTATTATCGTTATTCTATCAGTACAACTGAAGCAGGGGTCTATTGAGGCGGCTATGATGGGGATATCGGCCACCTGACAGCCAATAAATTTTGGCACGTATGATGGGATGTTCGCCAGCGTGGGAGATCGTATCTTTATTCGCTCAAAGAAGTCACTGCCATTACTCTCGACGAAGTGCGTTAATTCACCTCGGGGGGCTTCAACCCGGCCTACGCTTCGCCCTGGCGGGATCTCATCAAATTCCGTTTTTATCGGCCCTTCGGGTAAATTCTTAAACAGCTCTCTTAACAACCATACCGACTGCTTGAGTTCAGAGAGCCGTACAATCGCTTGCGCAACGACATCTCCCCCCGAAGCTAATTGTGGTTCAAGGTCAAACTCACCGTACGCGGCATACTTGCACATCACTCGCGTATCTTCCGGCACTCCGCTAGCTCGGGCATTGGGGCCAACTGCGCCAAGTCGGACGGCATCTTCTTTGCTCAATCCCCCAACTCCTGCGCCCCGGTCTGCGATGTTGCTGTCCTTTAGAACTGCCTTTGTCACTTTGTCAGCTACTTTATCGAGATACTCTAATGTAACAAGTGCCTTTCTCAGTTGCTCCTCTGAAATGTTCCACTTGACACCGCCGATTGTATTACAACCATAATTTACGCGATTTCCGCAGAGGAGTTCAAGGAGATCCATTATCTTCTCTCGTTCCCTCCACGTATACATAAAGAGCGTGTGGTATCCTATCTCTTCACCCGCTATGCCCGCCCACAGCATATGAGAGTGCACCCGCTCCAACTCTGCGTAAATTGTGCGAATGTACTTTGCACGTTCTGGAACTTTAATATCCGCAATGTCTTCAACTCGTTCCACGTGGTTTAACGGATGAGCGTGAGAACATATGCCGCAGATGCGTTCGACCAAATACACGACTTTTGGCATTGGTCGTTCTTGACAGAGCCGCTCTATGCCTCGATGATTAAATCCTATCTCATAGTCGACGCCAACGACTTTCTCTCCTTCTACATCGAAGATAAATCGCGCTGGTTCTTCAAGCGCCGGATGGCTAGGTCCCACAGGAACTTTAAGTCTTGCAAATCCCCTTCCGTTTGTTCCCGCCATTTCAAGCTCTCCTGAGTGGCGGTAACCTGTCGGTATATCTTGGCGGTATTTCCAATGGTCTACTATCTGGTATACCTTTGACATCTATTCCAAACAGTCCAATAAGCTCCCTTTCGTAAAGAATAGCAGCTTCGAAGTAGCTGGTAATTGTCGGAATTTCCGGCTTTTCGTATGGAATTTTAACAATTGTGGTAAAGATGTTGCCCCAAATGGCAAAATGATAGAGCACTTCAAGGTGGTCTCGGGCATCTAAACCGCTGATCATGCTTATTCTTGCTCCTTCTGCAAGGAAAAA
>DASPRZ010000014.1:0-37962 GCA_035624185.1 Candidatus Acidiferrales bacterium
ATTGCTACGCCATGGGCAATGGGTATTGTAGGTTCGTCATAGAAAATAGAAAGTAGGAAATAGAAAATGAGCGAATTTACGACGTGGTTATCTCGGCAAGTCTCACCTGCACGCCACTTGAATATTCACCGCTGTGTCGAGCATATTCTCGATGGAGTCCGTAATGTGTCTCATGTCCTGCTATGTAGTTGCGCAGTAGTAGTTACGTAGTATTAACTGTTGACTAGTGCCAAGCCTAACACCGGTGGAGCGATAAGCTCTGATAGCAACACTAGAACCCAAATTCGTCCGTTGAGAACATTATAGTTGGCAAGCAATATATCCCACGACTGGCCTTCGATATAATGACCGAAACAAAACTCGAAGATGACGGTCAGTACCAGCCACAACACGCCGATTAGCAGGAAATCTATTGTCGATGCCCATCTACCAGCAGTTCTGATGAATAGGTATATCACAATCCAAATGATGGCGACTAATATGATGGTGCTGAAGACGTGTCCCGGGTATTCGCCGAGTCGAGGCCGAATGAACTCTTCTCGAAACGCTCCGTTTAGGATGGCAGCAATAAGAAGGATGAACCATACACCAATTGCATACAAGAAGAGTTTTTTCACTATAGTGACGGTAAATGTATATCACATTTACTTATACCTTGCTTTACAAAAGCATAGTTTCGTCAAAATTGTTATACACGCCTCGCAGGCTCTCGTTATTGTCTTCATTTCTGTCACGTGCAAGCACAATTTTGCATTCCCTTTTCAATCATCTCCTTTGTCCGCAGGTAGGCAACTAACAAGACAATCGTGATAAGAGGCACAAGAATATCATCGTAGAGAACACCTCCAGCGTTACCAGATGCATAATTACCGTGTAACATAATATCCAAAATGTGCACATAGGCTGCTCCCCACAGAAATATCGTTGCCATTACCACCGTTGCGACCCAATAGTTGCCTCTGAGCCAGAAGCAGGTGATACCCAGAACCCCAATGGCCAGGTTAGCAAAGCCGATTTCTTGCTGGAATGGACTTCCTGCAGCCCACCCTATTAGTACAGCAGTCCGATCAGCAAAAAAGACGTGTCCAACAAAACTGATGAGCGAGGAGATACCGATACTTATCACCAAGAAGGACAGCAGAAACACTCCTGTCACGCTGCGCATCGTCCGAGGTTTTTTATCGATGACAAGGTACAAAATTGCGACGATGATGCTGATGGGGATATAGAAGTATGCTAAATCAAGATCTACCATTTGAATCACGTTGAACTCGTTGCGTAATTGTGGGGATATGAGTTCTCTCTTTAAAACATTTGAGTCCTTTTTCGGTGGTAAAATGGTCTAAAATCTATCAAGTCTCGACAAATTTGCGCCTGCTGACCTCTTGGAAGGGCCAGCGGGCAGATGTGTTAGAGGCCCAGCTCCTGCTTGAGAAATATTTGTTGTAAAAGCGGAGCGATGGTGGTTTCTTTTTTGTGTTAGCCCTCCAAAATCTCGTCAAAATCGTCACTCTTATATACAAACGGCAAAAAAATAAATAAAGGAGTTTGTTCATCGGACAACAACTGAAACAGGCACAATGAATATATTAAAGCTCAGCGACACGGCGGCCCTCGTGATGTCATGGTCGATGCCACTCTACATGCAAGGACCTGCTCGGAGCTATGTCGACTGTCTTGACCTATCAGCAGGGAATTCGCTTTTAACGAGCTGTAATGAGGTCTGCTCGTGGTACAATGAGGTCATTTTGGACAGAAAATATTTCATGAGATGTCTTGTTGAAAAGGTGCTGTGGTCGTCTGACCAAGAACCGTGGCAGATCGTGATACCTGCAGCTGGCGTCTCCCCCCTCTCTCTTGAATTGCTAGCAGCAAACGCCTCGCGCATAGCCCATATCTTCGAGATCGACATATCGGAAATGGAGGAAAAAAATACGCTCTACCGCAGCATTGTGCCCACTCTTTACTCTAAAGTAAGACACATAACAGGAGATATTACTGCGCCCGACTTTGTTCAGGCGCTTAAAAGTGCTGGTCATCGCAGTGAGCTGCCTACAATCGTTCTAATCGAAGGCATCAGTTACTATATCTCGAGAGAAGACCTCAGCCGCCTCATCAGAGCATTTCTTTCTGAACAACAGAAAAATAAGATCATTATAGAGTATTTATTTCCCTGTTCTTCGATCAGTGAAGAACGGCGCACTATCCCACAGGGGGTGTTCGGAACGATCAAAGACCATGCTGGGTTACAACATATCAGATGTTACACAGAGGATGAAATAGGGGCACTCTTACAGGGTGTTGGAGGTACGAACTTCGTCCACCACTCGCAGGGGGACATGGAACGGGCGCGAACTGGAACACAAATCCGGTTTCAACGCACGCAGGACGGGTGGATAGGCTGTTCTTTGGCATCGCTATAACTTCACTCTTGTTTCGCGGGAAGTTACTCTGCAACCACCTTCTCCCTCATGAAGCTCAGTACGCCTAATTTTTTCTACTAACGTATCGGTCCACATTCGCTACCAGATTAACGCAAGACAGCCTCGATTATGAAGCTGACAGGGGACCTAGTGCGTAAAATGCATCGTTGTGTGGCAGTACAACAGAAAAACCAGTCATTTCTTGAATTTCAACTGTTGCGCGTTGCACTGTAACGTCTAGAACGTGTCCGCCGTACGTTCTATCGGCAGATATGAAATGAAAATGCCAGCCAGGGGGATCCAACCCGTTTGCGTATTGAGGTGACCAGAAGCCGACCATCGTTCCTGTGACGTTTCGAAATTCGAACACGGATTGATTCTTTAACGCATCATCAAGCGGTGGATACGGTTTATTCTGCTTAGGTGGGCTTCGTGTCTTGAGATAGGTATAATCGCCTGTAAGTTTTACCGCATAGAAGGCATTCTTTGTGGGGAAATATCCTTCCAATTGGTGTTGGACCTGCGTGTAATTCATGGTGCCGTGTTCGATATCATCCAGCGAAAGTTTTATGTCCGGTTGGAATGACGTCACGGTAGCAAAGGGTGTCATCATAGAGTCGTTAGCTGCATACACTTTGCCATCAGATTTAATTTGATAAAACGCTCCGTCCAGAAGTACCATCTCGCCATCAAGATCATTGAATGTGCCTAACCCAAAATTGCCGTGTGCCCTCAACTCTTTAAGGGACATACCTCCAGCATAATCTCCCGCTTGGAGAGCGCTGATGGTCGACTCTTGAAAAAGAAGTTTGCTCGTCGTGCCATGTCCTAGCAGTTTATTGGTGCTACTGCTTGTAGAAGCATATACAGCAACCACTCCGATTAAAATCATCACGGCTACTACTGTGACAGCGACTTGTCTTTTCATACTGTGGCAATTTACTCGCTCTTATTTTTAATTTTCTAAAGCGCTGCAGTATCGAATTCTCATCGGCCAATCTTAAACGAACTTTTCACCTTCAGTGAGATTTATTGTTGTGAAAATACATCTTTTTTCATCTGAAACGTTTGGCATGTTCGCTCTATTTCCACTAAACTTGACTCTAGCTTGACTCCCCTAATAAATTGACCTTGCACTCCTTGTTGTCTTAGATGGAGTTCAGCGACTACTCAGGTCTATGATATTGATAATTATCTTTATTTTATCGGCTTGTGTCAAAAAGAATACAATATTGACCCCACCACGGCGGAAACGAATATCTCTGTCTAGTTGCAGTCATTGCTGTCTCAGCGACAAAATAGTATGCGTCGAAGATTAAATTACGTGCATAACTCAGGGGTACGGCATGAAAACATGCTCGGACGTATAAATCTCTAGATCTTGCTGAGCTACTTGTATGATGAGATTTTCCATATTCGAGGTTGTACCATCAAGTCCACGAGCACTATCTTTAAGCTCTGCAATTCCCTATCTGTTTAATTATGCTATATGTTGTACGCCCTCTTCTCAGCCTAACCGAGACCCGCAATCCCTCCAAAGCCTTAAAGTTAACAAACGATATTGATAGATAGAAGCAATCGGAGAAGAGTGAAAAAGTACAGAGTAGATTCATGATGAAAAGTAATGATTCGACACCATTTGTAACGTCACCTTCGATAGAGGGCATCATCACAAAGCTCAGTCCATTCTCTGTGGAGGAAACGCTGGAACGTCTTCAGACAGCGATGCGCGACCGAGGCCTCACTGTTTTTGCGCACATCAATCATAGTGGGGAAGCGGAACGGGTTGGGCTGAAGATGCAAGAAACGCATGTGCTATTATTTGGCAATCCGAAAGCGGGCACCCCACTGATGATTGCCACTCCGCTGCTGGCTCTCGACCTACCACTCAAGGTTCTCGTGTGGCAGAGCAAAGATGACCGCGCGTGGGTGAGCTACACCAGTATCGCATACCTTACTGCTCGCTATTCCATCCCACAAGCATTAATCAAGAACATCTCAGGAATCGACAAGTTGATTGAGGGCATACTGCGCAGTTAACGATGACTTATTGCACATTTTGATGGCCAAAAACGCGAACCGTCATACTTGTATTGAACGTTTTTGTCAGCAAAGATCATTTAACTGAAAAAGAAAGCATACCAATATTTATTGAGAACCCATAAAGGCGGCGGTACTGTAGAAGAACCAAATTACGAGAGAATATCGCAGCCTGCCGCATTTGCCATTACTTTCATATTCATCCTATTTGTCTCGTATCATATATGATTCGATCTTTTTAAAAAGTACAGCGCTATGGGGACGCCCAACACAGTTCCGAGTACTTGCGAAATACTTGTGGAATACGCCGCCCCGATAGCCCCCATAATCGGTATGAGATATAAGTTAAGTCCGAAATTTGCGAGTGACATGTAGGTTGCGTTAAGAACGTGTACCTTTTGATTATTTGTGGCGTCAAGCAGTAAAGCCGTCGGAACGGCGACAAGGCCAATCGCAAATCCTACGATGAGGATGTTTAAGAAACCAACCGCTTCGGTGAACTTCGGGCCGAATGTATAATAGATAAGTTGGTTCGCAAATGCAAAGGTCATTACGATTACAACAACTCCCGCTATTGTGAAGTATGACACATATCTGAAGAGCTCTTTTTTTGCAATCCTCCTTTTATGAACTGCTCTTGAGAGCACGGGGAAAAATGCTCCAGTTAAGGCGAAAACTGCCATATCTCCAACCCCAACGAAACTGACAGCTGGTGTAAAGAGTCCGACAGATCGTACACCAATCAGAAATGATATCATTAAGGTATCTATCCTCTGCCACATAGTTCCGAGAAGAGCTGCGAGTCCAAACCATACCGCTGGACCTATAATGTTCTTATCAAAAACTGGCTTGAAATTCAGCTTATAATGATGTATCTGTTGGCTTTTGATGAAGCTTAGAAGCATGTTTGTAAAAGCGCCGACGATCGTGGCATATATGATGCCAACTATTCCAAATCCGAGAGCTATAAAAATGACTGAAAAAACTACGAATGCAGCGCGTTCGACGATCGTAAAGACTGAGACGTATTTCATTTCCTGATAGATGTTGAAAACTGAACGGAACAAGCTGCCGAGTCCGCTCATTAGCAGAGTTGAAGAGGCCAACACAATGAGTAACTTCACGTCAAATGAATAGGGGGTGAAAAACATGCAAGTAATAAGGAGTACTATCGAGGTAGCGGACAAGAGCGTTACTAATCCAGTAGCATTGGAGATGAGGCGATGCGTGTCCTCAGGTTCCTTTGCTCCTTCGCGAATGATGACCATATTTATGCCAAAGTGCGGTAAAATTGAGAAAAGTGAGACAAAAGAGACGATAGTAATGTATAAACCAAATTCCGAGACGGGAAACACTCTCGCGATGTAGATAAAAAAGATGAATGATATTACCGCTGACGTAGCTTCACCAGAGAAAAGGAAAACGCTATTTTTAATTCCTCTTTTTATGGATATCTGATCTGCCTTCCGCGTCCCACTTCGGACATAAGAGGTTTCTTCTCCTTTCAACTCAGGATTCTCGTTCATTCTTCGTTGGATTATCTTAGTGGTTACTTCGTAGACTGTAGCATAATGCTCGTCAGGATATGGGGCACCGTCAGAACTGGTGACCATTCGGTGAGGGGGGCACTAAAAGCAGTACATCTTTTCGATGTAGAGGACTTAATAGATACCTCTCACAGACAGGGTTTAAACGGTTTGTGTATGATATTTACGGACTTTACATACTCTCAATTGGGTTTACGTAGAGCTGGGATGAAACAAGTTACCGTGAAATGGGGCGTTAAAGGATGCAAGTAAGTTGACAAAATGGATATGCGTATTGAAGTGATCGATCAATTGCCATGTTTCACCAGTATTCCGAGGGCTCGCCTATTTCTTCATGGTATCTGCAAGGCAAGTGATTTACCATTCGTAGGGCAAAATCATTCTAACTAAGTGATTCTGGACGCGTATCGAGTAACACGTGCCTGGATGTCATAAAAAAATTCGCGGAACTAGTACGCGGTTTGTGGCAAAAGGTTATGAAAGGATTTGAACATATAAATCATCCGGCGACTGTGCACTTTCATATTGGTCAGTACGTTCAACTGAATGCAAGGTTGAAAAAATGAAAAAAATAATTGCAACCCTTGTGGCAGTTGTAGTGATTGCGACAGTCATCGACGTGGCTGTAGCTGCCGCTACGTCCCCGCCATACGTCAAAGTCCAGCAGCAGACAAGCATCACGATGACTGATTATCCCAAACAACCAGTAACAGTCGGACAAGATTATAATGTCGCAGGGCAGCTCACCTCGAACGGGACTGGGCTCGCTAATAAAATAGTCTCCGAAGAATGGCAATTAAATGGTACGTGGGTTCCGAACGGCGGGAACGTAGCGACGAATGCGGTCGGCTTTTTTACTAGTAGTTGGTATGCGGGGAACGCTGGCACATGGTCGTTCAGGTATAAGTTTTCGGGTGACAATCAATATGCCCCGTGTGAAAGTGAAGCGTATGTGATAACAACAAGATAATCGTGCAACAGATAGCCGGACTTATAGTATAACTGTTCTATAGAACGTGGTGGGTTGGTTGGTTAAAAAGTTTGCCTCTTCACTACACTCCGATATCGGCATACAAGCGGTTATGTGAAGATAGGAGGATTTCTTGCATTAAAGCTATAGAAAAAACAATGACTCTTATACAACTGTTAAATTCCTTGTTTTTCCCTACGTTTGGGTGGAGGAGGTGGAGAGATTCAAATCAGTTACAGACGAATCCGTCCGCATAACTGATAAAGAATATCGCAAGCATTTGCGACAGGGGGTATAAAAAGTATAAGTTGAAAATAGCCTCTTTTTTAACTCATCAACCGACTCAACAACTGCAAAATCCTCCAGAACCGAGCTTACATAACACACTATTTTTGTTACAACAGTTTTTATTTGTAAAACAGTGCTATATTTTAGCTACGCGGCATATACTTCGCTCGAAAATTCCTCAGAAGGTTTTTTAGAGTTATTTTGCCTCACCATGCCGCGTACCTGACCCACCTATTGTAATTTTCACCGATTCAGCAACCGGTAATTCAGCACTATTGTTGTGAGAAGTTCACCGAGGATTCAGCAGTGCCGAAAAACGCTGCTATACTTGAATGGGTAGGTAGTATGAAAGCACTATTGCTACGAGTGGGAATTGACAAAGGGTGCGGTGGAGCGCTGGCCCCCCTGTTTGCAGATGGATCGTTTGAATACATTCCCATCCCTGAAAGACGTGATTCAAGTGAAACGAGAACATTTGGAAATACAGTGGGGGCACACGCCCGACCTCTTTTTACCTATAACCTGCCGAAAGAACTTGAAAATGCGAAGTTGCACTTCGATCCTGAATTTGAGACATTTACCTATGGCGATATATCCATCAAAAGAACTTATCTGTTAAAATTAGAACGTGGCGACCTTCTGGTCTTTTATGCGGGACTACAACCGTGGGATTATGATGGTGAGAATGGCCTCTACATCATCGGCTATTTCACTGTAAAGAAGATTGTCGATATGCGTGGACTATCAGACGACGAACGAGAATACATTAGAAAATGCTATCCCAATAATGCCCATGTGAAACGACTGCACGACGATGCAGTGATCGTCATCGGCGATCCCACCAAAAGCAGGCGATTGGACAAGGCAGTCCGTATCAGTGTGAAACGACCCGATCGCCGGGGAAGACCTACGCATGCGGTCTCAGATGAGATCGCACGTTTATTGGGGGTATCGGGATTTATCCAACTTAGTGTACCACCAAGGACAATTAAGGCCGAATTTGTGGGCAATCTAATAAAACTTCTTGATACACCGTCTACTTAATAACAATTGCCGAAAGGTCACACCATCACCGATGCTGATCGAGTGGCAAGAACTGCCTACATCTTTCCGTGACCAGTTCTAGGCACCAGTTCTACCGCTACTGCACAGAACTTTAGTTCTGGCATCTTCGAAAGCGGATCCCGCGCCGTATTCGTCAACCTATTAGCAGGGCACTCCTTGAAGTGGAACGGCATGCTCACCACTCCCTTTGGGATATCATTGGTAACTAATGCTACCGTCTCAACTTCACCGCGCCGGCTTTTCACCCTTACCCTTATCGAATCATTCTTCTGTATCGAAATCCCAAGGACAGCCGCATCGTCTGGATTAATCTCGACGTATCCCGCCGGAACTTCAGCGTTGAGCGTTGGAGATCGTCTTGTCATAGTTCCCGTATGGTAATGGAACAAGATACGTCCAGTCATCAGGACGAACGGGTACTCCTCATCTGGAAGCTCCGCTGGAGGCACGTAGTCTATCGGGAAAAACGTTCCGAGACCATCTCGCGAACTAAACGAACCCACATGTAAAATTGGCGTTCCCGGGTGCTCCTCAGTAGGGCACGGCCACATAAGACCTTCCGGCTTTTCCAGTCTCACATAAGTGATACCACCGTACTGAGGTGTAATTCTGGCCATATCGTTAAACACATCCTCAGTGCTCGTGAAATCGAACCCTGGCACGCCAAGCGTATGCGCCAAATCCGTTATAATTTCCCAATCTGCTCTCGCCTCTCCTGGCGGGTCAACTGCTTTTCGAATCCGTTGGACGCGCCGTTCAGCATTGGTAAACGTGCCATCCTTTTCCGCCCAGCATGCAGCAGGCAGTACGACATCAGCAAATTCAGCAGTTTCAGTAAGGAATATGTCCTGTACAACGAGGAAGTCGAGCTTTTGGAGCGATGCACCGACATGAGTGATATCGGGGAACGACAACATCGGATTTTCCCCAACAATGAACATGCTCTTTATCTCGTCACCAGCGGCATCTATGTGCTCCGTGAGCGTTAAGCCGGGCGTTGATGGCAATCCCTCAACGTTCCAGGCTTCTTCCATCTTACGGCGGTTCTCTTCTGCATCTATCGTCTGATAACCTGAATAGACACTCGGATATGCCCCCATATCGCACGCGCCTTGCACGTTGTTCTGACCTCTCAGTGGGTTTACGCCAACGCCTGGCCTACCAACATTGCCGGTGAGCAGTGCAAGGTTTCCTAATGTCCGTACGTTGTCCGTCCCGGTTCTGCTCTCAGTCACGCCTAAACAGTACACTATAGCCGCATTTTTTGCTCCTGCGTACAACAGTGCAACTTTTTTCACTAGATCTGTTGGCACCCCTGTTATATCCTCCACATCAGCGTACTTGGCGACCGTTGTTTTCAGTTCCGGGAAGCCCTTCGTCCGTGTTTTGATGAATTCCTCATCCTCTTTGTCCTCTTGTATGATATGGTACATCATTGAATTCACGAGAGGGATAATCGCCGAGGGATAAAAGCGCACGTAGATATTTGCTTGCTTCGCCGTCATTGTGTACCGTGGGTCCGCAACGATCACTGTCGCGCCTCGTTCCTTTGCCATAATAAGTCTTCTGCCGGCTAGAGGATGGGATTCCATGGCATTTGATCCAATCACAAAAATACAGTCCGCGTTCATGCAATCTGCCAAGGGATTTGTCGCAGCGCCTGAGCCAAAAGACAAGGCAAGTCCGGAAACTGACGGTCCATGGCACAATCGTGCGCAATTATCGATATTATTCGTCTTAAATCCAACTCTGGCTAATTTGTTCATAAGGTACGCTTCTTCATTAGATATCCTGCACGACACCTGAAAGGCTACTGAATTTGAACCGTACGTTTCACGTGTCGCTTTGAGTTTTGAAGCAACAAGACCTAAAGCCTCTTCCCACGTCACTTCAACGAATTTTCCGTCCTTTTTGATTAAGGGTGATTTAAGCCTATCTGCACTATGCACGAATTGGTCGCACGCTAGGCCCTTAGGACAGAGTTTACCTTCGTTGACAGGATGCCTCTTCCACGGTTCAACTCCCACAAGTCGTCCATCCTTGACGACCAGGTTAAGCCCACACCCAACGCCGCAGTAGGGGCATATCGTCGGGACATACGTGAGTTCCATTTTATTCATTCATCCACATTCCGTTGTAAAGCAATCTCATTTAATGTCCAATCAAGGGCGTCCTCCAATGCTTCGAGGTCGCCCCATATCCTCATCATCTGCGTGACGGCTTTGTATTGGAAACACGCCTCCATGTGAAGATGTATCTCGTGCTTGAGATTGGTAAGCCGTTCTATCACTTCCGGCACTTCACACAGCCCTTTTATCCACACGGTCTTTATGTCCTCGAATGTTTTCCTGTCGCGTTCGAGAATGAGGGTGTACCGCACTACAACGTCATCCTATCTCATCTTCCTGTACTTTCCCGGTCCTTTTCTCAGCCGCGCGCGGCGCTCCTTCTCCTCCTTCTCATCGATCATGGCCGGCCTGCTCTACGTAGCTTTGCATCTATATCCGCAGTTCATGCAGTTATCTCTACTTCATAACCGAAACCGTTTATAGTTTCGCCCGTAATTAACAAGTATCAATGATGGTCTGCGCGCAGTTCCGCGAAGATGGCATCATTTTCATCATCAGTGGTGGTGTTGATGAAGACCGCGGCAATCGTTCTGGCGGCCGGCAAGTCCAAAAGGATGGGACAAAATAAGCTTCTGCTACGCCTGAATAATACCACTCTGATAGATAACATTTTGGACGCAGTAGCAGCTGCTAACATAAATGAAACGGTAGTGGTGCTGGGACATAAGCCCGAACAAATAATCGAGGCCACACAGCCAAGACGAGAAGCAGTCAAGACCGTGATAAACAAGGACTTTGAACGCGGGATGATTTCGTCTTTTCAAAAAGGGCTACAGGTGCTGCCACCTGTTGACGCTGCATTTTTAATTCTCGGAGATGAGCCGATTCTCGATAATAACTTTTTGAACGCCATGATCCAACAGATGGAGAACAGCCGAGGCAGAGCACTGCTTGTGAGTCCCATACATAAAGGGAAGAAAGGGCACCCATTGCTCGTTCATAGGCAGCTCTTCAGCGAAATACTCGATTTGGAAAAAACTGAAACGATGCGGGACGTTATCCGCAGGCATGCTGACAGGTTGGTCACCATCACGGCACCGGAGTGGACCACCATGGACGTAGATACACCGGAGGATTACGCCCGCATCCACCGTCTCATGAACGGTGGCAGCCATGGTCGTTGAAGGGCTAGGGGCCTTAGTGTATCCTACTTTACTCGCGCTTCGTTCTTTTATACTGTATAATCTCAGCGAGGATGCTTATGCCGATTTCTTCAGGCGTCTCAGCTCCTATGGCTAAGCCTATCGGTGCGTGCAATATCTTTAGGTGTGCCTCGCTGATCCCCTCCGTTCGGAGCCTCTTCACAAATGTTGCGGCTTTTGCCTTGCTGCTAAGTAGTCCAAGGTAGGCTGGTTTCTTTTCAATCATGCTCTTTAATGCGACATACTCGCGTTTGTGGTCTCCGTATGCAACGACGACAAAGTCACTGGAGCTAAGAATAAGCTCGCTCACTACTTTGACAACGTCGCCGGTAACGATCCGTTCGGCCATTGGGAATCGTTCTTTGTTCGCGAGCGTGCAGTCGTCATCAATGATGGTCATTTGGAATCCCATAATATCGGCGAGTCGCGCAAGGGACAACGCTACGTGGCCCGCACCAACAAGTATGAGCTGTAGATCCGGTTCCAAGGTGTCAATAAACACGCTTACCTCACCTCCGCACATCAGACCCATTTTAACCATTCCAGTTTTCTTCTCTCCTGTCGCGTTGAACGTGACCGTTCTCGGTGTACGTTCTTTTAAGGCGTCCATACACACATTGATCAAAGTGCGTTCAATGGCACCTCCTCCTATCGTTCCGTATGTCTCCTCGTCTTCGCTGACGATCATTTTCGTACCAGCTTCCCTCGGTCCTGAACCCTTTTTCTCAATAACAGTGCACAAAGCAAGCCGCGTTCCCTTCTTCAATAGACGCCTCGCTTCGTTCAGAAGTTCCAGATCTGAGGTCATTATGGTCACCTCGCCTACCTACCTACGTACTTTGCTCCTCGACAAACGCACGTGTAGATGAAGGGTACCGTGAGTGATCATATCTGTAGTCTCGAACGCGTACATAGCATTGGGAACCAGTTCATTCAGTCCCGGCTCAATCGCATCCACAATCTCCTTTTTGCTATAACGGTGCATTAGGCGTCCGAATCCTCGATGAGTTCTTCAGGTCTGACGGGTGTATGGCGTATCCGTTTACCAGATATCTGCTCGATGGCTCTAACGACAGCGATCGGCACACCTATTGTTGGCGCCTCGCCAAGACCCTTAGCGCGGTGCACGAACGAGGAAGGGCGCTCAACTATCGTGGTGAAGAATTCCGGGGTGTTCTCGGCTATAGGCACGCCTGCGTCGGAGAGGTTTTTTGTCAGCAGCCTACCCTCTGAATCGTGTACTACACTCTCGTACAGCACCTGGCCAATGCCTTGTATCGATCCGCCAATTATCTGCCCTTCTACTACGTTGGGGCTGAGCGCCCTACCGACGTCATAACACGCGGCGCACTCTTTTACCTTGACCATGCCGTAATTGTCAATGCTTATTGTTGCTAGATTTGCCCCAAAGGAGTTTAGCTGTCGTGTATGTCCATCAAAGACCTCTGCGTCAAAACTATCTTCTAGCAGCCCTTCTGCTGTATAGCCTCCAAGTCTGCTTTCTACTTGCGATTTTAACTCTCGTGCCGCAGCAATAACGGCCGCCCCTCCGACAAGTGCGCTCCTACTTCCCCATGAGCCCACGCCATCCTTAAGAGCGGCAGTATCTCCATTGTTCAATGTTATTAGATTCTCAGGGATAGCGAGTTCTTCACTCAGCAGTCTCTTGACAAAGGTAAAGTGCTCCTGACCGTGCTGGTTTCCCCCGAGCCACACATCTACTGTACCGTTGTGCACGCGTATTCGAGCCGACTCCCCGGGCATAACTGCTGGCACTAGAACGAAAAAGCCAAGCCCTGCTGCGTCGCGTATTGATTTCTCCCGGTACTGCAGCTCGACGACAGCTCGCTCAAAGAACGGACGCGAGGCGTCAATCTCGAGACCGAGCGGGGAGGTGAAGCGGTGTGTAGTGGTGTTGATGAGGCGCACTTCATCGACTTCTTTTCCAAGCGTATCAGCAAGCAAGTCCATCATCCGTTCCATGAAGAATGCAGCCTCCGGTCTTCCTGCACCTCGGTAGGGGCCCTGTGGGGGCTTGTTCGTCATCACGGATGTTGCGAGTACACGTGCATTTTCTATGCCATACGGCCCTGTCAGCTGCATGGCAACGAAAAACGGTGAAGACGTGCCGGAACTTCCACCAAAAGCGCCAGCATCAGTAGTTACCTCACCTCGCACCGCCAGAACTTTGCCGTCTGTATCGGCGAAGAGTTTCATCGTGCCGCGCACGCCTCTGCCTGGTTGACTTGCGGCTAGGTGCTCGCTACGGCTCTCAATCCATTTCACAGGTTTCCTGTACTTCAGCGCTGCACAGACCGCCATGACGTATTCGGGATAGAGCGCACTTTTTACCCCAAACGCACCCCCAGTATCTGCTTGGATAACTCTTACCTTGGAGCTGTCTAGCCCGAGGGTACTGCACAGTCCGTCCTTTATGCTAAACACCGCTTGAGTAGAGATGTACACCGTGATGGTAGAGCCGTCATAGTCTGCGATGATCCCTCGAGGTTCAAGGGGGTTGCTTACGATCCTTCCTATCATAAATTGGTCTTCGAGCATAATCGGAGACGCAGGATCGTCAAAGTCGGCACCCATCCACGACTGCTTTATGATGTTTGATGTGGTACCGGCATGGAGAGGGCCGCCTTCTCCTGAAAGAGCATCTTCTATCGTTAGGATAGGTTTCAGTTTATCATATTCAACATCTATTTCATCGAGCTTATCTTCAGCGGCATACCGGTCATTCGCGAACACCGCGGCAACTGGCTGACCTACGTAATTCACGGTGTCCTGTGCAAAAACAGGATGCAATATGGCAGGATTAACGTCTCTGCGACCCCCCTCTCCGAATCCACCTATGGGCGCCTTCAGGTCGTCCCTGTTCATACCGCCGCTAACAGAGAGTACCTTCGCCCTCGCGTAGGGGCTCCTCGCTACCGCCATGTGAAGCATATGTGGCAGGGTGATATCATCCACGTATTTCCCGGCTCCCCTGACGAATGATTCAGACTCTCCCATCATATCGTGTCACTCCCTCTCTCCCCTCATGAGCTCCTTGGCGTATCTGATACACGCTATAATGTCGCGGTACCCCGTACACCTGCATAAATTTCCAGAGAGGCGTTTCTTTATCTCCTCTTCGCCCCAGTTTTGGTTTTGGTTTAAAAGCCAGTAGGACATCACGATCATTCCTGGCGTGCAGAAACCACATTGCAGCCCGTGCTTCTCCAAAAAAGCCCTCTGCACATGGTGCAGCGTGCCGTCTTTTGTTAAACCCTCAATAGTGAGTATCTCCTTGCCATCTGCCTGGACTGCGAGCATGGTGCACGATTTGATTGCTTTGCCATCAACCACTACAGCGCACGCGCCGCAGTTCGTCGTATCGCAACCGATGTGAGTTCCGGTAAGTCCCAGCTCTTCCCTGAGCACACTGACAAGGAGCCTTCTCGGCTCCACATCGAGTTCGACATCTTTTCCGTTCACCCTAAACGTTGTCCTCATGGTTTCCATCCCTGTCCCTGGCTGCTCTGTCGTAAGCTGTGCGTACCGCTTCCTTTACGAGCTTATTCAATACGGTGCGCCGGTAATCCTCCGATGCGTTGGAGTCGGTAGACGGCCGCGACACCTCTACAGCCATCCGGGCTACGTCATCCAACACCAGTGCCGTCGGCACTCTTCCCAGAAGCTCTTGTTCGGCTTTCTCAGCCCGCAGAGCCGTGGCACCTACAGCAGTCATTGCTATCCGACATCCCGTAATGATGCCATCATCCGACGTTAAAAGACACACTGCCACGCCGGCAATAGAAAAACCTCCAGAGCCCTTCCTCACTTTGCGATATGTGCTCCCAAACCTGCCCATCGGCACCGGTATCTTGATCTCGGTAAGGATCTCTCCAGGCTTCAGTGCAGTTTTAAACGACTCTATAAAGAACGAATCAGCACCGATCTCTCTCGTTCCGCCTGTGCTCGTCGCAACCATCGATGCATCTAGAGCAAGCATTACTGCTGGCAGATCGTTCGATGGATCCGCATGGCACAGATTGCCGCCGATAGTGCCCATATTCCTGACCAAAGGATCGGCAATTTGTTCCGCAGCTTCACGCAAAATGGGCGCTGAAAAAACGATTGCCCTGTCGTTCTCTAAGGCCGCGGTTGTTGTCAATGCGCCGATCTTAAGTAAAGGTCCATCCTTACGTATATAGCCAAGCTCTTTGATACCAGTCACATCTACCACACCTTTTAGAGAGAACAACCGTAATTTCAGAGCGGGTATCAGGCTCTGCCCTCCCGCTAATATTTTCACCTCCTCGGCACTGCTATAAAGTTCTAAAGCTTCGCCGAAGTTTTTTGGTGAAAAGTAATCAAAAGGTCTCGGGAACATAGTAGAAATAATGCTTTCAAGGTATAAACATCTGCACCCGTTCTACCTCCTGCAAGGAAGGCGGGATGAGCCACGTTCTGTCTCTTGACTCTTCCGTGCATCCTCACGATTTACGCAAGGTTCAAATAGTTACCGCTGAGACTAGGAATCGCTAGTGAAAGATAGCAGTGAATTCAGAAAAAGGTTGGAGGAGAATCCGTCGGGAGGCTCGGATGAGAAATGGAGTTCAAAGTTGAAATTGAAGACACTTATGCCGAGGCATTTGCAGGCATTTTTTGCCGAGTGATAATCACGGCCGACGATAAGGCAACTTTGCATAGTGCAGCTGAAGACTCAACAGCAGCTCCTTCAGTTGTGATTGGCAGAGTAGAAGGTGGCGTTGAGAAGTGGCTTGACGAAAATGAGACTCCGGATAAGCGCGAGGGAGCCGTTCTGCAGTTCTGGGCGGGTTTAGACAAGGAGAAAGATTTCACCGCTTCCTTAAAGAAGTTTGAGGCTGAATTTTCTTACAGGATTCGCCAAGACATCTTGGTTAAACCCTTCACCGCTGTCTTCGATGCGTTACCAGACGCAGAGGGTAAAATGGATATGATGGAGCGGATTGGGCATTGCGGGGACGGATACGAATGGATGGAAAAACGCTTTGATAGAAACGTTATTGTTGTGCCACTTATGATCCCAGATTTCATTATTGAAAGGCGTTTGGGGTACGCTCACGGCGTGATGGGCGCGAATTTCTGGGTCATGTGTAAAACAAAAGAAGCTCTAAAAAAAGCCGGAGAAAAGGCCCTGCAAGCGATACACAGCGTGAATGGTGTGGTGACCCCATTCGATGTGTGTTCCGCTGGTTCAAAGCCTGAAACCCATTTTCCGTTGATAGGTCCAACCACAAATGATCCTTTCTGTCCTTCGCTTAAGCACAGATTGGGAAAGCTCCATAAGGTTCCAGAGGGCGTTCAATATATCCCCGAAATAGTGATTAACGGGACCTCGCTTGATACAGTTAGAGAAGCGATGAAAAAAGGAATTGAAGCCACCCTGGACATCGACGATGTAGTCAGAATTTCTGCGGGTAACTACGGGGGAAAACTGGGCGAATTCAAAATCAATCTGCGTGAGCTGTTTCCATGAACCTTTTTGACGTTGCTGGTTTCGGCGCGCGCAACGTAGATAAGCTTTTCAGAGTAAACCGGATTGCCGGAGAAGTGTCGTAGATAAACTAACGAACATATAGGTACGTTACAATGAGAAGAAGTGAACTAATCGCCGTTGGGATAGTCATCATCTTATTCGCTGTTGGCATCTACGTATATCCCCAGCTACCAGACACCATAGCCTCTCACTG
Source organism: Candidatus Acidiferrales bacterium (assembly GCA_035624185.1). GTDB lineage: Archaea > Halobacteriota > Bog-38 > Methanoflorentales > Methanoflorentaceae > DASPRZ01. The sequence goes on from DASPRZ010000014.1 coordinate 17,331, forward strand.
GAATGCCCAAGGCCAAGTGAATGGGTATACGTCGAAATTTTGGGGCCTGTTCTTGTTGGCTATAATCTCAGTCGGACTTGTGTTATTGTTCGTTGTTATCCCAAGAATAGACCCATTGAAGGCAAATATTGAGAAATTCAGAACGTTCTACGATAGGTTCGTCATACTATTTTTAGTATTTTTCTTTTATTTCTACCTTCTCACCATTCTCTGGAATATGGGCGTGCAGTACAATTTTAACCAGGTTTTAGCGCCCGCGTTCGGAGGACTTTTCTACTATATTGGGGTCGTGACAGAGCACGCGAAACGGAACTGGTTTGTGGGAATTAGAACGCCGTGGACGCTGAGCAGTGAGTCCGTATGGGATAAAACCCATGCAATTGGCGCAAAACTGTTCAAGATTGTGGGTGTAGTAGCACTCCTTGGAGTTCTATTTCCAAACTATACGATATTTTTCATTCTTGTCCCAGTGCTCATTGTTGCTGGCTATTTGATCGTGTATTCGTACGTTGTCTATCAAAGAGAGATGGGCTTAGGATATCGATTAGGCGAGGACGTCGACTTAAGATAACTGCAATATAAAAGTGGTTGTGTCTCTAGAGGAATTTTGATGAAGAGAGAGAAAAACAAACTTCAGTCAGTCGGTATGTAACTCGTTTGCTATATGGCAGGGTTTAAGTTTCGCTCCAAAAATAAAGTTACACTATATACATTGCTACAAAAGAGAGAAATTGGATGTAGCATCTGTTTCTCCTATAATTGTTTATGCCGCTTTTTTTACTCTTCTAGATTTCTATTAATGTGCAGACTAGTTGCGACTATAATTGTCGAATTGTCATAAACTATCGTAGTGTCCAAAACACAAGATTTATTTCGCATAATCATATTTGCACTGGCACCATCGTCCAAAAAAGATTTAGATCCGACCGAAGAAATGTGCGTTAGTTATCTCAGCGAACAGTTCTTTAATGTGATCATCTTGCATTATTAACTCAAATTACAAAAATTAATTAAAATCCCCCAAAAATGGGGAAACTGTTTTTACTCTTGTATTTTATTTTTAACTTGTTAACTTTAGATTGACGGCACGGCTTTTCGCCTGACCGACCGATTCTAAAAAGCACGCGACGTCAACCGGTGAATAGGTGATATACGTGAATATGCAAACGAAACTATTATGTCTATCGCTCGCAGCGATAGTGACAATCCCGTTGATAACTGTTGCCACCGCATCTGCAAGTGAACCAGGAATCTCAGTTTACAGCGGGAACTTGAGAATGCAGCACAATCACTATCCGACCATTAACCATTGTGCGATTGATAAGAACAGTAGAATCTTCTATGCGCAAGTTAATAACCAAGGTTCTTCCGATGAATGGGTTGGCATGTCAATTACCTACTACAGACAGACAAATAGTGGTCCAGGCTACGAAATGATCGGATCCGATTCACTCCAAGGCGCTGTAGAGGGCACTCGTGCTTTAGATCCAGGTGAGATACAGCATAATGGAGGCTATGATTGGATACATACGCACCCAGGACAGTCTTATTACATGTATGGCAATCGGGTGCCAGATGATGCAAAATGGGTCGTCTATTGCATGCCGTGGTATTATGATAGCGGCAACCATGGATGGATGGGCTTTAATGGACCGGGAGGCGAATCAGATCGCTGTCACGTCTGTGTAGTGCAATAAATCACCGTTTGTAGGACATAGGAGTACCTTCACTATACCATTGTCCTTTTCTTTCTCTTTCATCATTTGTTTAAAACAATGAGCAGTAAGAGCAGAAAGAAGAAAGGACGTAATGTTGATCTCTCTATCTCTGGCAGGATCAGTTGAAGGGAGTCTTATTGGACGTGCCGAAGGATTTGGTGGTGCAAACAGAAATGGGATCAAGTCTATGATAAATAAAAAAAGAAGTGATAGCAGGGCATCAGGCTTTGCAGGAAACGATTTAAGACCACATACTGAACACCCACACTTTCAGGAATTATTATAATTTTTTATTACAAATCTATGTTCTACGTGGGGTGAAACAAATATTTAGTTCCCAGTGATTAAGCGCAACCATCATAGTCTACTCATAAATACACGGGCCGCTCCTTTGTTTCCTCACTCTCCTCTATTCACGCCGGAACTGCCTTTTCCGCTCTCTTCAGTTGCATTCAGAGATGGAATTACAAGTGAATGTGAATAACGACCACTCGTTCTAGTGACAGCAGTGATCGCTTTGTTGGGAAGGGAATGGGGTCACTAGTATACGACCGGGCGATAGATCCAAGGTGGGTGCCAGTAGATTGGTGGGAAGATTGGGATGATTGGTGGGAAGATTGGTCGGTAGATCGGGTATGGTAAATAGGGTCGATAAGGTCGCCAGTAGGGTGGACGATACGGATAATATCCGCGCAGGTTTTGATTGTCCTTCTTGAGTATCTTCGCTGTTGGTGCAAGAGGCTGCTGCGCGGCAGACACTTCAGCAAAAATTGTTGCTGTAGCAAATACAGCGATCAGGAACGTTGCCACCATGACAGTTTGTCGTTTCATTTTCTCTCTCACCTCCGATATTGCATTATCGCGCTGTGTAGTATTTTAATATTTCCACAACATTTCTTTGCTATTTTTAGGCATCTTCGCTGGACCAAAGTCGTTGTAGGGGTTCTTTCATTAAAGTTGTACCGCGGCAGAATACTTTGAGCACTGAGATTAGAATCTATTTTAAGGGAGCATCTTCTAATGAGAAGTGCTTTTGGAATGGTAAGCTCCGTGCGTCAATAACAATGTGCGCCTCCTAATGAAAAGTGCTGTGGGTGCAAGCTACAGAATCTGCAATTCAAATGATTTTACTGTTTGCTATGAGCGGAATCCTCATTGCTGCAAGAAAAATACCAGCTATGACCAAATGATATAGTACATTCAACTAAATGATATAGTACATTCAAGCAGCGAGTGAAGTAGTTCTATCGGCGATAGCAGAGTCGTCACACGACTATTGCTTGAACAAACAAAGCGTGGGGTGAGATGACGACAAACGTGAGCATCGTTACTGAAAATGAGCACAAAATTAAAATTCTTCAGGTCTCATTAATCAGATGAAAAGAGAGAGACATGATTGAACCGACGGATGTTTGCCAGTCACAAAGTCCAGAAATTACTTGAGAGATAATAAATGGGTCCTCAATACAGCGTGAAATGTATACAGTGTGGATACACATTTAACGTCAACGAAGGTAATGGATTCTTTTTTCATCTCCTTTATTGTGACTCCTGTGGAGAAGAGCACCTTGTGGGATTTGATGAAATCGGAGAAGCGCATCTAAGGTATCTTAAGGGGCTTCCCGGACCGTACTGCGTCGCATCAAGTGAATGTGATACATCTGTACGAGATAACTATCCTAGTGAACCGCTCTCAGAACGAGAGTATCATTCAATAGTAGAACGCATCGCAGGAGCGTGCAGTTGTGGAGGGTCGTTTAGATTCGATGCACCGCCGAGATGTCCAAAATGTGAATCATCTGAATTAGAGTACAATCCGGAAGGGCCGTCGCTATAATATGATTAATACGCGTAAAAATACAGCGCAAACTCGCAGAGGGGCTAACCGCATCATAACTCCGCATTACGCGTGGGGGCAGGGCTGTACAATCCTCGCAGCCCACATTGCCCTCATCACCTATCTACAACGTACTGACCTTTTGTAGAAGTTTCGTACCGACGAGGACAATGTGAATTTCTTCAAGGAATCCGATGGAGATAGGTAGCGGCCATATCAACCCGATTGGCATAGCGATAAACACGGCCCCGAGCATTGCACCCATGACCGCGATAAGGATTGCTCTCCTGTTCACTTTTCTGACAACCTTCTCAACGAACTTCATTTCAACCACCTCACGAGTCTGTTGTACAGCAGTCGTCAGGAGAGTTTTTAAGTCTGAGTGACAACGCTAATACGTTTGATTCTATGACAACATGTTGGTGCCACATATTGGGACACAATTTTGTACGCCAAAAAAGAACAGAAGCCAAAAGCAGAACATGTATTGTTGAAAACACGCACCGGCGTTAATTATGGCATGACATTTTTTCTAGATCAGGTAGCGGTTCAAAAGGGCGTGACAACGAGGTTGAAGAAAATTATCAACCCATCGCGGTATGCTCATTGCGAGCTATGGTATATGTTTATAAACAATACCAAAACATTTCTTTCGTTTATTCAAGGCAAAGTTCCAACATATTAGGCCATCTACTAAAAAACCACTTCTGATGAAATCTGGCTAAACTTGAAGTAATTACTTGATGCCACATGGTTAGAATTTATGTATAAAAAGCGAAACAATAAAAGCAATTTACAAAAGTGTGGAATGTATAGCGGCGTTTATGAACTATTTCGTAACATCTTCTAAGTGGATTAGTAAAAAGCAGGTCGCATTCTCACTTATGCGCATCTAAGGTTCGAGTGCATGCTATCTGCAACCGCTTCCGGAATATGTGTACGATATGTCTATGCGGTATTGGAAATACATTCGGCTTACCTTTAATTGATACCTGAAGAATCATTAACACATTCAAAACAAGTCGCATGAAGATAGCCTCTTCGACTCTTTTGTATGTCCTGGTAAGGTCTGCATCTTTCTATCAAACTTAAAGCCGTGACGGTGCTTTCATTCCAGCTTACATTTCGTTAGATCCATCAAAAATTCGACTGAGGAGGCTCTCTCTCGGATAAAGCAAATTCCCTTAGAAATGATGAGTGAGGGATAAGGAACACAAGCTTCGGATTTGCCATAAGCAAGCGCCTTGTGAGCCTTATGACCTCTATAACGCTTAAATGGGGTTTAATTTCTTTAAATGCCTGAAAAAGCTTATTCCACTCGTCCTCAGATAGATCTGATAAGAACTCCCTAATTTTGTATGCATGCTTTAGGTTTTTACCATATGATCTATGCAATCTCGTTTCATATTCCTTTAGAACGTTACGAGAAGAATCATCTTGACGTACGGATTTACTAGCAACATCACCTGCTATCTTGCCTCCTTCTAATGCATTCATAACCCCACCACCTAGCATGTTGTGGTGTGCAGCGTCACCTACCAGCATCAACCCGTGTCCTATTGAAGATTTGAGCTCATCACTAGACGGGAAGGCCCCCATCACCAGTTCGACTGGCTGCCCGTCAGGAAAGTTCTTCGATATAAACTCGTTGAGATAGTCTACGGGCCTTTTCCGGCTTAATTTGCTCGCAAGCACTCCAAGCCCTATATTCGCCTTCTTGTCACCTTTCGGAAACATCCACGCATAGACACCTGGCGCGAGTGAGCCAAAGTAAAAATTGCAAAAATCTTCTGTCACATCAATGTTGGTCATAAGGTACTGAGCACAGCTCCCGATGTCCTTGAGCTTGAGGGTGGTGTTGATCCCTCCCCACCGTCCGACTTTTGACTCCACTCCGTCTGCCCCGATAACCACCTTTGAGCGGACCTCAAAGTCCTCGCCAAGCCGGTTGATCTTAACGCCCTTTACCGTGCCATTTTCAACGATGAGGCCTGTTGCACGGGTGCGCACCATGACGTGCGCTCCTGCCCGCGCCGCGTCCTTCGCCAACTCCCTGTCGAAGATTTTGCGCTCCAAAACGTATCCGAGCACCCCTTTCATTCCTAGCGCCTCTGCTGATACGGTAAGTGTCGTGCCATCAGGCGATATAAACCGGACTCCATTGATTTTAGCTGCAATCCACTTTTTATCAGGCTGTATGTATGGCGACAGGCTCCTTTCCTCGATGAATTCGGCGCATCGCACTGGCGACCCGATCTCCTGACGCTTCTCAATTAATAACACATCGCACTCTTCAGCAGCAGTCCGTGCGGCGATGGAACCTCCTGGTCCCGCCCCGACCACGATAACATCGTACTCGTCATTCATGGGCTTCTCTGTGCCGTCAGGGCTCCTACCGGACAGACCGTTATACACGTTGCACACGATGTGCACGTATCGTCTACTCTGAGGCAGGATTCAATGAGCTCGATCGAATTGGTCGGACAGACTGCGACACAGGCGCCACAGTGTCCACATTTTTCTATGTTTACAACAACCATCTGTGTTCACTCCTAATGGTATTAATATATAAAAACAAATAAAAAAAATGTCCGGTTTGCTTTTTAACCACACGGCCCTAATAAGAATGGCCAGAAGTAGACGCGAAGGTAATGAGAGCTATGGCGCTGGTCTTTTAAATACCTACATGCCGTTCAACGCATCTCTCACTACGTGTACTTCCTGTCGACATTAGTCATGGGCTGCTCATGATGTGCGCCTCGCCTTACCAAACCTTGTCTTATAACACACGATGTTTGATATCTCACGGTTGGTCTATTGGCCGTTAGCAGGTCGATTTTCCTTGTCCTGCTGGAATGGAGGGCCCAATTTATATGGGCGATGCAAAAGGCCCTGCGTCTCACTATAATCCTTCCCCCACTGGTGGAGTGCAAGAACCAAAGGAAGAACCGTCTGGCCGACTTCAGACAGAGAATATTCCACTCGTGGAGGGACCTGCGCATAGACCTTTCGAAGGACGATCTTGTCCTCCTCAAGCTCACGGAGTTGTTTCGTCAGCATCGTCTGAGTAATGGTGGGAAGAGCTCGTTGTAGCTCACTAAATCGATACGTTCCCTGCGACAGAATCCATAGAATAAGGGGCTTCCATTTCCCCCCAATGACGTCGATCGTCAGTTCAACCGCACTGTGGTACGTTTTGGTATCTCGACTCATTTGCTCATGGTACCATTTTTACTAGTATATAACTATTTTAGAACTACTCGTATTATTAATGGTAACGTAGTGCGATGTGTAAGAGAAACGTGCCCGACATAATGACGAATAGAAATAGAAATGGAAGTTCACCTATCCGCTATGAATGGGTTGCCCTCTCAGTAACTACGATCGGTGCTTTGCTCGCATCGATTGACACCTCTGCGGTCATCATTGCCCTTCCGGATATCTTGGCGAGTCTGCGTGCAGATTTCATAACGCTCATGTGGGTGCTCTTAGGCTACATGCTCATCATTGCAGCGGTCGTCCCTGTGGTTGGCAGGCTCGCAGATATGTTCGGACGAAAGAATCTCTATAACGCGGGCTTTATCATCTTCATTATCGGATCACTTCTCTGTAGTTTATCACAGGCACGATTTCATGGCTGGGATCTGGTGCTGTCCCGCATGCTGCAAGGAGTCGGGGCTGCGCTCCTTCTCACCAACAGCGCAGTGATCGTAGCTGATGCCTTTCGTAAGGGACGAATCGGCTTTGGGTTGGGCGTGAATGGGATCGCCGCCTCTGCAGGGTTCCTCCTCGGCCCTGTTGTTGGAGGTGTGCTTACCTCTATTTCGTGGCGGTGGGTGTTTCTCGTCAACGTGCCCATCGGTATAGTTGGCACAATATGGGGTATGCTACAACTCAGGGAACCGGTCACACCCCTTGCAGATCAGCACTTTGACTGGATCGGAAGCCTCACCTTCACGGTAGGGATAGGATCTCTCCTTCTTGCCGTCTCTCTCTTTGCATTCCCCCTTGTGGGCATCAACGCGGTGTACCTCCTCTTTATCGTAGCCGGAACGTGTCTGGTTGCTTTTTTCCTCGCAGAACAACGCGTATTTCAGCCGATGATGGATCTCCGCCTTTTTAACAATCCGAGATTTTCCTATGCCTCGGTTGCGAACACGCTCAATGGGCTTGCCAGGGGGGCAGTGCTCTTCGTCTTGACGTTTTTTCTGCAAGGACCCTACGGTTATGATCCGCTGACCGCCGGCATTCTCTTAGCTCCCTTCGGTGCCGCTCTCCTGCTCGTCGGGCCGATTTCTGGGCACCTGTCGGATCGATATGGCGCTCGGTACCTGACCACGTTTGGACTGCTGGTTTCTGCCGCGGGGTTGATAGGGTTGTGCACTGTGGTGAGTACAACACCCTACCTGGTTCTCACAGTATACATGGTGCTTATAGGAGGCGGCTCCGGGCTCTTTTTCTCGCCAAATACCAATGAAATCATGAGTGCGGTGGAGCCACACGAGCGCGGATCGGCATCCGGTATCCGGACCATGCTTATGAATACTGGTCAGATGCTTTCCATCGCGATTGCCTTTCCCCTTGTACTAAGCCATATTCCTGAGGACATCTTGTTCCACGTCTTTTTGTACGGGGGGGGATTGGGCAGCACACCGCAGGTCTTGGCATCCTTCGAGTCTGGCATGCACGAAGCATTCCTCGTATCCGCCGCGATTACCGTTTTCGCTGCGATAGTCTCATTTAAAAGACCATCAGGTGCGCCACATGAGCCCGTGGCAATTGGAGGTTGATCGTAAGCTGTAGGTGCATGTATGTATGGCGTAGTAGGGGTTGGTGTGCCCTTTCACGTTCATCTCATAACGTCAGGAGTGGCATGTATGCAAGAGAACAAAATAAAGGTTAGTTTAAGCGGTGTTTCGAAAATGCTGTTATTTTGTTTGCTGGGCCGAGCATAATTAAGTAAAAATATAGGTCGTTATTTAACGACGAGAAAGCTATCGAACTCGTCGAAAAAATCGACTATAATTTTTCAACAATTGCCATTCCGTTTGAAGATATTTTATCTAATATCTCTCTTGAAGGCGGGTTACCATTGCTGAGTCTATTTACATTAAAGGCGTCGATAACGGGCTGATTCACTGGTATGACCTCGACCTTCCCGTGGTCATCGACGTCCGAAAGCAGCTGCTCTCAGAATCAGACCGGGTAACGTATATTGCAAAATCCCTCCTCGATCCGAGCTGGTGCGAGGATGTAAAGTACTCTGAAAACGGGGTATTCATGGTGGCTGGCGGGGTGTTATCGTGGCTTGAGGAGGCGCAGGTGAATTAGTTATTTTCCATGCTGGCGGATAGTTTCCCAGATAGTGAAATTGTATTCAATGTCAGATCAAAATTGGATCACAACTTTGAAGCATGGGTCGTCAGTTTCCGCATGAGCAACGGGATGCATAAGAATAGCGTTGGTGGATGCAATAAAGGGTTGGTGGGAGAAGGGACTGAAAGATAAGAAAGATACGGCGGATGATGTGATAACCGCGCTCAAGATCCCGACAAAGCCGAAAGGTAAGGCGTGATCCGATATCGAAGCGTGGTGGAATCAGCTCAGCGCTAAGGAAAAGGAGGATGTGTGGCGCAACTTTCGGGTCTTCCCCCCCACAGGTTCAGATAGATGGACATTAGAAGATGTGAACGAAATTACGAAGTGGGACAGGCGCATTGAAGTTATAGATCAGTTCCCGATGTTTAAAAATATTTTAAGAGCACTCTCATCGATCACAGATGTCCAACGGTTCATGGATTACAGTGACAAAAGCAGAAGATCAAATATTTTTCACTTGCGAGTTTGACGCTACAACAAGGCGACTTGCGATCAAATCAGATTTTTCGATCCATAAACGCATAGTTTGCAAGGTGTGGCGCAAATTTCGCTTGGACCTCAATCGTCCGTAAATCAAGAATCGTAAAGAACGGTTCAAAAAGATCTCGCAATTCTCCTTCAGACGAGAAATAAAGAGTCGTACCCAATTCTGTCTTTCGATATTTTCCTGATCCGCCAAACTGGGGATCGTTCTCGCTAAAGCAGACCGACAGATACTTACCGCGTGGATTCACCAGCCTGTGCACGTTTTCGACGTAGTGTTTCCGTTGCTCCGGAAAAATATGATGCAGCACCTCCCAATCATAGGCAAAGTCAAACGTGTCGGTAACCTCGTGCAGATCGCCGAGGATATCAGCAACAAGAAACGTGCACGTGACGCCTTTCTGCTGCGCGTTTTGTTCTGCAATGTGCACTGCGGCGGGAGAACTGTCCACCCCTGTCACATCAAAGCCTCTTGTCGCGAGGTATATCGCGTAGTTGCCCGACCCGCAGCCTAGGTCGATCGCTTTGCACGGGCTGACTCGTCCACTCTCCACTAAATCAACCAGCGCTTGAGGAGGAGCCTCAACATTCCAGGGGATCTTCTCCAGCGGCACATTCCGGTAAATTTTATCGATACATTCTTTGTCAATCTGCTCTATAATAGTAGTGCAGTCTACGATTCTCTGTGCATAAAGGTTGTGGCTGCACGCCCTGTATCAAGCAAAAGGAGATTATGACAAAATAGAAACTATCATGAGAGAATGCGTGGACGGCACCGGTTGTTCAGGAATGTTCTTTGCGAACGGTTGCCTAATTTTTAATAGTGATATTATTGCATCATTTTCTATGCGTTCAAGATTCTTTATTTAATTCAATTGATCGGGCACGTTTCGCATGTCCTCGTTGTTTCTTGCTTGCGGCTCAATCATGCAAAACAACTCCTCCTCTATATGCTAAGTACACATTTCTTTTACATAGACAGGGAGAGTCATGTTAAGGTTACATGACCAAGAAGCAGCTACACGGCTGCATCCCGTTTAAAACTATTTAGAGACAGCTACCACCATTATGGCTCTTGGATCTCAGCCGCGAAGCGTTTCACCTTCTCCATGTACTCTCCGCTTTTAACTTCCTTCTCTAAGATATCAAGCGTTCCTAACGCCGTTTTTCCACAGAATGATTCCATGCTCCTCAGGACTTTCTCACTGCCTCGGCCACCATACGTGCAGAAGAAAGCGACGCTTTTAAACTTGCTTTTATACTTCGCAAGGTATGTCCGCACCGGGGGAGACATTTTGCTAGCCCATACAGGGGTGCCAACGACAACTGTATCATACGACGAGGCATCCTTCGTGGTTTGACCTATTTTCGCATGCACGCCAAATACTGCCTGCATTGCTAGCCGGCCCATGCCTTTCCCATCCGTATCGGCGATGATGGGTTCAATGTCGGCGTTGAGAGCTCCAGCAATTGCTTCCGCGACAGTTTTCGTATTCCCCGTTCTTGAGTAAAAAGCGACAAGTAATCTCATCGCTCTGGATTATGCCACATTACTTAATAACATGTTCCCTAAGTTAGGCATAAGGAAATTTTTAACATAATCGATAAGACGAATCGTGGTTCATAGGGCAGTTCACGTGGACTATCTCTCACATTTGGTGACACTTCAATGTGATTTAATAAGCGTCTGTATCCCTCTTTAGAATAGAATGGGTCAAGGTATAAAACTTAAATTAAGTGAACATGTCAAAACATGGGAGTCAAGAATTGCTCCACCAGACTCTATTGCGGCTACGATATCTGTGCTACGATTACTAAGGTTTTTTTCACCATAGCGCAATACTTATCAATCGGGAAGAACTTGAAACCTACGGAATTAACCATTCATACCTTTTCATAAATCACATTTTTCAAAGCGATCGGAATAGCTGTACCATAAAATTAAAATATAGGTTAATAAGTTAAACCTAACATTATGGCAACCGCTCTCAATTCCACGCCAAACAACCTTGATGTTAATTCAACAATAAACCTCATCAAACCGTTTCTCCCCTACTTAGGCCCGCTAGGTGGGGCGGCTGTATCATTTGCTTCCGGTGTCGCGGGAGCTGGTATATTCTTGCTTAACTCTCTCGTTCTATCTGGCGCTGCTGCATTAGCTCTGGGTTTTAGCGCCGGTACGTTGATAGTATCTATACCCGCTCTTATTTCAGCCGTGCCCGTTCTTCTCGCTTTCTTACCAAAGCCGTTTTAATTACATGGGAGGTGACAACTAAATGAAAGTTCCTAATACAAAGGAAAACATGGCGAAATGTATCTGTGGCAGTTGTCCAACATTTACCTTGAATAATCTGAACGGTGGGTTTTTCTGTGCTGTGGGGAAAAGTGAAAGAGTCCCCGAGATGAAGGGATGCATCTGCGCAGGTTGTCAATTGTGGGCAGAATATGATCTGAGTAGGGGTTACTTCTGCATCCACGGGGCGTCTGAATAACCGCGCGCTTTGAATGTTAGTTTGACATTAAACCAAACTCGGTTACTACGATTGCTAGACACTCTAAGATAACACGTCGTTCCAGATAGAATTTTAATCCATTAAACGATATACCGGCAATTTCGAGTACTTAGATACTAAGCTGAATATTTAGAATACTATTTCTCTCCTCTAACTTCCTTCCATTTGTAGTGCTCTTTTTTCTTTTCTTTTTCTGCCTTACTAAGTCCCTTCTACTCCATTCTTTCAAATTGTAGCTGCTAGCTATAAAAACTTAAAGCATTTTCCATCGTTGTAATCAAAAATAAAGGATTATCTAATCGTTAAGTGCAATTAAACGTTCCCGAGAGCCTTAAATTCCGGACAATGTTCGGGTAGGTAATCACCTAGCTCCAACCTCTATCATGAATCTCTGTCCTTAACGATCAAAACAGCCACATGGTTGCGCACATCTTGCAGACTCCATCTTTAAGCTAGACAAGGATCGCTTCGTGTCGACGTTGCCGTGACCGAAAAGTAGCTGCCCAAAATACCGTAAGGTAAAAGAGCATCCTTTCACTACTACTATGGGGGACGATCCTATGGTCAAACTGTTAGTGGTTTACTACTCGCGCACCGGACATACCAAAACGATGGCGGAAATAATGGCTGATGCAGCGGTAAGAGAAGATGCCGAGGTAAAGCTCAAAGAGGTATCAGACGCGTCTAACGATGATCTCGTGTGGGCCGACGGCATCATAATCGGCTCACCTGTGTACTTTGGATTGCCGGCGGCTGAAATTAAGAAGTTCATTGATGATTCAATTAGCGTCAGGAGACAACTCGAAAACAAGATTGGAGCTGCTTTTGTCAGCTCAGGGCACCCGACAGGAGGCAAAGAGACCACTATTATGGCGCTCTTACAAGCCCTTTTAGTACATGGAATGGTCGTTTGCGGGGATCCGATTTCTTCTGGCGGTCACTATGGTGCAGCTGCGACCGGTAATCCTGATGAGCGCTCGACTAAGGAGTGTACGGATTTGGCGATAAAAGTGGTTACGCTCGCTTCAAAGTTGGTAAAATAGCAACATGTGATCTTGACCCAGTTCTGATCGAGGGGTCCCTGTTGCCAAAGCACTTCACTTATCCCTCAGGCTCTCAACCAGAGTCGCATAGCTCGAAGTGCTAACACTGTCGCACATCCAGCTTATCGAACATGCTGAGTTCTTTGCCGCTCCCGCTCGGATCGAGGCATGAATCGAAGAGTTTCACGCACCACTTGCAAATCTCCTTCTGATGCCATTGAGTGTTTTCGTTATGCATGGCGTTCACTCAGATAAGCGAACACAAGAGCGTTATTAGAAAGCGCCGTGCAAGTGTTCGGGAGTCGAAATAGAGTGAAGTAACTGCACGTGAGCGTGCGTCTGTCCGTCCGTGCAAGTGACCCTTACTTTCATAAGTTTCAGATTATTGAGAAGTTCCTTAACATAAATACTGGAGCAACGTCTTATTGTGGTTCATATAATCTATGTAATCATCCTGGAATGTCTCGCAGTGTGTGTATCTATTACACAAACTAACAAAACTACCGAAATTAGAACGTATGTGCCTCGATCTTCTCTCGCAAACGCTGACCAAATGCGACGACTTCACTTTTATTACGGCTGTCGAGTATTTCGTACTGTTTTCCAAGTCGAGTAAAAAACTCTTCAATCGTTTTCCTATCATATTCAGTGAGTTTATTTACGTCGAAATAGCCTCCGAAGACTCCAACATCAACTATTGCTAAAGGACAATGCCCTTTCAACATCTCTTCGTATTTTTTAAGTTTCTGCGCCAGAAGTTTATCGTAGACGATAAACAGCGCCACGTGCTTTTCTTTCAACTCATCACAGTTATCATCCAAGAAAGTCGAAACGCTCTTCAATGGTTCATCAGTGTATATCGGTGAGCCTATCACAATAAGGTCATAGTCGCAGCTTTCTATCTCGCTCACGTTTTTGATGTCACAATCAACGCCAATGCCTTCAGCTACCCATTGCGCAATGGTTTTCGTGGTTCCATATTTAGTATCATAAGCGATGAGAACTTTCATAAACAATCTCTGTTTTATCCTACCCAATGCAAGATAAAGATAGCGTTCGCTTACTGGCATGCTACAAAATTCATTTTCTTTACTGGCGTTGATTCTATTATGGTTCTATCTATCGACAACCTTCCGAATCGCGTTGGTCGGATGACTATGCTGCGAGGTATAGGGATACACAGCATGCCCCACTATCCGATTGTAATTCCGAGAGAGGTCATACTGTACATGCGTAGTTGTTGTGGGGGGAGGAACAAAAGGACACTCAATCCGATTATCTAACAGGCCATCTACAGCTTCAGAGAATGCGCATCGGCCACCGTACATCTTCCTTTTCATTCACCTTCCTTAAACGATCTTTTTATAATAAAAACTAGAAGGGGAACATAGCGCAAGTAATGCAGAGGCAAATCTAAACTAAACCGAAGGCGCACCCGTTATGGAAGCCTACACAGGCCCCTCATATAATGCATCGAGTTGTTTCATCAACCTCTGCGCTAACTCACGAGATTTACGCTCACTAAACACGGTTTGGAGTGTGCTGGCCAATCTGGTAAGAGCGACCGTTGCATTAGCTATGTCTACCCCGAGCTCAACGCTCTGAAGGACGCCTAAAACGGGGTATACCAGCGCGTAGATTAAACATTCTTTTAGGTCGCATTCAAATGTACTCCTTTCCTCGCCCTGTAGTTCGTCATATTGTGCGAGACAAAATTTACACCCCATCCCCGTCATCACCGCCCCCGTTTTTTGGGCTTCAATGTCATTGAGCCTAACCTTGGTGATGATGTCTTCTAGCGGCAGCTCATTTACTTCGGCAGTTATGAGGTCACGCACGATTCTCTCTAAGTCAGTCATTTTCTCTCGATACTAAGTGGGTGTACACCTTTTATATAAACAATGGCAGAGGGCTTGCATCTACTGGAGTTAAAGTAGCTATAACCTATCACACCTCGCAGTTCCTCAAGCCTGCTGGCAGATGTATCGATTGTCGCCACTTCCCCAGTGCCTTTGTAAAATAAACAGAGCATCTACTTCTCTAGGAAGTTACGACGTCCGCCGCTCCCAGCAATAATTACTTTCAGAGGCTCCGGATGGAGGTTCTGGATATATACTCAGTCTGATGTCTTACATTGCGCTTTTCGCTCTTCTTATTCTTAGAATGCTGCTTTCATACTTTCATGCAAAGAGCGTCATATAAAGAGACTACCAGACCTCATGGTGAATGCATGAAGGATTGAATCGATCAACGGGAACTGGGGTCTCTGCAGGGTGCCCTACAGGGACTATACATAGAGGGATGACGTTTGCTGGCAGATTGAGCAGGTTCTTTATGCCCTCTATTCGATCTTCGAAGGGGTACACTGCCGTCCATGTCGCTCCCAACCCTCGTGCGGTGGCGGCAAGCAACATGTTTTCCGTGGCGGCAGAGCAATCTTGCACCCACAACCCGGGAAACTTCTCGAGATCCTTGTCTGCACAGACCACAATTGCAACCGGCGCGTATTTTACCATTGGAGCAGTGGGGCTTATTTGTGGAATTGCAGTGAGTGTCTCCCGGTCTTTAACGACTACGAAATGCCACGGCTGCTCATTTACTGCAGACGGCGCGTGCATAGCCGCGTTGAGCAGTGCCTCTACATCCTCATCAGAGACAGACTCTGTAGTGTATTTTCGTATGCTCCTCCTTGATACTATGGCCTCTGTAATATCCATTGTCATCTTATCACTCCCTATGTATTAGAGCTACTAATGGTTGAAATATATCTTCCAACATGCTATTAATTACTAACCTAGATAATCCATCCTCTCTTCGCCCATGTTTTCGCTCGTCTCCTCTTGCACGGTATCACTATTGAAAAGCAGATAAAATTCGTGATCTCGATCCTGTATGGCTCGTCCGGTTGAACTTGTTTTAAATCAGATCTTGGCCAAATATGGGAGAAAGAGTAGCTTTATCTCCTGATGCGTTGATATTCTACATGAAGGCAACGTCAGAAAAGCACCTCCTTTAATGTCCGAGACAGCCAAGTTAAGAAATGAGAACAAGGACTTGGAGACGAGAACATAGCGAGGGCAAATACATGCACCACATACATGCACGGGATCCGGAACCGAAACTAATGGCCGTTCCAGCGGTTTTTATCAGTGATTCGTTGCACTTTGAAACAGAATATTTGACTGTCCGATTGACTGATAAATTTCGTGAGGTCGAGAAGAGAGAACAGCTGATTCGTAATGTGCTGCAGTGTATTGACAGGACGGTCAAAGATGCCGCCGAAATGGGGCTGCTGCGACAAGAGTGTGCGCGCTATCAAATACAAGTTAATCCAGACAAAATGAAGGCAACCGCCCAATTACGTGAACAACTCTCAGAACTTGGAGAACAGCACAAGAATCTCGAAGCTGTGGTGTCGGCGGTCAAAGAGGCTTCTGACTCACCGCGCTTTTTCACTCCCGAAGAGTTCAAGTCGCTTCCGGTGGATTCAATACGGGTCGTCTTAGCCTCACTAAACGGCAGAACTATCCGGTTTGAGAACTGGGCGGCGTTCATCCAATGAGCACATCGAGACATCGGATCCTCGCGTTGTAGTTGCACTCATTCGTCATCAAATGGGCTGTCCTGTGACCGTTCTTTGAGTGGCCTCTTTATGTTTACCCATACATTGACACATCTTCAGCGTGGATAATGCTTCATTTCAGGGTAGAGAGTATAGCAACAAAAAGCAGAATCAAGAGAAGATCGGCGGGTTTGAGATTGTTCCGCGGTCTTTCAATTTTATTTTGTAATGTGCTCCATCTGTCAAAATTGGCGGCGGGTTCCTCTTTTAGGACACAAAATACAAAACAACAGGTACGATCTAAGAAATTAAGACCGCTTGACTGATAACAATGTGCTTGTTTTGATAATAGCGTATTCGTTAAGGGGGCGTGCAGGACGCCTGACAGCGATTATAAAACCGGTTATAAATGGATGAAACGCGGCGCATGAGATAATCGAGGAGGGCCTGAGGCAGCTACGTCTGCCGTAAAGTGTAATAACTTAAACCACCGAGGAAGGATGAACGAAGAAGGTATATGTCATGAATGTTATAGATGCGCTAAATTCCCGAGCTACTATCCGTGCTTTTAAATCTGATCCTGTGAGTAAGGAAACGATTCTCAAGATTTTGGAAGCGGCAACTCGTTCCCCATCATCAGGCAACACTCAGCCGTGGGAACTCTTTGTTGCCGGTGGGGAGGTGCTAGACAGGCTTCGTCACGCCTATGTAGCAAATTTTAAGAAAGGTGTACCGAGTAACCCTGACCTCCCAGCACCGCAGAAATGGCCCCTCGTCCTACAAGAGCGTATGGAGGAATCGAGAGCAGCACGATTTAAATCCATGGGCATAGAACCTAGTGATAAAGCCGCGCGACAAGCTATTTTTGAGCAAGCTCATCAGTTCTTCGGGGCCCCAACCGTTGTGTACTTCTGTATGGATCGCACCCTCACGCCGTGGTCAATACTTGATATTGGAATGCTGGCTCAGAGTACTATGTTGGCAGCACAACACTATGGCGTGGACTCGGCACCGGCTTTTCTTTTCATATCGTACCCCGACCTCGTTCGCGCAGAACTGGAAATTCCAGAAAACTTATCAATAATAATAGGGGTGGCACTTGGGTATCGTGATACACAACATCCGCAGAATCAGTACCGAAGCTCCAGGAGGCCTATCCAAGAAGTTGCTCGTTTTAAGGGCCTAGTCTAAATCTGAGGATAGATGTGATGAGTTCAACAAGTCGATACGGTTGATCGTTGATTCCCTAAAAAATCCCTAAAACGTTACAGAAGTCTCGTCAGCGCTTCTCGTATCATCACTTTTGGCGGCCACTCAGATACCTGCTCGTGGTACAGGTACATCCTGCAGTGGCCTTGATACTCTGTACGTTGTTCAATACCCTGCTCTACATCTTCTCCATTAATTCTGATCGTGGGCGACCCAAGAAACTTCAACTGTTCTGCCATCTCAACGTTCGCAATCAGGATCATATTGATATCTGTCTCGATATGCTCCTCTGAAAGCACCTCTTTCAGAATGGTCAGAGCATCGGAACAATGTGGACAATCGTCAGTATACAAGAAGTCGACAGTCAGCATATATTACTGTACTATACCGAAAAGAACGGACATAAAGCTTTCTGAACGATTCATCGACGTGGCCAAAGTTGTAAAGGATAATGGGTTCCGCCGAAATATATAAATAGAAAAGTGACTTTAGTGGGAACTATCACTATATTAATAATGATTAATCATTACTAATATAGTGTTGATAAGTGATATAGGACGAAGGTGCCACATTTTGGAGACACACGCGGAAGAAGTCACATCGGTGTTAATGCACGAAGATCGCGTTCTCTATCCCAGTGCGGACATTGTGGAAGCTGCGATCGTCAAAGATTGGGAAGCTGAATTAAAAGCTGGTGAGGACGTAGAGAAGTACTGGGGCGACAAAGCTAAACACTTTGAGTGGTTTGCTTGGTGGAAAAAAACGCTCGATGATAGCAATAGGCCATTTTACCAATGGTTTGTCAATGGGAAAACCAACATTACCTATAACGCGTTGGATCGCCACGCAAAGACTGACAGACGAAATAAAGTGGCAGTACTCTATGTTAACGAGCGAGGTGATGAAAAGAAGGTCACTTATTACGAGCTCTACAGCGAAGTCAACAGGATGGCAAATGCGTTGAAAAAGCTCGGCGTAGAAAAGAGAGACCGAGTTGCCATGTACCTGCCCTCGTGTGTTGAATCCGTTGTATCAATGCTCGCGTGCGCCAAAATTGGAGCTGTGCACAACATCGTGTATGCAGGATTCAGCGTCCATGCTCTAAGAGAACGGATCAACGATGCAGGAGCCAAGATTTTGATTACTGCTGACGGTACATTCAGACGAGGGCAAATCATTGACTTGAAGAAGGTGTCGGATGAAGCTCTCTTGCAATGTCCCACTGTAGAAACGACTATAGTAGTCAAGCACGCTGGGAATCCCATAACGATATCAGATCTGAGTGGCAAAGAGCTGTTCTACCACTCGCTCGTCTCGGGAGAATCAGGGGAGTGTACCGCCGAGGTCATGGATGCCGAAGATGCGCTTTATATCCTCTACACGTCAGGAAGCACGGGAAAGCCAAAAGGCGTTGTCCATGCTACGGGTGGCTACATGGTGGGTACTGCCACAACACTGCAAACGGTCTTTGATATACACGAGGACGATTTATGGTGGTGCACTGCGGATATCGGGTGGGTTACCGGTCATAGCTATGTCGTCTATGGGCCGTTGCTCATTGGAACTACGACCCTTGTCTATGAGGGTGCGCCAGATTATCCCGCCGCTGACGCATTTTGGAGCATAATTGAGAAGTATGGTGTTACAAAGTTCTATACGGCTCCCACAGCAATACGCCACTTGATGAGATTTGGGGATAAATGGCCAAAAATCCACGACTTACACTCACTAAGAATATTGGGCACGGTCGGGGAACCGATCAACCCCGAAGCGTGGATGTGGTACTATACACATGTGGGGAATAAGCGGTGCCCTATAATCGATACGTGGTGGCAAACCGAAACGGGAACCTTTCTGATATCGCCACTGCCAGTATCGCCACTCAAGCCTGGCTCTGCGACAAAACCGTTGCCTGGTATAAAAGCCGACATCGTCGACAAAGATGGAAAGCCGGTGCCGGCAGGAAAAGGTGGACTATTAGTAATAAATGCCCCGTGGCCGGCGATGTTAAGAACACTGTATAAAGATCCTGAACGATACATAGAGACATACTGGAAGGTGATTCCAGGCGGAGTCTATTGTCCCGGAGATATTGCGCGAAAAGACGAAGATGGTTACTTCTGGATTCAGGGACGAGCAGATGATGTCATAAAGATCGCTGGACACAGAATAGGACCAAGTGAAGTCGAGTCGGCATTTGTCAGCCACGATACGGTTTCGGAAGCAGCCGTTATAGGCAAGCCCGATCCCATAAAAGGAGAGGTAATTAAAGCGTTCCTTATCCTAAAGGAAGGGCATCGGGGTGACGCTCAATTAGTCGATGAGTTAAAGAAGCACGTGAGACATGAGTTGGGCCCGGCAGCGGTTGTTGGAGAAATAGAGTTCGTGAAAACATTGCCGAAAACGAGAAGTGGAAAGATTATGAGAAGAGTGCTGAAAGCAAGAGAACTCGGCATAGACGAAGGAGATGTGACCACGCTCGTTGAATAAGGCAATTTATTCTTGTGTGTTTGCAGTGCATACTACAACTACACGAATATTTACGGGATCGGAGCAATCGTATCGAGAAGCAGGACGGGAAAGTGAAAAAATACGGATTGAAGGCAGATAAAATAGCGGAACTTGGCCATAATGAGCGTTTTTGCCATCGAATACCACTCGTACTATGCATATCTGTTTTACAATTTTTCACGACTTACGAAGGCGTGTAATGGTGACGAGCTTGCACAGATAGATACTATCGCTCGAAAATACGTTAAAATGAGCTATGACATGGGGGGTAAGCGGTCACATCACACACGAAGCTGCACGTCTGGCCATATCATCGTGCACCGCGCGTATCTGCCAGCGCTGCTCGATGAGCTTGTACCGGTTTTCGAGAAGATTGA
>DASPRZ010000017.1:0-13304 GCA_035624185.1 Candidatus Acidiferrales bacterium
GCGTTACATGTCGTTTCTGACACGAGATAAGACAAGACCAAGCGCATTTATGCCTTTCATGAACTTTTCATCTTTCATCTCAACAAATGAGTTTAAACAAAACACAGCGCGTTTCGCGCAGGTTAAGGGGGACTTATGAACAAATATTTAATAGGGTTGATCATTCTCGGATTAGTGGGCCCTACATTCATTTCGGGATACACCGTCAGTGCAACGCCATCAAGCCAAACGGTCAGCGTTGCTGCTAAAGATGTCTTAGCGACCGCCGATCCTACGAGAACGGCTAACGCAATGACAAGCGCCAATGCTAAGCAAGAACCTCAAATAGTCGTGTTACAAGGTCAAGTCTTTGCTACTTGGCTGCGTTCAAATCCATCGACCGGATACCGGTGGCAGGCAAACTATGACCCCAGTTATGTGACCTTGGTCAACCAGACCTTTATAAGCGATCCACACCCTCCAGGCAAGGTCGGGGTCGGCGGATACGATCTCTTTATCTTTACAGCATTAAAAGCAGGCACAACAGTACTCAGGTTTGACAACATCAGCCCGGCACAACAAGTTGTCAACACAACCACGTGTACCATCACCATTATCACAATCTCATGTGAAAAATACTGAATGTGCTATATTCATCACCACACCGCGCACAATTAACGCTATGCCTACAGCAGCTCTGAGCGGATGCAATGTGGGGCGTCGTTTTGCAGGTGATGTCAAATTTGTGCCCTGTCGGAAAACTTAAGAAGGTAAACATAAAAACCGTTTTCACAGAGCTCAGCACAGCAATCCAATCCCGATGGAACTGCTTGTAAGAAATTAAAGAAAATTTGCTATAGTCAATACATGATATATATATATATATATGAGTTCAGTCATTGCACTGGGAGGTTGACTCTGAGTAACATAGAGATTTATTATTTTTCCGGGACCGGTAATTCGTTACACGTGGCAAAAGAATTACAAAAACGAATCCCAGACACAAATCTCATACCTATTGCAAGCCTTTTAAACAAAGATAGTGTGAACACCAATGGAGACACGGTTGGGTTTGTTTTCCCTATTCATGGCATGACAATTCCCATTCCTGTAAAAACATTTCTTAAAGAACTCAATCTGACATCGGCTGACTATATATTTGCTCTAGCCACGCGAGCCGGCACCAAGTGTTTTGCATTTAGCAAAATAGATGATCTATTGAAGAAAAAAGGTAAGAGTCTAGATTCATTTTTTGTTCTCAATATGGCCAGCAATGATCCGAAATTTAAAGAGTGGAGTCCGGCAACGACGGAAGAAATGGCAAATGTGGAGTCTGAAGTCCAGAATAGACTTGACTCGATTCAGAACGTCATCATGAGTAAAGAAAAATATCGGATCACTGACACCGAATATATTTATCCGACTAATCCTTTACTAGAACATCTCGTTCTTTTAGGAATGACCTATGCTGAATTCGATGGTGCAAAGGACTATTTTTATTCTGACTCAAAGTGTGTAGGATGTGGAACGTGTGAAAAGGTTTGTTTATCCAAAAAGATAAAAATAATTGATAAAAAGCCAGTGTGGCAGAAAAATGTGAAATGCTATATGTGCTACGCCTGTCTCAATTATTGTCCCGAACAATCGGTGCAAATCAAATCCAAATGGTGGATGAAATCATATACTGATGAGAATGAACGATATCCTCATCCTTATGCAACGGCAGGTGATATTGCCGGAGAAAAAGAACGCAAAGCAGAAAAATAGTCTACTTGCCGCCGAGGGTTCTCATCATTTTTAATAACCGCTGATTTGAGCTCAGTTTGCAGTGCTGCTTTCAATCGATGTAATGCAATGAGCATTAGCGTGTGTAAAAAAGGTTTAATAAATTATGAAATACCAATGGGACGCTTCCAACTATGAACAGCACTCGTCTCCCCAGCATCAGTGGGCTCGAGATATTCTTCGAACTATTGACTTTGCGGGGGATGAATGCGTGTTGGACATCGGGTGTGGTGACGGAAAAGTGACAGCAGAGCTCGCAGCACTCGTGCCGCGGGGTTCAGCGCTTGGTATCGACTCCTCTGATGCGATGATTCAGTACGCCCGCCAACGCTTCCCCCCGGCACGCTTCCCCAATCTGCAGTTTGAACTGGAGGATGCAACTCACCTTGTGCACGATAACGAGTTCGACCTTATCGTGTCGTTTGCAAGCCTCCATTGGGTGTCGGATCACATCGCTGTTCTTAACGGAATTAAAAGAAGTCTCAGACCTCACGGGCGGGTAGTGCTCCAGTTCGGGGGCAAGGGCAACGCTGCGTCACTTTTCGGCCTAACGAACGAGATCATTATGCGTGAACGATGGCGGAGCTACTTCGTCGGGTTCACCGACCCGTGGGCCTTCTACAGCGTTGAGGAGTACGTTTCGTTCCTTGTATCCGTTGGTCTCTCAGCGGAGCGCGTTGAGTTAGTTCCAAAGGACATGGTGCATCATGGGAAGGAAGAACTCAAGGGCTGGTTGCGTTCCGTCTTTCTTCCTTACACGGAGCGTCTTCCGGGAGCGCTCCGCGAAGACCTCATTGAAGAGATCGCAATTACGTACATTGGGCGGCATCCGCCTGATAAAGAAGGATCGGTCCACGTGCAAATGATACGCCTAGAAGTGGAAGCAACACTTTAACAAGCCTGCACGCATTGTTCGCACTGTCGGGATCCAACTCAGATGGGAGCTTTTGCGTGATGAGGGGTGCATGCAACATCACCCCTGAATCTGCCACAATCGCTCAAAGTCAATGTTATCTAGAATCATTACGTCATGACGGAATATCACCGCACCATTGTCCAAAATGGTTACGGAGTGCTTGAACGCTTCTTCATCCGGCAAACAGTATTTATTGAACATTACAGCTCGAATATCGTAGGCTAAGTCGGGATCGACTTCATTTAGTTGTTTCAATTGCAGCGTTATGTAGCGACCTTTACGTGACATTTTCATCTTGCGAAAAATCGACTGCTGTTTTAGGAGGTGCAGTTAGTCCTCCGTCCTTGCATTTAAAAGACCTTTCGCGAACGTACGGGCATTCTCCAGATCCTTTTCGTCTGGGTGCCCTTTGTTTTTACCTCCAATAAACGATAATGGGCCATTCAAGTTTAAATTGAGTTTCAACGCACCGGCGAACTGGCCCAAACAGGAGAACTCACCGATGACTGTACAGCCTTTTTCCGCAAGCTTCTCTTTAATGAGCGTATGATGCCGCTCCCTAAAGCTCCCGTAAGTCGAAAAAACGAATACCTTCTTGTCCATGGAAGGCATTCTCTCTACCAGTTCGAATAGTTTTTTGTGATGCTTATACCCGTAGATGCCCGAACCAAAGCCTATCAGGTCGTATTCTGTGAGCTCTTCCGGCCGCACGTCCTCGACCTTTGCGAGCTTTGCGTCCATGGCCTCCGCCATCGCCTTTGCGACCTTCTCGGTGTTCATGTGATGGTAGGATCTGTAGATGATAAGGGTCCTCATAACCTCACCTTGTGTGTGGGCCTATTATCGTGACGCTTTTTATGTATGAGAGTTGATGATGACAAATGGTACTCTTGCTTTGACGTCCATTTCCATTGGAAAAGTTCGATCCTTATTTTAAGGGGGTGTTGGTCTGCAGCCCTGCTTTTGGAATTTGCTGTATCGCCTCATATTGATAAACTGCCCACACGATGGCCCCCACTAAAGGGGTAAACAATATCGAGCAGATGATTATCCTTATCCATTGATCTGATTCTAGTTTCATTTTTTACTCCATTTTCTTTATCAGATTAGTCTCGTCAACATCTTTTACAAGTGATAGATGACGAAATTATTTTTAATTGTTTTAATTTTAATTGTTTTCGATATTGTTGTATTACGATCTTTTTGCCTACTTTCGCTCTTGTCCCCACCTTGAGGGCGTGGGCACTGCGGCCAGAACACTTCCTCCCACGTTGATTTATAATGGACAGTTCCCTTCAACGTAAATTTTTAAAATGACTAAAAGTAAAGGCGAGCGTATAAATCTACCCTAACGTTATTTTTGACGTTATAGTAGAATCCGCGGCGTTGCTCCTAGAGATCACGTGTCCAGTGATTGTATGGAGTGTTAAATTTTTTTTAGCCCAGATTGCAGGTTTAATTCCAAGGAGACGGGAACATCAAGCAGCACCATTGCCCTCATTTCTCACTATTTTCTTCGGCGCCTTTATCCCTCAAAGAGAAATTTTTTCAAATGATAACGCCCTTCTGCAATCAAACGCGGATGTTGTTATTGGATGGCTTAGTATCATTACATTGCATTATATGAATCGATCCAACAACGATAAGTCAATATGATGGGGGTTCGACCTGAGGTTGATAACATCCGTCATGGGTCGTAAGGCTCAAATTCTTCGCACTGTCGGATATTCCACTTATGGCTTATGTCAGCTACATCACCAAGCCCCCGACCTCGTGGATCCAGGCATGTGTCAAAGAAATGAAGGCATGCCATACAAATGGATAGATTTGTTGTAGTCACGCCATGAACTCATTGTAATGTGTACTAGAACGTTATCCAAGTGTGGAGCGCGGAAGTGTTTGTTTTGTTTACGTGCCTACTTATTCATGTGAACACGCAAAAAAGTCAGTTTTTCGGTGCGGGCAAGGGCAGCAGCCCGCCCTAGTAAATATTATAGAAACCAAAAACTGCAATAGTATCAGATCTCAGCGACCTCACCTCACCGCCGTTCCCATCTATAGGTGTGTGTGGTGCGTAAGCTATATCATGTTAAGCATACTAAGCATACTAAATGTCAGAGTGCATCTAGTGAATGCACCGAGAAGAGTTGGAACATGTAATTAAGCCATAGGAGTAGTCTAGGCTATAAGCCGTCGTGGTACTACATGATGATGTATCCTTCACACTCACATAATAACAAGAGGAGTGGCAAGCATGCAACAGGATAAAGTAAAGATTAAGTTAAGCGGCGTATCGGAAACGCTATTATTTTGTTTATTTGGCCGGGCAAAATTAAGCAAGGAGCACAGCTCACTATTCTATGACGCTAAGGCTGTTGAACTCGCTGAAAAAATTGACTATGATTTTTCAGCAAGTGACATGCCGTTTGAAGGTGTTTTGTTTAATGCCCCTTTTAAAGACAATCTATCATTATTCAGTCTATGGTCATTAAGAGCGAAGCAGTTCGACGACAAAATACAAGCATATATTGCGGGACACCCCCGTGCTTCGATTATCAGCCTAGCCGCTGGGCTAGATACGACGTTTTACCGCGTCGATAACGGGTCGATCCACTGGTATGACCTTGACCTCCCCGCTGTCATCGACGTCAGGAGGCAGTTGCTCCCTGAACCTGAGAGGGTAACGTACATCGCAAACTCACTCTTCGATCCGAGTTGGTGCAAGGACATCAAGTGCACCGAAGATGGGGTATTCATGATTGCTGGCGGTGTGTTACCTTTCTTTGAGAAACCACAGGTGAAACAGTTCTTCTCGATGCTGGCGGACAACTTCCCTGATGGTGAAATTATATTCGATGTCCCATCAAAATTAGATAACAACTTTAGGGCATTGATTGAACAGTTTCCGCCGGAACAACAGGATGCGATGAGATCAGCGCTGATGGATGCGATGAAGGACTGGTGGGAAAAGGCGCCACAGGACCAGAAAGACACGTTGATAGGCGCGCTTAAAAACCCAACAAAGCCGAAAGGTAAGGAGTGGTCAGATCTCGAAGCGTGGTGGAATCAGCTCAGCGATACGGAAAAGGAAGAGGCATGGAACGATTTCAGAGCATCTTCTGACACGAGTTTTGAGCAGGTATCTTGGGGCAGATGGACATTAGAAGATGCGAGTGAAATTGCGAAATGGGACGACCGCATTACTGTGATAGACCAGTTCCCGTTGTACCGGAACATCTCACGGCATCCGTCATTGAGCGCAGATGTCCGACAGTTCATGGATTACAGTGATAAAAGTGGGGGGTCAAATATCATTCACTTGCGAGTTTGATGCCATGCCAAGGCAGGGGACTTGTGATGTGATGGGCAATAACTTCAATAAGTGGTTGGTGGTGTTCGTTGGATTGGCTTGAGATAAGTGTATAGAATTAGGATTCGATCAAAAATTGAATCGTGAAAGTTATTGGAGTAAATCCGGCTCAAGCAAAAAAGGATAATAAAACGCCCGTCCACCCAGTGCCTGCCCTAAAACAGGCGTAAGCACTAACATCATTGTTTTCACCTTCCTTTCTATAGCTATAGCATGTTCGCCGGCAATTTTTAAAACAAGCCCTACATGCAGTGTTGATTCCTTGAATATTGTCTTAGTATTGATAATAATGCTATGCGACCTCAAAATACATTCTGATTTCGTGCATTCTTCTCTCTAAAAAACATCGCACCGGATAAATTTAAATCTCGCCATTAGTAAAGCTATATGTGACGTTATATCTCCGACAAACTACCCATCGCTGATTTATTTTATTTCTTATAAAATAAAGGTAAAATAACGATAAAGGTTAAAATGTTAGAATGCTAGTGCGACTGCTATTGGCCATATCAAATTGTAGCCTGGGATCGATGCCGGCACAACCAACAGAGCTAAAGCTGCTGGTACCAGAACTCCAGTCGCCAATAATCCCCCAAATGGCATGGCAAGTAGTAGAAGCATTTAGGTTATCTCCCTCCTTTTTCTCGGTCTGTCAATTTACTGATAATTTTTGAAATACTTAATAATGCGCGTAAGAGAGATAAAAGTAACCCCTTTTTAAGCGTCAAACCAAATTATTATTTTTGAGGAGGTGATTGTGATTCAACCATAGCTGAACGAAAAAGGAATGCGTCGAAAGGTAAACTACATGCGTGCCTCGGCAGGGTAAAGCATGAAAAAGTGCTCGGACGCATTGATCTAGCTGGCGTAAAGAACGTTGCACCTATATCTTCATTAGTTTATTTTTATAAATTGAGGTTTTTATGAGTTTTGCGCTCCTTTATGACAATAACTTTCGTGATACAGGGCAACCTGGAAGCTTGATGGGATATGTATTGAATAATGATGGTAATATGGAATGGAAGCATCACAATGAGCAATGGTAAAAAAATGGCAGGACTTCTATTACATCTGTCCAGTTTGTAAACAGCCGTTAACCCCACGACAAACGGGTTATTCTGTCGGCGAGACGGAGTCGAATACCCCCTTAAAAATGGAATCGAGGATTTTATCTTAGAGGACATCACGAAGAGCACAAGTCCTGTTTTGCAGGCAGTCGACAAAATCGATAACTTTGCTGAGATCTATGAAGGTTCGTGATATGGCGCCATGGAAACAATAAACGCTGAGTTTGGCTTCCCATCAAGTAAAGAGATGGCAAAGATGATGACAGAGATGGTAGATGCGGAGAACGGTGTGGGGCTGGATGTAGCCTGTGGGACGGGGTTCTTCACCAGACACTTGGCACAGAAGATGCGCCTCGTTTATGGGATCGACATATCTATGGGCATGCTGGAGAAGGCGACCGAATATGCACAGGAGAACGAGATAGGAAACATCTGTTTTGCTCGTAGTACGGCGAGACTTCCCTTCCCAGATGGCGTATTTGACGTAGTTACCTGTAGCGCATCTCTCTAAGCGTTTGCAGACACCACAGAGGCATTAAGCGAGATGGCGAGAGTCTTGAAGACGGGTTCCCGGGTTGGTAGTGCTGACATTTGTGAAGCAAGGCCCCACTTTTGAGATGATTTTAGAGCATATGGGATGGAAGTCTCTCGGTAAGGAGGCATCAGGGGCACTACATATTTTCGATGTGGAGGAACTTGATAATTACGTCTCACAGACAGGGTTTAAAGGTTTTACAGATAATACTTACGGGCCTTACATACCACTCCACGCGGAGAAGAACTAACAGAAATATGAACAAGCTGAAGGATCAAGGGACAACTTTTTAAAGTCTTACCTCACGTAAGCCATGAATTAGAAAAACCACAGTGGTGGTGAGGCATGGTCTGTGGTAAGGAGGTGGAGAACCCTAGGCCGTGCCTCGGCACACTGAGAGGGTGGATGGTCGTTGCAGCACTGTCGTGTGCAGTACAATTCAAACGCAACTTCTACCCCATAATGTAATATGTGAGACTGCTTTTAATTATTTTCGCCTACCAATAAATATCCCGCTGTCCTCTCTCAAGGATATACGATATGAAAAGCTGAATTCCCGCGTAATACGCAAGCATCAACGGGATCAGGTATCAAAAGACGCTACATACCCCCAAAATCAACGCTGTTATACGCGACCATGATGTCGGCATCCCTAAACTACAAGCACTCCTTCGTCATTGCCAGACTGCGCTGTCCCAGTAATAGCTGCAATCTCCTGAGATCCTGGTTCGCTGTACCCAGTTTACGGCAAAGTTATGGCGTAACGTGTAAGGGTGTATTTTCTTACCAAATCAAGAAGTGTTTATATAGTAATTCTTCATTTTGTTTAAGAAAGTTGACTGCTCGACCGCTTGATCTTCCCTCAAGCGAAGCAAGCATCAGCAGCGAAAAGAAGCCGTGCTATGAAGAAGAACACAGCATTAGTACTAATATCGCTGGTAGTTATGACCATAGGTTCAGTTGCCGCGCCTAGTGCGAGTACTGCGTCAGCGACACCTCTGCCTCCAAGCGGATACCAACCGACGCCGCCAATAACAGCGGCCTTTTTTTACCCTTGGTACTCACAACCTTCATTAAATTGGTATGCGGTGAACGGAATGCCATTTACGCATTACCATCCGGTGTTTGGCTTTTACAACAGCACAGATGACAGGATAATAGACCAGCAGTTACAACTGGCGAAACGTGCCGGGATTCAGGCCATGATCAGCAGCTGGGACGGGCCGGGCTATTTCACGGACACAGCGTTGCAGCACATCTTAGCGCGGAGTGAGCGGGTTGGCAGCCCTTACCAGAACATGCGCTGGTCGATTTACTACGAGCAGGAAGGGTATGGTCATCCCACGATCAGTCAAATAGCGAGTGACCTCCAGTACCTGCAGGCGCATTTTTTTGGACAGCCTGGATGGTTATGGGTTAACGGTAAGCCCGTAGTGTTTGTCTATTCCGATGGTTTAGGTAATTGCGGTGTGGCTGACCGCTGGATACAGGCAAGACAGCAGAGTGGAGTGAACGTGTACCTCGTGCTGCAGGCGTTTCCCGGTTACGAAACATGCACGAGTCAACCTGATAGTTGGCATCAGTACTACCCAGTGGCCGGGTACCTCTCTCAGTTGCCATACAGCGTGAGCGTGAGCCCTGGTTTTTACCGATGGAACGAGTCCAGTCCAAGGTTGGCGCGAGATATGAATCGATTCACTAGTGATATCCAGAAGATGAAAGCGAGTGGAGCTACATGGCAGCTAATCACAACTTGGAACGAATGGCCAGAGGGCACGAGTGTTGAGCCATCGACTGAATTCGGTACAGCGTATTTGGACGCCATTGCAGGAAAAACGCCAACGATTTTCCTCAGTCCATCGCCAACCCATGTTCCGACAGCATCCTCTCTATAACCGACATAAAATAGGTCTCCTCCGATCAACAGTACCGCGAGGAGGACATCGCGAGTACTGGCGCTTACGGACCTTTTATGCTATCCCACGAGAGAAGAAGTAACAGAAATATAAATAAGCTGAAGGATCAAGGGACAACCTTATTTTGATGAGCCGCTTAAACACGAGGGGATCTCTTAGGATATACTTGGAGATGTATCAAAAGGAGATGAGATGAGATGTGTGAACAAAAAGAAGAGGGGACAGCAATGGACTTCTTCGAATCGGTTTACCACGGCGAACCACCGTGGGATATCGGACTCCCCCAGAAAGAGTATATACAACTGGAACAAGCGGGGGAAATTGTTGGATCGGTACTCGATGTCGGATGCGGCACAGGGGAAAATGCCCTGTATCTCGCTGCACAGGGGCACGAAGTGTGGGGAATCGATTTTACCCCTACTGCAATCCAGAAAGCACAGGAGAAAGCTGCCCAACGTAATCTACACGTAACATTTCTCATGTTAAACGTATTAGAGCTGCACACGCTGGAGAGAACGTTCGAGACCGTCATTGACTCAGGGTTGTTCCACTCGTTGAGCCATGAAGAACGTCCACTTTTTGTCGATAACCTCGCGGCCGTTATCCGCCGTGGAGGGACATATTTCATGCTCTGTTTTAGTGAATTGACGCCGGTACCAGATTTCAGTACATTGAAAGACTTTATGCCTGATTTCAGTGAATTGAAACCGGATGACTATGCGAGGCTGCGGCTTAATATTGTCCACAAAGTCTTGGGCGATATCCTCCTTTGTAACTTTTGATACGTTGCTAAAATTTCTCTTACCTGTGATTTTGTATCGTTTCCAATCTTTATCTCTAAACGCTATCTCTGGGTATATGTGTATCCCCTTTAAGGTTATTTCGGCGCGAATTGAATAATTAAATTCCTCTTCAGAATTTGAATTTTGAACCTCAATACCATGTGCATCGATATCTACCATGTGTAATTGAACTTTCTTTCCATACTTTTCCAATTCTATTTTTAATTCTTCAGATGCGGGTTTGACTTTCGATTCATAAAAATCTTCAATCACTGGTTCCATTTTAAGACGCATTTGCTCTTTGTCATCTTGTTCTCGCTGTCGTTTTTCTACCGCTTTTCTAATAGAATTATGCAAATCCTCTTTCCACTTTTCCATGTTGCTCCACCCTATACTTGATGCTAAAACATGGTTGCCGAGGCACATTTTATAAGCTTAATGCAGATAGAGCTTTGCAACAAGGCCCGACACACATTTAGAATTCTATTTTGTTATACCCATCTCGCAAATCCTGGTCATTGAACTATAAATAGACTTGCGTCGCCTTCTCTATGAACGTAGCGGGCTGTTACCAACGCTTATATACCCCTACTTCTGTGATGTATGATATACGTTTAGGGACAAGCACAATGAAGATCGATCTGGGTGATGTAGAAGAGACATTGCTAATTCCCCTATGGGGGCGGGCAAAACTCTCTCAAGAATACCCCAGACTTCTTAATGATCAGAAAGCGGTTGAACTCGTTGAACAGATGGATTACGATTTTTCGACACTCGACAAAAATCTTGGTTTTGGAAATAATCTCGTACATGCAGTACGAGCCAAGCAGTTCGACGACAAGATCCGCGCTTACATTGCTAAACATCCGAGAGCATCGGTGATTAATCTTGGAGCGGGTCTCGACACAGCATTTTACCGCGTCGATAACGGCATCATTCATTGGTATGACCTCGACCTTCCCTCGGTTATAGGACTTCGAAGCGAGTTACTCCCAGAATCTGAGCGAACGACGTATATTTCAAATTCTCTCTTCGATCCGGCCTGGTTTACAGAAGTCGAGAATACTGAAAACGGTGTGTTCATAATAGCCGCGGGAGTGCTCTTGTATTTCGAAGAGTCTCGCATACGACCATTTTTCACATCACTGGCAAATAATTTTCCCGGCGGTGAGATCGTGTTTGATAGCCTATCAAGATTCGGAAAGTACATCGGTAACTGGGGTTTGCGAAGAATGGGGATGAAAGGATCTACCATCAAATGGGCACTGAAAGATGCACGCAGAATAGCAGAATGGGACAGACGCATGGACGTCTTGGATCAGTTCCCCTTGTTCAAAAACATTCCTCGAGACCCTATGTGGGGCGCGTCTGTCAGGAGATTTATGAATTTCGTTGATAGGAATAGGATTAGGAATGTTTGTCACTTGCGAGTTTAGCCCTCGGTTTTCAATCGTTGTTGTCGTAAAACGCTTGTTTTTATTGTTACGCATGAGTTCAACCGCACGGCGCCCAGTAGTAGCTACCTCAGGCAATCCGCCTCTTGAATTCAGCGCGGTCTAGCGTGGAAGCATATAACCACACCGCTTCCTGCTGCCTTTACTGTTGGTCATTGTGATTCCTTCATCCTTTCTTTCTATGTCGTAGGGCGTATTTGATTGCAACCGTCATCATTCATTTATCGTGTGAGACAGCAACCGTCGTTCTGCTTTCCTCAGATGCATATCTAACGTGGAATGTGAAAGGTCGAGCCGTTCGGCAAGTTGCACAAGCCCTATCTTCTTTGGTATATCGTAGTAGCCGAGCTTATAAGCAGTGATGAGGGCCCGCCGTTGTTTTTCTGTCAGGCTGCTAAGCGGCGCATGAGGCGAAAATTTTGCATCCGTAAGTGAGACCACCCGGTAGTGGATATCTGCAGCTTCAAGTAGTTTTAGGGGGCCTCTTATCTGCTTGGCACTTCCGAGGAGCGTAATCTTCACGTTTCCATCCTTTATTTCGTATGGTGAGGAGAAATACCCCCCAATCGCTTTAAGATCGAACCCCCCGCGGATGGCTTGTGGTGGCTTGGCCTTTATGAAATAGGTGCAGATTCCGTTCTCTATTTCCCGCTCGAGGAGCTGTACCTCAGTTAGATCATCACCGAATAGTTCCTCGATACTGACATCCGGATCGTTAAATTCTACTCTTAGTATCATAGCGACTTCCTGGTGATCGAACTTGAGAAAGTGCAGGACCTCCATCGACTTTACGTCCTGTATAGGATCTTCCGGGATTAATTTATTGAAGTCTTGGACAGAGAGTTCCACAATAAGTCTGCGCATCGAATAGACGTTGCAATGGCATCCTATAAGAATGTTATCAGAAAAAGGCGGAAATTTCCGCCACAATCTTAATCAGGCTCTGCCCGATAGAGAGGAATACGGAGGTTGAGTTACCTCAGGCGAGAATAGGAGTAGCAATGAAACCACGCAAACAATGAGTGAGGCAGCATAATGAGCAATGTTGGGAAAAAGAGATCGCAGGACGAGGACAGTTACTATGTTTGTCCAGCGTGTAAACAGCCGTTAACCCCCACAACAAAGGGGTTATTCTGCCAGCAAGACGGAGTCGAATACCCTGTTAAAAATGGCATCGTGGACTTCGTCATAGAGAATCTCGCGAAGAGTGCTAGTCCTGTTTTGCGGTCAGTCGATAAACTCGATGAATTAGCTGAGATTTATGAGGGTCCGTCGTGGTATGGTACCATGGATAAGATAAACGCCGAGTTAGGTCTTCCATCGATAAAAGAGGGAGCAAATATGATGGCGGAAATGGTGGATGCAAATGGCGGCGTAGGACTGGACGTGGCCTGTGGAACAGGATTCATCACCCGATCCTTAGCACAGAAAATGCGCCTCGTTTATGGGATCGACATATCTATGGGCATGCTGGAGAAAGCGACTGAATATGCACGGGAG
>DASPRZ010000028.1:0-4779 GCA_035624185.1 Candidatus Acidiferrales bacterium
TGCAGCGTGTACTCCCCGCAAGGAGAATCCTTCGTTCCGATAACGAGTTTTGTCTCTGGTCGCGCGAGGTCTGACATGTTAGAGATGTGTACGGGGTTTGCCTTCGGAACGATGACAACCAACTTGTTCTTCGCAAAAATAGTCACGCTCGAGTTAATCATCAAGCCCTCGTCCTTTAGCGCGTTCATATATCTCATATTTGCAGCAGCGAAAACGTCTGCATACGCACCTTGTTCTATTTGCGTGCGGAGAATCTGACTACCGTCAAAGTTAAACGAGACATTGATATCCGGATGTTGCGCATGATAGCTTTGCCCAATCTCCGTGAATGCATCAGTCAGCGACGCTGCCGCGAAGACTGTCAATTGCTTGCCTTGAGCGGTCTGCGTCGGCATAGTGCAACCGCACGTGATGACGAGCACGCTCACAACAGCGCTCAATAAAATTGGGGTAAACGTCTTAGTTTTCATGTTTCACCTCCTTTATCCGTACTGGCAAAGGGCGGTCAACAGCGACCCCCGTGCGGCCACAGAGCGACCACTTGCTCTTGAGCTCGCAATGGCTTTTGCTTTTCGCGTTGCGAACGCGTCAACAGTTGTTCGCATTGCTGGCATCCTACAATTTAGAATCCAATTGTATAAAATCGTTATGACCAATAAGTAATAACGTTTTTATATATGAAGTTAAATAATATTCTCAGGTGTTAGGTATAAAAAACTGCACCCACAGCTTTATCTCCAAGATTTGAGCGTTGAGAAGGCTCTTGACGGAGAAGAAGTATAATGGGCTACAGTGTTGGCGGGCATTGCCGTGCAAGTGGACAACAATCGACCCGTAGTCAGTGCTGCACACGTCCATTCGCTCTTCTCCGTCTTAAACGTTGCCAGCGTTACCCATAGCGGTCATTGAGCCGTGATCGCTATGGCAATTCTGGCAATTAGTGATTGCTGGTCTCAAAAAGAGCAGCGAATAGGTCCGAAGGCGACGCATGATGAGCGGCTTTGCCATCGGATGCCACTCTTACTACCCATATCTGTTTTATGATTTTAAACGAGCTAAAAAATGCTTGACCCCGTGATGAGCTTGCATAGACAGATGCTATTGTCGAAAATACGTCACAATGAGTTGTATCACCGATAAGCGGCACATCACATACAAAGCCGCACGGTGGTCGCATCGTCGTGCACCGCGCGTATGTGCTAGCATTGCTCGACCAGCTTGTGCCTGTTTTCGAAAAGATTGCGTCAACCAAGATATGAAGTCGCTTACTACATCGGTGGCAGCGGTTTACCGCTTAAATATGGAGAGAAGATTAAAAATTCACAGCCTAATTCATAAGCGAGATCATATTTGCAGACCTAGCTCGTAAACATAGTTTTAATTATATATTGTTGTAGCTGTTAATATATTAGATGATATGAACGAATCCTTTATGCTTTCAGCGAATTCGACTAGTAGTGACTTACTACCAATCGCTATGGCAGTACACGAAATACTAAATCGGCTGCCGGTAACGATGCGCAGCAAACATAACCTTGGAATCAAAATCGAAAATGGAGAGGTAAAGAGTGAGAGCTACACGGGACCAATTCTGGAAACAGTTTTGAAGGAAAATGTAACAATAAAAACAAAGCCGGAATATGGTGACTATAAAGATATACCGGTGATTGTTGCGCCTATACGAGATAGCATGGGATTGCCGATAGCCGCAATAGGTATTGTAGACATCACTGGTATCTTTGATCTTGCAGACCTAATGGCACGTCAAACAGAATGGTGGAAAAAGGGTTAAGGATAGAAGATGAAAGTACGCAGTACTGGGATAAATACGCTTAAACCCCCTTTTTCATTCATGATATTCCTTCTCGCCGATGCTAAATATATTGGAGAGCTTGATACGTATGGAAGTCGGTCATTTTACTCCCATTTCCCTTTCATCGTATGATACCTCCTATCCCCCGCAAGAATGACTCTACCCGAAATTGCAAACTCTGTGCGTCGCCATCTGCAAAGGTGAAAACCCGAAAGGTGACGCTGTGCAGTCCCTTATATACATCGATTACCTCAGATTTGGTAACATCTTGTGAGTGCATTATCAAATCTGCCACAATTTTTGGATCAGCGCCTTGAGGGAGGATGACGGAAAAGTCTCGATAGATTTGGCCAAGTGAGAGTCGATACGCTCGTAACTCCTCATCGGACATAAGTTGGATGTTTTCTGTCTTCAATACTACCTGCTGCCTCCCCTCCTCGACTACGACTTCTCGAGATGAGACGCTCTTTATGATGCCCATGTGAACTGCTCCCGTGTAGACGTGCCGTACTCCTCGAAGACAGCCTATCGCTGCTTTAAGATCTTCAAGCTCTTTTATGTGACTCATTATGAGCTTATTAGAGCGCTTTAACGCTGGTTCCGCGTCACCAAAATGCGTCGCGGCGTGCTTCATTTTCGCTATAAATGCTTCAGCGTCATTTTTCTTGATGATTTCAACGAGTTCATTACATTGCATAAGAAACTCGTCGTGAACTGACCGGTCAGTGTTCATCTGTATTGAGGCGTAGAGACTCGGGTTTTGGCCAAGTATCCGACCCACAAAGTCAATTAAAATTTCATAAATCGGGCTCATATATTTTCGCGAGCTCTTAATACCAAAGTGAAGGGAGTCAAGTGTAACTCCCGTCGCAATGTAAGCAAAGTGGGTCAGCCCTTGTATAATCGACATCACTTTGTCATGTTCCTCAGGGGTCAGTATCTCTATATGCGCTCCTGCTTCTCTGAATTGTTCCATCAGAAAATCGAACCACTTCTGACCCCTTACCGGTGTCATTATTACTGTTTGCCCTTCCATATTCGGCATGCTTGGCCCAAACAAGGGATGTACTCCTACAAGTTCGACGTCTCTCGGGGCAAATTTCAGCATCGCCCGTGTAGGTTTTACTTTAATAGATGTTATATCGAAGAGCAGGGAACCGGGCTTGAGCTGCGGGGCAACGTCTTCTATCACATCACACGTAACATCTATGGGAACTGATATCATGACGATGTCGTATTCTGAGTACGTTACCGGAGAGAGGCGCCCCGAGATAGTGACCGTTATCCCACGTTCAGTAAAGAACGTGTTGAACCAGCTTCCCATCTCTCCGCTTCCGCCCACTATTGCTGCCTTTAGAGCCATTTCAAACCTCGGAGTAGCTACCACATCAGTATAACGTTATAGAATAAAGCACACTTTTTGTTTATCCGCGTAGAGCTGCCCGAACTGCTGACTCCATCGATGGTATGGGTGCATCGAAACCAGTCCATATCTTGAACGAAGCAGCTCCTTGGTAGACGAGCACTTTGACGCCCTCAATGGTCATGCATCCCGCTTTACGAGCCTCCTTTAACAGCTCCGTTTCAAGAGGATTATAAACTATGTCAAAGACCACAAGCTCCTTGTGCATCTGTTCTGCTCGCACGAGAGTCTGCCCTTCAGCGACTCCGTGCATGCCGACAGACGTCGTATTTATGAGCACCTGAGCCTCACCGATGACACTGTTAACTTCGTCAAGGCCAAGCGGCTCAATATCACCACACCCACAGCTGATATTCTCTCTTACCATTCTGTCAGCGAGAATTACCGCGCGGCTTTTCGTTCTGTTTGCTACAAGCACTCGCGCCCCTTCGGTTAACAGCTCTGCGGCTATCGACTTTGCAGCTCCTCCTGCACCGAACATGAGCACACTCGAATCCTTGACCTTCACTCCCGCTTCCTTTAACGCTCGCACAGCGCCCACTCCGTCCGTGTTATATCCATTTCCTTTGCTGTCTATCGTGTTAATCGAGCCTATGCGCCTCGACCAAGTATCGGGATGTACATAGTGAAGGGCAAGTTCTTTGAGAGGTATCGTTACGTTTAACCCACCGAATCCAAGTGCGAGCACCCCTTTTATTGCTTGTTCCGCATTTTCTCGCCTCACATCGAAGGCGTGATAGACGCAATTAAGTCCCAACTCTTTGAAAGCTGTGTTGTGCATTATAGGAGAGAGCGTGTGCCCTACAGGACTTCCTATAATTCCGTAAACTTGCGTTAGCGCCATGTATGGACCTCGTCGAACGCACGCTTCATCTGTGCAACGCTTAACATCCCGGGAGATATCGGCTTTCCGACATATCCATAGAGCAGGGAAGACCCATACGTTCCCATGAGCGGCCTGAGATGCGACCCGAGCTTACCCATCGGCACCACACAAAACGTCATGCCCTCCTCTCGTGCCGCAAGACTCACCCCGAGTAGCCGTGGGACATCCTGTAAGTGCTCTATCGTAACGGCAAGCTTTACCATATCCCCCGTTCTGTTTGCCGCCCTCATCCTCTCGAG
This sequence comes from Candidatus Acidiferrales bacterium, assembly GCA_035624185.1. GTDB lineage: Archaea > Halobacteriota > Bog-38 > Methanoflorentales > Methanoflorentaceae > DASPRZ01. The sequence continues at coordinate 4,362 of DASPRZ010000028.1, forward strand.
CATCGTCGCTTCCGGAGGGGTTCCATCAAGGTCGTGATAAGAAATGAGGGTCGGGAGTCCTTTCGTCGAGACTTCTGCCATCAGCACATCTCTATCAGGAGCCATAAGCTCGATATCGATTATCGCGGCGTATTGCAAGAGTGGAAGAACGTGTTCGGCGCGATTCATGGGCGCATTGCCGCCCTCCTCAACTATCCTGTCGGTCAAGATAATCGGGACGTCGACCTTGTCTATGTCACCAAGTACCCCCTCGACATCGTGGGCGAGATCGGCCCTGAACTCAAGGATGTCGGCCCCGTCACTAATTGCCCGCTGTGCGTGTCCTGGGTCGAATATGACTCCGACGATCCTGGGACCTTCATCGCCCCCTATGAATACATTATCTAACTTGATCACGTCACCACCTCTCTATGAGCGT
>DASPRZ010000040.1:0-24516 GCA_035624185.1 Candidatus Acidiferrales bacterium
GGTCTGTGAAATAGCTGCTGAAGTCGCTGCCAATCAGCTCTTCACGGGAAAAGCCGGTTACATCCTCGGTAGCTTTGTTGACGTCGGTGATCTTTCCTTCGGCGCTGATGGTGACCAGGGGGTCGAGACTCGCTTCAATCAAACTCCTCGAATATAACGAGGCAGCACGCAATTTCTCCTCGGCCGTCGATCGCTCCTCGATCTCATCCTGCAGCTCGCGGGTACGCTCTTCAACCCTTTGTTCCAGTTCGCCGTGCGCCTGCCGGAGCGATTCTTCCGCCCGTTTCCGCTCATCGATCTCCTCTCGCAGCTCGCGGGTGCGCTCCTCAACCTTCCGCTCGAGTTCGTCATGCGCCTTCTGGAGCGACACTTCAGCTTCCTTACGGTGCACCACATCCTCAACCACCAACCACGTCGCACCCTTTTTTATTATCGTGCCGCCGTGATTTCGTATCACGTCCGTGACATCGCTACCGCTGCACTTTTCTAAGCTGTAGGGGCACACCGCGATGATTCGATGCCCTTCAAGGGCGTCGTTTACAGCCTCTTCATAGTCTGTAAAGCTATCCCAGAGGCTCCGCTCGATCCAAAAGGTGTTGCCGGCAAGGCGTAGACCTTCGAAGCCACGGCACAATGCCTCCTGTTCCTTTTCAAGCCACCCCTGCATAACGCGGTCTGCGTCAAATGTTCCGCCCTTAAGATGCCATTCCGTGTAGGGAAGAATGAGGAGCTGCCCATTGTTAATGAATTGGTCGATATCAGGAACCGCTTTCTCAAGCGCCGCGGCGGCCTCTTCTTCCTCGAGGGGCTCAGAGGTTACCCACATGCACGCTTCGTTGCTTCTCAACCCCTCGGCGAAGTAGGGCACCAGAATCTCCGTTAAGTCGTGCTTGGTGTCGTAGAACTGACAAAGATGCGTTGCCCACGGTATATCGCCGACAAAATCTAGCCCAAACTTCCGCGTGGTGGTCATGTTTTTACCCTCATAGGACTGTAAATATCACTATTGAGGTATGGCGACGCACATGTAAAAATACTTTCTTGATGCACGCGGCAAACAATTTCGGAAGAACAAGGAAAAACAGATGCCAATTCTATTATTTGGTATTCAACTAGTCTACCTTTGACTACTATCATCACTGTAAAAAGAATCAGATTTCTTTGGGTGAAATGTACATATGCCCGTTTGCCTATATAAATGGAATAGACAACAGCTATCTCTACTCCAACCTCCATGAAAGCTGTAAAAATGTAGTCCTGAGATGTTGCCACACATGCCGCATTGCTGGAGAGCAGGTAGTTCTCATCCTTGAGTTTTCTGTTAGAAACGTATCTTGAGAGGGCTAAGTCTATTGAAGCTTAGCACAGCATTACAATAGTTAAAATATTTGCTGCCATAGCCCTACTAATAAAGGTAGAGGAGTGTTCTATTTCTATTACTATGAAACAGTTTAAGGACAAAGTCGCGATTGTTACGGGCGGCGGCTCTGGCATAGGACAGGCCCTCTGCCAGGAACTGGGGCAAAAAGGGTCAATTGTCGTAGTCGCTAACATCAACGACGATCATGCCAAGCGCGTGGCTTCCGCCATCATGCAAAAAGGCGGAAGGGCGCACGCTGTACACGTCGACGTTTCAAACGAAGAAGAAGTCAGACGGCTCATCAACGGGACTATTTCGGAATACGGACGACTCGACTACCTTTTCAACAACGCAGGCATTGCTATAGGTGGCGACGCCCGGGACCTCACCCTCGATCAGTGGCGCCGTGTCCTCGAGGTAAACTTGTACGGTGAGCTCTATGGGACTGTCATAGCCTATCCGATAATGGTGAGACAGGGATTTGGACATATTGTCAATACAGCATCTGCCACCGGTCTGCTCCCTCAGCCGATAAACGCACCCTATTGCACGAGCAAGTACGGGATCGTCGGGCTCTCGCTCTCACTGCGCGTTGAAGCAGCCGACTTGGGAGTGAAGGTGAGCGTGGTCTGCCCGGGACGCATTCAAACGAACATGTATCAGGCAGCGACAATCGTCAATCTCGCGCCCGAGCGACGTTCAGCGTATGAGCAGCAGATGACTGCCCCCAAAAGGATGGATGTCTCGAAGGCCGCACGCACGATCTTACGCGGCGTTTCGCGCAATCAAGCTATCATTATCTTCCCTGCGAATGTCCGTCTGGCTTGGCGCTTATATCGTCTCTCCCCTCGTCTCGTGGATCGCATATTGCTCAACAGCACAAGGACCTTCCGAAAATATCGGGATAACCCCTGACGTGGAGGGTAGAACCCAAGGATAAATGATGGACAAAAAAATAGGAGAATCGAATCGAATCAAATAAAATCCTAACATAACTATCGTAATAGTGTCTCCCAAACGGGAGAAAGAGGAAATTGGCATATGATATTAAAAAATAAAATTCTCATTCCCAAACGGTCGAATGACTATATGGAAGTCCGTAGCTTGGCCGTAAAAGGCTCCAATTTTGAAATCGGAAAAGATTTGGCCGAAATCGGCATGAAAGAGTACGGGGTCAAACTGGAAAAATACAAAGACTCTGTCTACAGAAAGGCCAGACAGAGCTATATGAGAAGAAATGTCCCGGTATTGGCCGAAAGGGCGAGGGGAGTTGCTGACGCATTTGGTTTACGTCCAGAAGACACCATGTACGATACAACCATGCTACCCTTTGATGGAGGCGAGGCGGCATGTTCCGCAATTTACTTCCCGCCTTCTTTAACTGAAAACAACCACCCTTGCATCTGTCGTAACCTGGACTGGTACAAAGCCAGTGTTGCAGAAATGGTAGAAGTACTGACAGGAATAAAAGGTGAACCTGGAAACAAATCTTTTTCCAGAGTTGTCGCCGTGGAGTGTTACCCTGAAGATGGATGCAAAACATTACAACTGGGTTCACATGACCTGTTAAACCCATTTATAGACGGATTCAATGAAAAGGGGCTATTTGTAACCATGCTCGTAGATTTGCAAGGGATCAGTACACCGATGATACCCTCGGGAGGTGGCAGGAACACTGGGATGTCTTTCTCCCAGCTCCCCACGATGCTACTCAACACGTGTGCCACCGTGGAAGAAGCCAAACTTGAAATACTACAACAAAGGATCTATTTCCCATTTCGTGGCGAGCACTTCTTGATTGGGGACCTGGAAGGAAACGTGACTCTGTTCGAAGTGGATGGACGGTCAGGGTTATACTACTTCAGCGATGGAAAACTAAATGAACCGTTTGTTGTCACCAACCACGCCATTCACCTGTACCCGGATCCATCGACATTCCCCAAGTACGACCTAGATGAAGAATATAACTCCTTTAATCGCTGGAACCGTTTAGCTGAATACCTAAAAAATCACGATGGAGTTTATGCCAAGGAAGACATGCGTGAGGCCATGAGCTTGGTGTACGACCACTATAGAGATGTAAAGGCAGCAGGGGGAGCACTCCCATTTCCAGGAAGAACCCTGTGGACCTATATCGCAGATTTACAGGAAAGGGAGAGGGAGGTCAAGTTTTATCGATACGATGGGCCTGCAGAATCGGGAGGTCAGGATCCAACTCTAGTTTTCCACGATCCCATAACGCTGAGTTTCCACTTTCAGTAAATGTGTAAATTAAGAAGTGGGCCCGCACCTCCGTCTTATACATTGGTATCAGCCTTCCAAAAGCTAACTTTAAATCCCTTTTATTCTATGTTGCTTTGAAAAAATGAACTGCGAATACAAATTTTACAGTGGAAAGACGTGTAGTGAGGCGGGGTGGAACAATCCTGAGTATTGCATAATCCATACTGAACTTTAGGATTTTTCAAGTATGTTAGCTCTTTTTTAGCCTCGGAAATAGATCCATTGCATTTTCTCTCTCGATTGCTGCTATGTCTTTTGCATTGAAACCTGTATATTCCCTTATACCTTTAATCGTCAATGGCACGGCAGCTTGCGTCGCAAAAATATAGTCGGTCCCGAACACGATTTTCGAACTGTCGACCAGCGTTTGAAGGGACGCAAAAGCATGGGGGGAAGCTGAAAGAGCCGTATCATAGTAAAATCTTTTTAGATAAAAATCAGGGCCTTCTGGCAGCATGTTTTCTTTAAATTTTAAATATAGGTTAAGATTTTCCGGGATAGCTTCTTTGAATTTAGGGGCAATAGAGGAGATCAAACCAGCTCCCGCTGCTATATAGGGGACTACACCTCCTAAAGAAGATAACATCTCTAGAGACATGCCTACTCTCGCGGCTATATAGGGAGTCGGACCACCTGCATGGGCAAGGATAAAACGTACGTCAGGATATTTCTTTGTCACACCATTTACGATCAGAGAAAAGGCAGTCCTTGTTGTGTCAAAACAAACGTCCATCACCGCTTCAGGAAATCCAAGGTGTGATTTTTCAATGCCCGGAGGCGTAGCGGGATGAATAAACACAACCGCTTTTTGACGGTTAAGCTCTAAAAACAACTTGTCAAAGCATGGATCACCAAGATAGTATCCATCATAATTCGATAAAAGCACTACCCCGTCAAGTTTCAGCACTTCACGGGCGTACTTGAGCTCTTCTAAAGCAGCGCCGACATCCGGAAGGGGTAAGGTAGCAAAAGCGCCGAATCTTTCCGGATGATCACCAATCAATGCGGCACATATCTCATTTGTTTGTCTTGATGACTCCCTTGCAAATCCCAGCGAAGGGTCTTTATCTTTAAAATAAACTCCCGGTGCGGAAATAGAAATGATAGACGTAGAAATACCGTTTCGGTCCATAACCTCGAGGGCTTTATTTACGTTCCAACCCGGAAATTGCACTCCAAGAGCTTTTTTTACCCCCTTCTCCGATAAGCTTTCAACATATGCTTTAGGAACAATGTGGTGATGTACATCGATTAGTTTAGGCATTTCATCCATTATAGACCCTCCTTTTGATCGGTATAGGTTTTTCATCTCATTGCTGACAGGCAGCACAGCTCCAACAGTTTTTTTACACTTTTATTTCCCTTTAGTCTCTCTATCGTTCCTAAATTCATTGCAATCGCCGAGTATCGCTGATACTGCCCTGTTCCAGTATTCATGTACCTCTGATTCATTGCATCCAATAATCAGTTGGGTTGTGATGTCTGTGTAAATGGCTGTTAAAAGTTGAGCCGCGAGTTTTGTGTCGATTTCTTTTTTTATCATTCCATTATTTTGTTGATTTTGTAATAACGTAGCCAATGCTTCTTTTTTTGCCTTGTAAACTTCTCTAGTAAGCTTTTGGATGTTCTCGTCGTGGGATGATAGTGATGTGATCTCAAAACCTAAGTGCAAACTCCCCCTGGATTCAATCATCATCTTGTAATTCTTATCTAAAATTTCCTTAGTATCCCGGTCCTCAAAAGATAGTGATCTTTCGGTTAATTTTTGACTGGACTCTGAAATAGCTCTTAGGAGGTCTTCTTTGCTCTCAACGTACGTGTACAACGTTGGTTTACTCAACCCTGCTTCTTTAGCGATTTCATCCATTTTTGAATCATGATATCCTTTTTCTGAGAAAACCTTGAGAGCTGCTTCTGTAATTTTCAATCTAACTATATCCTTGTACTCAGGGAGAACTTTCGGCATACGAAACGTTATTCAATTTGTTAGTTTGAAATAATATTTATAATTAACTAAGAGTTAATTTAAATTAACTTGAAGTTAAATAAAAACGCTCATCAAATTGATTTAAAAAAGACTAATAAAAAGTAAAATATTGTTACTAGTTTTAAAGCTCAATCCAAAAAATTATCGGTCTGTTCCACAATATTAATAAATAATCATAACTGGCAATGAAAAAATGATTATCCGAATGATCCTGTTTGTCCATGATCCAAAACTCTATGGGCGCCTTTCGAATGGGAATAATAAGTATTAAAGTATTGCTTCCAGAAGGAGCTGCAAATGATTAATATCGTTTTATATTGGAGACGTATACTCTCAATACAATATTGAGAACATATTCACAAATTCTTTTATAGTTAAGCATAATAAATGAAAGTCTCATTATGGTGCGTGCGTATATATGAGCGCTATCTGTGCAAAAATACTTATAATGGGTATAGTCCAGTTGCTGGTTGCCTACCTAGTTCTCGGCTTGGTATTATTTATTGCGGCAGGTACGCTGTCTTGGTTCTACGGCTGGATCTTCCTGATTTTGTTCTACAGCTTTGGAATTGTTCTCTTTATGTGGGTGCTGGGGCACAACCATGGATTGGTAGAGGAGCGTACGGGGTTCAAATCAAATCAACCCACATGGGACAAGGCGTACACTATCCTGTTGGGCATCCCCTTTAGTATCTGGTGGATCTCTATGCCACTCGACGGTTCGATTTCACTGGTCACAGATGCCGACGTGGCTCCACCTCGTGGGAGTGATTGTCCTCCTGTCATCATTCTACCTCATGTACCTCGTCTATCGAGAGAATCCTTATCTGTCGTCAGCGGTACGCATCCAGGGAGACCGGGGGCAAACGGTAGTATCGACGCGGCCCTATCGATACGTCCGCCATCCCCTGTACACCAGCGTGCTCCTCTTTTGTCTAGGATCTGCTTTTCTGCTGGGATCGTGGATCGGAGTACTCCTAGGGATCCTCCTCGAGGGCTTTATTTACGAGACGGGCAGTGCGGGAGGAACAGGTGTTACAGAAAGGACTCAAAGGCTATGACGCCTATATGGCTCAGGTGAGATGTCGTCTCATCCCGCATGTATGGTAATGGGAAGCACATAAAAACCACCGCAGCATTAGTTCCATCCTACTTTGCCTCGTAATTATTGTGGATGTGGTATGGGTATGAGATTATCACGTCCATAAGGATGCGGGTCGAGGTGAATCAATTGCTTGACATTTGGTGCGTTTCTTGATTAACGCTGTCATTTTGACGTGCTTTCCAGCATTTTGCGACATCTAGCGCCCCCTAAATTTCTCGCCGGGCTAGTGCCCGCCATAAGCACGGTCAGTACCACCAAGAATGGCCACGCGATCTGTGCATAAGAGAAGATCGCTACGCCAATGAAAAAAATGAATTTGAAACTCTACGCCCCATACGTAGAGTCGCCCGATGAATTGATGTGCCTTAGGTCGGAGAAGTGTACGACATAACACTTGTTAATTTCGTACGAAGGTTTATAAGCAACAAGATACTGTGAGGTCTAGCTAAGCAAAGCACGAGCTATAAAAAGGTGTTGTAAATGAAAATTAGTGTTCGTAATAAAATTCCCGCCACGATAAAAGAGGTAAAATTAGGCGCTGTGATGGCAGAAATCGTCATGCAGGCTGGCAACAATGAAATTGTAGCTGTTATCACAATAGATGCCGCTGAAGATCTTGCCTTGAAATCAGGGGATAGCGTCACCGCATTGGTAAAGTCAACGTCGGTTATGATTCAAAAATAGGCTCAACAAGCTTTCCGCCAAACCAAACTATCCCCATTTATTCCCGTTTCTGTGTTATGTTTCATTATCTTTTTGCGTTCAAGGGGAGTCTCATAAGTTCTTAAAATTTAACTTTATTTCACATAAGCCTCCTTTTATCGCAATCATTTGTAATGTTCTCAGCTAAAATCGTCGAGCTCGAAGTGTTTATAGTGCCGCACATCAGACGTGTCGAACGTGCTGAACTCTCTGCCGCTCCCGTTTGGATCGAGACGCGGCTCGAAGAGCTTGATGCACCACTTGCAAATGGCATTCCGATGCCGTTATCAAACACATATCCCTGTAGGAATTTCATCGCTGTTATACTCGCAAATGAAAAATATTTAATCCTCCACTTTTATCAAAGTAGTCCATTAATCTTCGCATATCTGCGCTTAATGAGTCTCGTGGAATGTTTTTGGACAACGGGAACTGGTCTATCACGGTGATGCGGCTGTCCCATTTCGTGATTTTGTTTGCGTCTTCTAACGTCCACATACCAACCCTCCCGCTTGGTATGTGAGAGAGAGCTGTCATAAGGTCGCGCAATGCCTCCGCCATTTCCTCATCGCTAAGCTGGTTCCACCACGCTTCGAGATCGGACCACTCCGTACCCTTCGGCTTTGTTTGGGTTTTGAGAGCGTTTATCGCCTTGTCTTTCTGGTCCTGTGGCGCCTTCTCCCACCAGTCCTTCATCGCTTCCATCCATGCTGCTCTCATTGCGTCCCGCTGCTCTGGTGGAAACATGTCCATCCATGCTCTAAAACCATCATCTGATCTTGACATGGCAGTAAATACAATTTCACCGTCAGGGAAATTGTCTGCGAGCATCGAAAAGAACTGTTTTATCTCTGACTCCTCAAAGAACTGTAACACCTCGCCAGCAAACATGAATACCCCGTCTTCGGTATATTTGATGTCCTTGCACCAGCTCGGATCGAGGAGGGATTTCGCGATGCACGTTACCCGGTCAGGTTCCGGCAGTAACTGCCTTCTGACGTCGATGACAGCGGGGAGGTCGAGGTCATACCAGCGAATCGATCCGTTATCGACCCGGTAAAACGTTGCGTCAAGCCCTGCGCCGATGTTCACCACGGATGCTTGGGGGTGTTCTGCGATGTACGCTTTTATCTTTTCGTCGAACTGCTTTGCCATTAGTGCAACTAGACTGAACATTGGCAGCAGGTTGCTTTTACGAATGATATTATGCATTATACCTACGAACGGCAGATCACTTGTTGAGAGATCATAGTCAATTTTTTCGACGAGTTCAACAGCCTTAGCGTCATAAAATAATGAGCTATATTCTTTGCTCAACTGTGCCCGGCCCCATAATGGAAACATTAGTGTTTCCGATACACCGCTTAACTTAATCTTTACTTTGTCCTGTTGCATGTTTAATCCTCTTCTCTATTGTTTAATCGCGCATTTCTACTCCTTTCAGTGCATGTGCTAATTGCACCTTTACATTTGGTATGCTTAGTATGCTTAGCATAATATAATTACGCTCATCATATACCATCACCTTGCTCGTGCTTGACATAAAAGTGCATGACGTTCCCGCACCTTCTGGCAGACGGAGCTGATAACTTGCCTTAGCGGAGCACGCTACGGCCTTAGTCGTGTCGCAAAAGTGTGGTTTGGGCTGTCGTAGAACTGCTCGCCATAGAACTAAATTATATAAAATAACTGGCGCAAAAGAAGGAGACTAATAAGACTCTTGCGTAAGGAATTTTGCAAGTCTCTCGCAACATTCAGTGAATTCAAAACAGCGTACTTCTGGCTTAGGATTAGGGCGTGTCTCTCCTGGACCAACACGATGGTGATCTTTGAGATACCCTTTAACAATGAGATTAAATAATATTCTTCTTGATCTCATATCATCGGGATATGCACCATGGTCACCCAAACAGAGAACGCCATTTGTCTTCTTGCCATTAGCTTGATACGTTTTAAGACATTTCCAGTGATGTGTTAAAAACTCATCTTCCTCTTTTGTCATAATTAACAACCCCTTAAAGGCAATTTACGTTATGAAATAAACAGATAGACTTCGTTGCTTCTCAACCCTTCAGCGAAGTATGGTGCGAGAATCTCTATTAAATCGTGTTTGGTGTCGTAGAACTGACAAAGGTGCATTGTGCGTGGTATATCACCGACAAAATCTAGTCCAAACTTCCGCGTGATTGTCATATTTTTACCTCAGAGAACTGATGGTATCACTATTGCAGTATGCGATGCACGCCTAAAAATACTTTATTGGTGCACGTGACAAACAATCTCGGAAGAACAAGCAAAACAGATGCCAATCCTATAATTTGGTATTCAACTAGTCTGCTTTTAACTATTATCATCACTATAAAAGAATCAGATTCTTTGTTAGACATAGGGTTGGCGTGAACCCACAAGGTGATGAAAAAGTAACAAATGGTGGGTTTGATGTGCTCTGTTTTCTAAATTCTAAATTATGAGGGTTTCGCTTAGGCGCCTATGGGTTATGTATTTGTTTCACCCCGCTTGGAACATCGATTTAAATAACAAAAAAGATATGGCTGTTTGTCGAAGCGTGGGCGCTCAGTATGTGGTCTTAAATCGTTTCCTGCAAAGCCTGGGGCCCTACGATTACTTTTTTATTAAAATGTTTCTCTCGGATATTACTCGCACGTGAACAATACTCGTCCATCTCTGTGTTCGAATGTTTTAACGCTATTAATTTTGATACGGGAGCGCGTTCATAAAGGCAAACGGAACTCAAAATACCAGTCAAAAAATGGTCTGCTTCGTTCCTCATGAAGGTCGACGGTGAGAGTATTAGTTGATGTTTAAACGAGTTGCTAAGACAAGAAGCATGGTACAGCTGTCGACGTTACGATGAAGCGTCTAATTATCAGGCATTTTATGAATAACGGTTACGATTTTGATGCGCTATGACATTTCCCCCTTCTTCCCGCAGATGAGGAATGACATCGCGCCCGTATCCCTCAACGAAAGCGAGCTGGTCTGGTCCCGCAGAGTGGATAGCAAGTTGATCAAATCCCAAATCAACGAAATGCAACAGAAATTTGATGTGGTCATCCGGATCGCCTGAAAGGCACATCCCTCGTTTGATCGTGTCGTTGCCGACAACCTCTCCGTTTTCAGCCGACACCTGGGGTATGAATATTCTCTCATTAAAGAGTGCAGGGACAAAGGCACCTGCCCAGTACTTTCGCACGCATGCAATTGCGCTCGCCTCATCGTCTGTATAGGCAACAAGCACTTCGATCATCCGCGACATGGTTGAAGGGTCTTTGCCAGCATCCCGGGCGCCCATTTCGAAGTTTGCAAGCAGCTGCTGGTATACTCGAGATTTCTTTCCTCCGATGGTGATGAGACCATCGCCGTACCGCCCGGCAAACCCGGCGGTGTCCGGCACGAGGGAAGAAACGTAGATCGGTATAGGCTCAGGGCATAACGTGTATAGCTTTGCCCCTCTGGTGCAGTAGTACATCCCTGAATGGCTGATTCTCTTTCCCGTCCAAAGCGCTCTAATAAGGTCGACGGCTTCACCAAGCCGTTCTTGCCGCTCCTCATAGTCTGGCCATAGTCCAGTCACGGGATACTCGTTCAGCGCCTCTCCCGTCCCGACACAGAGGAAGGTACGTCCTTGCGCGAGAGCTCCCACCGTCGCCGCCGCTTGCGCGATAATAGCGGGGTGGTAACGTAGGATAGGGCACGTCAATCCTGGGCCAATTAGTATACGACTCGTCCTACTCGCAACGGAGCCGAGCCACGTCCACACGAATGACGCTTGTCCTGCTTCATCCCATGGGTGAAAGTGATCGCTTGCTTCTAAGAAATCAAATCCCGCCCGCTCAGCAGCAATCGCGTGCTCAAGCAAATCGGAGGGCTTATACTGCTCGACTCCTGCTTTCCATCCTATGCTTATCATAAGTACTTATATGCCTCGACGCGCGTGTTAAAGATGTCCTCCAGAAATCGTGACCAGATGCCACGCGTCCTGCGTTGTGAGTGAGATAAGATGGTCTTCATCGTTCTGAGTTGTATCGGAATGCTTATCTCGAGATCATAGAAACGACATTGAGAGATGTATGATGTTGTGGCCTGTTGTGGAGTCATCTACCTATTTCCTGACACTGCAGAGGCGTTGAGCGAGATGGCACGAGTCTCAAAAGGATATGCAAGATTGTCAGTGATGACGTTTGTGAGGCGACGTTTCCTCAGGTTTAAGAGGGTCTATGAGCATCTGAGAGAGGCTTACAGAGCGCTTATCCTCGATGTTGAGGAGCTCATACATATATCTATGATGGATTCAAAGGCTTCGTGCATACCATTTACGGTGCTATGATGCTGTTCCACGCAGGGAAGGAGGAGTTAACAGCGATATAAACAAGCTGAAGGATCAAGGGACAACTTTTTAAAGTCTTACCTCACGTAAGCCATGAATTAGAAAAACCACAGTGGTGGTGAGGCATGGTCTGTGGTAAGGAGGTGGAGAACCGTAGGCCGTGCCTCGGCACACTGAGAGGGTGGATGGTCGTTGCAGCACTGTCGTGTGCAGTACAATTCAAACGCAACTTCTACCCCATAATGTAATATGTGAGACTGCTTTTAATTATTTTCGCCTACCAATAAATATCCAGCACCAATAAATATCCAGCTATCCTCTTTTGCAAAGGCAAAGGAAAAAAGACGTTACCGCTGGAGTATATCGTACATGGATATTATCTTTCATTAACTGCATGTTTTGGTAGCTGTAACTGAACCAACATGCTCTTTTTCGGTCGGTTGGTGATATGCTTCGTTTCACGTCACGATAATATTAAAGACAGTTATTTGTACACGTCTCGTAAGCCGGATCATTACATTGTATTGTAACTATTCCATTTAGATTGATAAGACTGCTAAATGCTTTCGAGATTGTTATACTAATCGTCACACGATGCGATTGCGTCACTTGACAAAGCAAAATCTTATACTACCAAAAATACAATACCTCGCGTTACCTTTATAATTTCTGCACGCGTTCATAAGCGTTTAAAAGATCGTGGGGGGGTTTGTGCACCATGAAAAAGGAAGTAATGTAAATGTCACTATTAGCTCCCTTTATTAACAATTGAGGGGTGAACTTCTAGTACCAGGAAAAATGTCCCAACAAGTTGATGACTATAAATGCCCACCTTATACCTCTAATCCTTCCAGAAACTCCATCATCACCTTGTTAAAGAATTCATAATTATCCTGATTAGAGCAGTGTCCTGCATCAGGTATAACGACGTATCTGCTCTGCTTGTCTCGTTCTGCCCATTCTTTCATAGCTTTCCGGATGTTTCCAGTTTTATCGTACTCGCCATACACCAGCAGCAACGGACAGCGGACATGATAATCAGGCTCGTAGTGGATGCATTTGGAAACGCCACCCCATATTTTGACAAAGTCATCCTTGGATAGACTATCGAACCTGTCCTTCAAATATTGCTTCGTACTGTAGTTTACGGAAGATGCATCTATGCCAGTTTTTTTAAGGTTCTCATAAGGCCAGAGCCTGAACATCAGCGGTGACAGATTTCTGAGAACCACTGATTCAACCATTGATAGTTTTGCCGTGATGCATGTTCCATCGATAATAATCATGGCGTTAACCCGCTCAGGATGTTGGAAAGCCATCTCCTGAATCACATAGGTGCCAGCAGATTGGCCCATGAATATGGCCTCCTCCTTGCCAAGACTATCTAACATGCTCGCTACATCATCTACAGCATCCTTGACGCTGAACGGTCCATCGAGCGGCCTTGATTTGCCGTGCCCCCGCATATCCCATCGGAGGATCTGGTAATCTTCCATCAAACAGGGTATCTGCAGGTCGAATTGCGAGTGATCAACTGCTGCTCCGTGGGCAAGAAATATCAGTTGGTTATCGGGGTTGCCGGAAAGCCAATAATGGACGACACAACTAGGCTTTTTGATGATGCGTTCGATTTCTTTAACTGACATGAAAAATCTTTTTGATAATAGTTTGTTTTCTTTATATCACCAAATCTTTGAGCATATCCAATTCCTGATCTTGTTCGCACCCTATTAACGAATACATGGGTGCAAGTTCTACATTGGAAGCTCCTGTTTCACTTTCGATGGCTTCGACGAGGTCAATAGCTTTCGGATCGTGGAACAGAGACGGGTACTTCATGCTCACATGTGCCAGACACGATAACGGGATGAACAAGGTCTCTTCCACTGCGTTGAGCGTGATTGCCATGGTGCACGAGCGGTACGACGCTGCGTAGTGTAAAACTGTCGCTTTCCTATCACTTTTCGAGCCATATCTCGAACCTAATCAAATCCTTTGCACCTCGAATGTCGTGCCTTCTAAACGTGGTCTTGGAAATAAAATCTTTGAATTGGCCTCTAGTGTAGGCAGTCCTTCTGAGCACCTTAAAGATCCACTTCGTCATAAGTGAATCTATCCTGCCCAAGTCCATGCTTTTCACAAAATCACGTATGGCTTCGTCTGATGCATCTCGCCGCATGTCAATTATTAATGCCTTCCCATTCTCCTTTAACACTCTGTGCATCTCACGCAGCGTTCCGACTGGGTCTGCAAAATTTCTGAACGCAGAGGTACAGATGATGAAATCGAACGTTTCATCGTCAAATGGCAAGTGTGCGGCATCTCCCTGTCGAAATTCAACCTCTGTTCCTACTCCTGCTTCAGCGGCATTCTTTTGTGCGATCTCTACAAGAGTTTTGCTGATATCCAATCCGACGACCTTATACGTTCCACGCTTTGCGAGCTCTATCGCCAGATAACCAGAACCGGAAGCAACTTCGAGCGCGCTGCTCCCCTCTGCCACATTCTCTGCCACCTTTTTTGCCCACGTTCTATATTGTTCTGGATATTTCCGGACAGTTTTATCATACCACCTAGCAAAGAAGCTCTCCATTCCAATACCCTTGTATTCTTTTGCTTTTGCGCCTTTCGGCAACCTCTTCCTATCGTCAGCTAGTTCCGTAATCTATGCATCGGTTTTGCCGTATTATTATTAGAAGTGCAATAGATAATTCGAAGATAGCGGTTTGCGACACTGAAACGTTATCAAGAATTATATTAAGTTTTGCACGACTTCATCAATTTTTGGTAGTATCGGCCATTGCGCTCAGCAAGACGAATCTCGAACACGTTATTTATTTTGCCTATTAATTTCGTTAGTGTGTGTAATGTTGGGATTTGACGATATAACGGCCTTAACTTTTGTTACTACGTTAAGCTCGCTCCTGGTTGAGAGGAGAGATCCGGCACCATATAACACAAATCGAAGAGAAGTAAAGCTACTTCCTGGGACAAAACGGGAGAAATCAATCTTAAAAACGCCTACAGAAGCCACTAATCGTAAAATTAACATAACAGGGGCTTTTTTATCCCTCCATCAGGAAATTAGTCCCCCCTTTCATTTTCACTTTTGCCAAAAGTGAAAATGAAAAACGAAAACAAAGAAGAACTTTGATGCCATGGCAAAGGAGCGTGCAGACATTTGGCTGGATATTGATTATGTCACTCTATTTTATACCTAGACATGAAAACATGACAAATGATGATACTAATAAGAATAATAAAAATTAAGGTAGTGTAATGAACGTATATGATGCTGTGGAGGATGCGCGCCTCAAACTGAACGGACTATATATTGCCAGTTTGAGCGATACGCGGATCATTGTTCGCGAAGAAGTAATAAAAGTAGAAAATATGTACTCTGCCGGGAAAAGCGCTGGAACGGAAATAAAAAAACACGTGCGGAATTCTATTATGGGACAATTCACATTCAATGAAGTTTCATCTTCTGTGTATCAGTCTGAACTCAAGCGCATAAAAAACCCAAATGTCATCGCCAAGTTCGCAATTACCGGATTATTTCAAGAGCGTTTCACCAACGCCAAACAAAGTATAACGCTTAAAGACGTGATGATTAACGATATGTCGTTTCTAGAAGTTGGCAAACATTTAGAACCTGGACTTACATTGACCTTCAAAGCGAGTCGCATTGAAGCTCATGAATAACAATCGAATAAATACTGTGTTATATCCAATTTTGTTTACGAACACATGCTGTCGAACATAGCTGTAAAAAGAATAACTTTTAGAGGTGAACTTGGAAATGGGGGGCGATTACTATAAGCGAAATCTTAGACAATTTATACGAAATTAAAACTATGGCTTCGAGCATGTTTCTGTACAAAGCAGGCGATTTCTTGATTTGTTTTGACGCCGGCTTTAATGAAGGCAGCATAAAAAAAGAGTTCGATAGACTCGGTCTTGATCCAGGGAACGTGAAATATATATTCTTAACACATAGCGATTCCGATCACACTGGCGGACTCAATTTGTTTAAAAATGCAGAACTATACTTATCAGCCTATGAAGAACAGATGATTCATAAAAAAACGCCGAGATTTTTTGGGTTTAGCTATAATAAACCGATCAACAGGGCGTATACTACGCTCAAAGATGGGGACGTTATTCAACTGGGGGAGACGAAAGTAACTGCGATAGCAACCCCGGGGCATACCCCAGGTTCGATGTCATATCTGGTGAATGACTCTATTCTGGTCGTTGGAGATTCGCTGATTCTGAAAAAAGGCAAGGTTCGTCCGTTCGCCAGACTTCCATTGGGGAGTCTACTTAACATGGATCTAACGACACAACAAGAATCAATAAAAAAATTAGCAAAACTGAGGAATGTCTCTGTGATGCTGACCGGACACTCAGGATTCACGACTGATTTTGAACATGCAATGAGTAATTACGCATAAACCAGATACATTCAAACGTACCTCTTTTTGTGCAAGGCTATCGATATTGTCGTTTGTTATTTTTGGATTTAATTAGCATTAACAGCGTTTTTCCAAATCATGGTAGAACCTCATGAGTGTGGCAGATCAAACCGATCGTAACGCATGAAAAAGAAAGGGCCCGACACTTATGGCTGGTGAGTGTAACACATTGAATACACCCCGGTGTCGGGGCGCGATCTTGTGGTATCGTTTCCGACTATAAGGTGACCTTACGCGCTATTCTATGTCTGCGTGCGTAATGATAATATTACTCCCCTAAAAGAGCGGAAATCTATCAAATTGGCGCTCTGTAAGAAGATCACGGAGCGTCACATTTTGAGCAGCTCAGTATCTGCATGCAGATTTATTTTAAGAACATTCACAACAACAGCGTCGCTCGTATTCCTACCATGTGGGAGTCGACGCACCGCGTCCGCAACACGCGCTCTCTTTGCAGGCATGCGCCAAAATGGAGGAGTGTTATGCTGTTTCTTCACGAGATCTGGGATCTGAGCAAGGTCTGCCGTGAGAAATGGTCTATTTTGAGCTCTTAGCTTTCGCGCGAGCCCCTGGATTCCCGCCGCATCAACTAAGATGAGATGGGTGAGTTCTCTGTCTTCTGAAAGTACATGCGTTAGCTCGTCCTCGAACATTCCGCAAGAAATTACACTCAGTACCGGCATGTCACAGATCCTGTCAAGTTATTTGTCGTGCTTTGTAACAAGGAATAATGTTACAGGATTAAAGTCATATTATGTTAAACATACGTTTGTGAAAGTGCACAAGATTGGTGCGATGTTCCTGTGTCACTACTAGGCCGCTGTGCCCCGACAATAACTGTACTCTCCTGAGATCCTAGTCCTTTCTTACCCAGCTGAGGGCAAAACTATGGCATAACGGGTGGGGGGAGTGAATTTCCTTCTCCATTGTCCGGCCATATCGATGAACGATGTTATAGACCTGCTGGCGGATCAACTCAGATACGGAACCAATCCGATGGTCTCTTACGCTTTGGACATATTATGCTAACGCCTGCAGCGTGCCGCTTTTGAGGTAACTGCTGATGAGCTCACACCGTTTAAACGGGGGCAACGTTATTACGCATAACAAGGTTAGAGTACTGCGAAGAGCAATGAACGATGAACGGATGACCGAGCTGGTCGATTCAGTAGCGCACTCCCGTGTTGCTGATGCGCTAGCTCTGACAGCGCAACTACTTCACAACGGCGTCAATGCCTGGGACATTCTCGAACCCCTGCAATCGATTTCGTGTTTCGCTTTCAGCCACCAGTGGGCATCGATCCACGTGCCAAAAGAGCACGAGTATTTGGGGAGGTTGCTCAGGCAGGTTCCGGAAAGCCAGCACTCTGATTTCCTCAGCCGGTTTGTCGAATACCTTGCATGGTCGCCGAAGTACGTCGCGAACTATGTGGCATCGTTTCCAAGCGATGTAGAGCGCTCTTTAAATAATCGCAGCTGTTACCTCCGCGCCATGGACGAACGCATGGCGCTCCACGCACTGTTTTACGCACGTGAGTTAGTGGAGACGGGAGGGCTCGACGCGGCACTGCAAACGGCCCTTCAAGTCGGCTGTAATGATATATCGCAGGAACTCGGCCATTACTTTTCGTGCACTGACAGCCTCGTCCGGCTCGCGCAACGCTCAGGCCTTCCCGAAGCAAACAACTACTTGGTTGCTATGACGCTGTTTTTGATGCAGTCATCTCCTATTGTACTGTTACAGTACGGAACAACGATCCGGAGTATAGATGATTTCCTGCCTCACCTGGTGAAAAAGGGCGGGTTTGCTGGCTACCACTCCATGATCGTAGCGAACGCGCTGATCAAAAATCGCGCCTTTTTGGGAGAAAAGTACTATCTCCACGCGCTTAAAGATCTGGAAATAGTCGCTGGCCGCTTGAGCGATACGCTT
This sequence comes from Candidatus Acidiferrales bacterium, assembly GCA_035624185.1. Classification (GTDB taxonomy): domain Archaea; phylum Halobacteriota; class Bog-38; order Methanoflorentales; family Methanoflorentaceae; genus DASPRZ01. The sequence continues at coordinate 18,197 of DASPRZ010000040.1, forward strand.
TCTGTCGAGGAGCTTGATGCCCTGGTGAGAAACGAGAGCGTACCGAAATCGAACAACCTGCTTAGAGACTTAGAAACTGCCATATGGAGAGGCAAAAAGCCGCAAGCGCTCGCGATTCTCCGACATTACTTACACGACCACGAGGCTGCACAGGAGCTGACGGCTACAATCGCCCACAGCTTCACGGCCATCAACGACCATCCGCATGACCCACACTACGTGACGTTTCCTCTGTCTGCATTTGAGCTTATCCCGCACCTCAATGAGGGTGACATAGAGTTGATCTTGGCCCACTGTGTTGAATTTGCGATGGAACGGGTTCAAATGTACGGAATTATGACCGGTTGAATTCCTTACATGCGCTAGCACTAAGTCCTGCTTCTGCAACAAGCCATGTTATAGAAACAAATCACAGAAAGTATCATCACCTTTTTAGGTTCGTCCAATAACTACTTTATGCGCTTTATTAATGTCCATTCTTCCGCAGACCTTAATAAACAAACGTGCGAACGCTGCTTATAAAGAGGGAGCTATATGAACAGCAATAAGAAAATAGAAGCTTCATACCGTCATTAGAAGATGTTCATCGACTTTTGTCGGTAAATTTCCTCACAGGGTGCATTGAAAGTTTTGCGAAATTATTTCGGGATTTAATTAAAATGTATTCCCGCCATCATTCAGTCCGATCCCCGGTTTCAGTCTTTTCTGTTATCTGCCTTGCTCATTGAGCGAATTTCTTGTACAGCTGGTTTGCCACAACCTGGAAGATCAGGATGAAGATGCAGAGCATCGCGACATTAACAAGCAGAGTGAAATGAGTTTCTCCACGAAATGCGGCCTCTATGAGGTCGTTCCCGTATGTGAGCGGTGAAAAGAATGCCACAATCTGCCCGATGGCGGGTATTGACTCGAGAGGGATAAAAATGCCAGATATAAATATGAGGGGAAACCTGACGAGGTTCAGCATTGACACGATATCACCGGGACTCTCAGTCGGGTATGCCGCAAAGAGGGTTCCCATCGTCGCAAAGCAGAATGAAGTGAGCAGCATTCCGAGCACAAGGGGGATAGCACTCACGAGGGGTGGCCTAAAGATGAGCAGTCCTGCAATAAGTACGATAAAAGCGATGCCTATACTGTAGAGAAAACCGCTCAGGCTCTCGCCAAAGACCACAGCATTCATGGAGATGGGTGCAGAGAGAAGCCGGTCATACGTCTTCGTTCTCCGTTCTATCGGGATCGATACCGGTTCTACCGAGGATGCAGAGAAGAGGATTGTGACGGCAATCAGTCCCGGGATCAGGACAGAGGGTCCTCCGGGTCGTCCTACCGCAAATGCGAGGAACATGAACAGGGGAAACAGCATCCCGGAAACGATCACGGGCGGCTTAAGGTAATAGATGCTGACATCTTTTTTAGCAATAGCCCACGCTGCAAAGAGCTCGCGGGAAAGACGTTCCCGCAATCCCCCGCGGTTAATCGATGGCGTGAACCCCACCTCCTGATCGCTGCAGCCCGGTCAACTTGATGAAGACGTCTTCAAGGCTCGGACCAAGCGTCGTGATGCTGATTACCCTCACGTTACGGGCGTGGGCATATGCCATAACGCCGTCGATGACCGCGGACGGGTTCTCGGTGTAGAGCTTGAACTTGTCGCCTTCCTTGCGTAACTCATTCACCATCGGGATCTGGCGGAGCTCGTCCATCTGTGTGGGAGAACTGCGGTCAAAGGAGAACTCGATCGACTGGACGCTCTGGATCGTCTTTTTCAGTCGTTCTGGTGCGTCGATGGCGGCGACGTAGCCCTTGTCGATGATCGCTACCCGATCGCACATGACATTTGCCTCTTCGATGTTATGCGTTGTCAAAAAAATCGTGACCTCTTCCCGGATGAGATCCGTGATAACCTCGCGGATGATGAGGTTGCTCTGGACATCTAGCCCAGAGGTGGGTTCATCAAGGAAGAGCAGGCGCGGGCTGTTGACAAGGCCCATTGCGAGCGTCAGCCTCCGCATCATTCCCTTGGAGAAACCGCGCGCGATGCTATGCCGTCTGTCGTACAGGCCAAAAAGACTCAAAAGCTCGGTAGCTTTCCTCTCCCGCTCGCGCCGGCCGACATGATAGAGTTCCGCGGAGAACATCATGTTCTGCCATGCAGTCATGTCAACGTACACGTTGGATGTTTCGGAGACAATTCCCATGGACTGCCGTGCGGCAATGGTATCGCGCGTAATGTCATGGCCGAAAATGGTTGCCGTTCCTGAAGTCGGGCGGGAGATCCCAGTCAGAATACGAATTGTAGTTGTCTTGCCGGCACCGTTGGGGCCTAAAAACCCAAAGGTCTCCCCAACCCCCACGGAGAAACTAATATCGTTGACGGCAGTGAGGGGGCCGAATTTCTTGACAAGATGGGAGACCTCAATCGCTTGCATGCATTCCAAGTTTACTATTGACCCCACTTATTTCTTCTTCTTTTTCCACGGCTACTAAAAAGCGTTACCTATTATCTTCCTCCCTCGACGTTACCTCTTCATTTTTATTTGATCACTTCAATATATGCCTGTTTTTCTTTGGTATATTAGTTGATCACAGGTACATTATTAAGGATTCAGGTCATCTAATACTCTTATTTTAAGATTCTCTCCCTATATTTATGATATAAATATAGTTTACTTGACGGTTATTATCTGCTAATTCACTGTTAACGCTACCACGTTACTTACCGCGGGTGCATAATTGCTATCGCCATCGTAGGTCGCCCTGATGATGTAGTAATTACTGCTCTTGGGAGTTATACGCGCTCCAAAAAATCCAGTTTCGTTACCTGTAGAAAGCGTTTGGACAGTGCCGATGGTATTCCATGTGGTTCCGTTGGTACACAACTGTTGAATCGTTATCGTTGCGCCTCCGATGTAGTGTATTGTGTCATTTTCCTTTGCTGCGAGTGCACCAACAATGTCGACCGGTGTACCGACTACTGTTTTGTTATTGCTGAGCGCGAGGACAAGCGCGGTCTGCGTCTTGTCTGGTACATCCATTGCATAGCTGCTGTGGACATTGATCGTTTGTTTGTTTGCCGATGCTGCAGCGACATTCGGTACACAGAGAGTTAATACTGCTGCGATTGATAAGCATATCAGTGCCTTTTTACTGTTCATATTTGTCACCTTTTCGAGAGCGAATCATGAAACCCATGATATTATCATATCCACGTAAATATTGCGGTTTACTTCTAATAATCCAAGCAGTCTAAAAATGAGGGGGGCATGTGTCGAAGGGTAAACTACATGCATAACTCGGAGGATAAAGCTTGAAAATGCGTTTGGACGTGTAGATCCTGCTGAGCTATTTTAAAATTCGACTTTTTCATATTTTTACAAGCTTTATGCATCGTTGCAGCTATTGCACAGCATAACCTCCAGTCCTCCCTGCTCTTAATGAGATCTGAGCGCAAGCTATATTATGCTCAACATACTAGGCATACTAAAGTGAGTGCAATCTCTGCATGCACCGAAAAGAGTTGAAACATGCAATTAATCCATAGGAGTAATGGCAGACATGCAACAGGATAAAGTAAAGGTTGAGTTAGGCGGTATATCGGCCTCGATGCTGGGGTGCTTATGGGGTCGAGCACAAGTGAGCAAAGACTATAGCTCACTATTTTATGACGAGAAAGCTATCGAACTCGTCGAAAAAATCGACTACGATTTCTCAACAAACGATGTACCGTTCGAAGATATTTGGTTTAACATCTCTGGTAAAGTCAATCTACCAGAATTCCGTTTAGGTACACTACGAGCAAAGCAATTCGACGATAAAGTGAAAGCATATATTACAGAACACCCCCGCGCATCCGTTGTGAATATCGGCGCCGGGCTAGATACGACGTTCTACCGCGTCGACAACGGATTGATCCACTGGTATGACCTTGACCTTCCCGCGGTCATCGACATCAGGAGGCAGCTGCTCCCAGAACCTGACAGGGTCACGTACATCGCAAAGTCACTCCTCGACCCGAGCTGGTGCGAGGACGTCAATACCGAAGATGGTGTATTCATGATCGCTGGCGGGATATTTATGTGGTTTGAGAAATCGCAGGTACAAGAGTTCTTTTCGATGCTAGCGGATAATTTCCCTGGCGGAGAGATTGTGTTTAACTTCCGATCAAGATCAGACGACAGCGTTGATGCGTGGATGGATATGTTTCCACCAGAACATTTGGACGCAATGCGAGCGGCATGGGCTGAAGGATTAAAGACCTGGTGGGAAAATGCGCCTCAGGACCAGAAAGATAAGCTGAGTGATGTGATAGCCGCGCTCGAGACCCCGAAAAAGCCGAAAGGTAAGGAGTGGTCCGATATCGAGGGGTGGTGGAATCAGCTCAGCGATAAGGAAAAGGAGGGAGCAATGGCCGACTTCATGACATTTTTCCGCGGTGGCGTTGGCATGTGGGCGCTAAAAGATGTGAATGAATTTACACAGTGGGATAGCCGCATCACCGTGATAGACCAGCTCCCGATGTTCAAAAACATTCCACGAGATTCATTGAGCGCAGAGATCCGAAGAGTAATGGACTACAGTGATGAGAAAAGAGGGTCGAGCATTATTCACTTGCGAGTTTGATACCAATGAGATGTGTGATATGATCAGATTACATATCAATCCGCAAACACCAAGAGATCAAGTATCACAAGACGCTGCACACCCCCAAAATTAACTGTTATACGTGTCCATGATGCTTGCATCCCTAAACTGGAGATATTCCCGCATCACTGTCGGAATGCTGTGATCTAGTAATAGCTGCAATCTCTGGAGGTCCCGATTTTGTCGCATCCAGTTTAAGGCAAAGCTGTGAGGTACCGTAAGGGGGGTGAATTTTCTTACTGACCGTCCAGCCAATTAGTAGCGATGAAATGCTCTACACACCTACTGGCGGGTTACCTGACATATGGGCTGATCCGCTGGGCTCTTGTGTTATTGGAATACTTTACCAACGCCCGCAGCGCCCTGAGATCCAAGTAGACGCGTGTCTTATCTCCGTTCGCCTTCAGGATGTTGACGACGTGGTTAGATGCTTAAAACACTATCTATAAATATCAGCGAGGACTGTGGGGTGAATCATAGTGCTTGATGCAGAAACTGCGGACTCCACTTGGAGAGGTCTCTACAGGGTTGGTGGAGCGACTGCCCTAATCTCAGCTGTGTTTGGTCCTATCGAGGTCACCATCTTCGCTGTCTGCGGGTAACCTAGTTCCGTAGTTGACGCGTTTGCACTATTTCATAACAATAGATTCCTTGAACTCTTGGAGTTTGAGTGTAATAATTATCCGGGCGATAGGACAGTACGCTCCAAGATTGGTCACTACGTTCAACTGAACTCGGAGGTGAAGTACGTGAAAAAAACGATTGCAACGCTTTTGGCAGTTGTGATGATTGTGGCAGTCATTGACGTAGCTGTTGCCGCCACAGTATCTACGACACATGCCACTGCCCAACCGACAAGTTTGATACGCGACCACAATAACGCGATCGTCGGACCACGCGACACGTATGTCACGGATGAAGTCCTCGTTCGGTTTAAACCGGAAGCCCGCACAGAGAGAGGAGTCGTTCAAGAGATTGCCGCAGATGCTCACGCCAAATTGGGCGCCGCAGTAAAGGAAGAGTTCAGGGGGGTGCCGGGCCTTCAACTGGTGAAGCTCCCGAAGGGAGTCACCGTGCCTGATGCGGTGGCACAGTACCAGCGGAACCCGGACGTCCTCTATGCTGAGCCCAACTATCTGCAATACGCAGACGCGATTCCTAATAACCCTTATTTTAAATACCAATGGGGGCTTCAGAACACAGGCCAGACGATAAAAGGAATAAGCGGCACAGTGACGGGCACCCCGGGAGCTGATATCGACGCAGTTGATGCGTGGAACAAGACCACAGGGTCAAACGACTTTATTATCGCCGTGCTCGATTCGGGGGTCGATTACCGAGCGTCGAACCTTGCTCCTAACATCGTGAACGGATGGGACTTTCTTACGAACAGCAGCGACCCGATGGATCGCAATGGACACGGTACCCACGTGGCGGGCATCATAGCGGCAGCAGGCAACAGCAGTATCGGAGTGACAGGGGTTATGTGGAAGGCGAAGATTATGCCTCTAAGGGTTTTAAACGCCCTTGATGTCGGCAAAGGTAGCGACATAATAAACGGTATTTATTATGCAAATTCACACGGCGCCAGCATAATAAACATGTCTCTTGTCTTGTCCGCATATTCTCAAGCAGTAAAAGATGCCATAGATGCCTCTCCTGCCCTTTGTGTCTGC
>DASPRZ010000080.1:0-5627 GCA_035624185.1 Candidatus Acidiferrales bacterium
AGCTTGTCAACGTCATCCTTGCAGACGGAACGATAAAAAGAGGACAAGTTCTCGATACGTCCGAAAAGTTAGTTGCTATTCAAATTTTCGAAACAACGGCAGGTATTGATAGACACTCAAAAATACGGTTTACTGGCGAAGTCATTAAGATGCCGGTTACGAGAGAAGTACTTGGTCGAATACTTTCAGGGTCGGGAGACCCTCTCGACGGTGGGCCGGAAATCATACCAGAAAAGCGACTTGACATAACTGGCGCGGCGATTAATCCCTATGCAAGGGATAATCCATCGGAATTTATTCAAACAGGAATTTCTACAATAGACGGAATGAATACCCTTGTCAGGGGTCAAAAATTACCGATCTTTTCTGGATCAGGTCTTCCACATAACGATTTAGCACTTCAAATTGCTCGTCAGGCAAAGGTATTAGGGGCAGAAGAGTCGTTCGCTGTAATCTTTGTAGCCATGGGCATTACAGCAGAAGAGGCGCAACACTTTATGAATGACTTCGAGAGAACCGGGGCACTTGAGCGGGCTGTAGTATTTTTGAATCTTGCAGATGATCCTGCTATCGAACGGTTAATAACCCCACGCCTAGCACTCACAACGGCAGAATATCTCGCGTACGAACACGATATGCATGTCCTTGTTATACTCACAGATATGACAAATTACTGTGAAGCGTTACGTCAAATCGGCGCTGCACGTGAGGAGGTTCCAGGACGGCGCGGTTATCCAGGGTATATGTATACCGATCTAGCATCGGTTTATGAAAGAGCAGGAAGAATCCGTAGGAAGAAAGGCTCAATCACTCAAATCCCGATTCTTACTATGCCTGGTGACGATATTACTCATCCAATTCCCGACCTTACTGGATACATTACGGAAGGGCAGTTTGTTATCTCCCGCGAGTTGCACCGGCGGGGCATATATCCACCAGTGAATGTCCTTCCTTCACTCTCGCGTCTTATGAACTCGGGAATAGGGGCTGGAAAGACGCGTGAAGACCATAAGGCGGTATCTGATCAACTTTACGCCGGTTATGCCGAAGGTAAAGATCTCCGTGGCCTTGTCGCGATAGTTGGAAAAGAATCACTATCAGAGCGCGACAAAAAATTCTTAGAGTTTGCAGACATCTTTGAGGACAAATTTGTAAGGCAGGGGTACGAAGAAGATCGCAGTATTCAAGAAACGCTTCAGCTGAGCTGGGACCTCCTTGCAACGTTGCCAGAAGCGCAACTAACAAGAATTGACAGAAAGCTGATTGAGAAATACCATCCGGCACACATCACAAAGAAGGCTGAGGAACCGGTTGCGGCAACGCCCTCATAATGTGCTTTTAGAATACTATTAGCAAGCAGACGCTTATTTGGCACCATTATATCGTCTCATTCAAAAGGAGAAAACAATGGCTCTAAGGGAAGTTAAGCCTACAAGATCGGAACTTTTGGAAATAAAAAAGAAAATAAGATTGTCAGAATCTGGTTACAATCTGTTAAAGATGAAAAGGGATGGGCTCATTCTGGAATTCTTCGATGTCCTCGAAAAGGCTAAAGACGCGAGTATGGACGTTGCGAACAGTTACCGAGTTGCAAAAGAAAAGATCGATATTGCGAAGATGGTAGAAGGGATAATTGAAGTCTACTCCGCAGCTTTCGCATTAAAGCACAAGCCTGAGGTAGTTCTAACTAGTAGAAGTCTAATGGGTGTAATCGTCCCAGAGGTAGATTTTACTGCTGTCAGTAAGAGCATCGATGAGCGTGGGTATGGCATAATTGGGACATCATCCGCGATTGATGAGGCTGCAGCGGCTTATGAAGAACTACTGGATAAAGTCATACGCACGGCTGAGATCGAAACCACTGTGAAGCGGCTTCTTATGGAAATTGAGCGTATTAAGCGTAGAGTAAACGCCCTTGAATTTAGAGTAATACCCGATCTCAAGGAGGCTGAGGCATTCATAAGATTTCGACTCGAGGAAATGGAACGCGAAAACATCTTTAGATTAAAGAAGATCAAGATTAAAGCGAAACAAGCTGAAACTACTTAAATTATTGGAGTAGCGCTTAACGGTGTTATATCCGCGTTTGCGGGCATTTTTTAGCGGGCATACCATTAATCTCACAGCTTTATTTGTCCAGCTTTATGATATCCTGATTGAGCTTTTTTTACGTTTTAAATTTCTATTTTGTTCTTTGAAAGTCAATTTCATGAGGACCGTTGGATAAAGGGCCCCCTATGATTTTTAAAATGATAGCGGTATACGTGATGCGACGTCGTCATGATTCACTTAAAAATTAGGAGGAATCTTGTAAAACTTATTTATCTTATTAATGCAAGAATCTATTGAATAAAAATGGTAAAGAGAGTTAAAGTACGAGATGTAATTTCTCGCAGGGTTCAAGCGGTGGACCCAAGCATGATGCTTCTCACTGTTGCTAGTAAGATGATAGAAGACTCCGTTGATGCATTCATAGTCTCACCGATAGAAAAAGATGAGCCTTTTGGAATCATAACACAGAAAGATATCGTTGACGCCTTTGCAGACGAGAGGGATACAGGGAGTTTAACTGTTGGAGAGGTAGCAACTAAGCCACTTTTTATCGTATCTCCAGGGATGCCTATATTATATGCTGCAAAGATGTTCAAGAAGGGTAGTATTAACCATCTTGCGGTCTTCAACGGGCAAGAGATCGTTGGTATTATATCATACGCTGATGTGTTACGCGCGCTTCCGGAACTTATTGGACAGATTTACAGCGAATTTGATTAATAGGGCCAGTAGATCGACAAAAATGCCTCTGAAAAGCGATTTATAAAGATAGAAGCGCTTGTTATGTAATAGTCCACGAGCTAGAGTTCATTCAACGGTTTATTGTTACACTGTCATGCCTGTTAAAATAAGATTAATCGATTTATTATTGGAAAAAATGCGCTAAATTCTTAAATTTTCACAGCATAAAGTTCCAAAATTATTAAATAGTTATCTCATAATGTAACTACAATACATCTATATTCCATAATCGGATGAAACTGTATCAATTATATTGAGGCGATGTTAATGGGGGAAGAATTTCCAAAAAAGCATATGGTTCAAGAACTTGGTAAAGATGCCGCACTTGCAGAGATCGAAGACTTCAAGACAGAAATAGTCGAAGAGCTTAGAAAAGCGAAAGTACAATTTCCGGTAAAAACTCGCGAGCAGCTGATGACTATTTTTCCCAAGGGCATTTACATGAAGTGCATGCTGAAAGGCCAGAAAATTGAACTCCATGAAGCAATATCTAAAATGCCAAAGACTGTGTTTCCGATCGAGACTGCAGCCGACGTTGCGGATAAACTTGCATCGTTCTGCACGCTTTAGTGACCTAATCTGATTCAGCACAAGAATTTTACTGGGACACCAGCTCTTTTACCTATTTAAAAAGATGTATGCATATTGTATACATCTTTTTTTTGCAGTTTGTTTGTATTTTTATAAGTATAGTATATATTAATGAAAGAGATATATAGTACATGACTAAGGTGGTTAAAAGCTGGTGGCAACATGCCAACAAGAAAGCAACCTGAAGAGTGGAAGTTTGAAAAAACGGTAATTTGTTTTAATTGCAACAACCTTGCAACCCAAATTGCAAGGGTAAAGAATGAAGAAGCAGATGTTGTGTGCACTTCGTGCAATGCCTTGCGTCACTACGTCATCAGGAGTGTAATTCAAGGAACGGATACTGCGCCGATGATTGCGCTTGGTGGAAGATACGAACCATGGGAGTTCGAAAAAGACGCGACGTGTTTAAACTGTAACGAGGTCGCAACCCACCGGGTATATCTTGACGATTATAAAATAAACGTTGTATGCGAAGAATGCGGGTTCACTCGTATTTTCAAGTTCAACTCTTTAGGGATCTCCGTCTACACTGTCTAAATTAAAGTAATGTTAAGCTTACACGTCTACCATGTAGGCGAGTGTGCTCCAAAAAAGTGCACGTCTAAAAAATTGGCTAAATTTGACCTTGTACGGCTTTATACAAAAGCTCGGTCATTGCCGAAATCTCTTTTGCTAGATCCCTGTTCTTGTACAGTGTTATCCCCAAATGATAAGGCTAAAAATCTTGCGGCGGTTGACTGCTCTTGGAAGCATTATAGGCAAGTCTTTAAAGATTTTAATACAATCGATCGGAGGAGACTCCCTCATTTACTGGCTGCAAACCCAATAAACTACGGGAAGCCCTACCATTTAACCACAGTTGAAGCCTTTGCATCTGCGCTTTTCATTTTAGAACAACGAGAACAGGCTAAATTGATCTTAAGCAAGTTTAAATGGGGTTTTGGATTTATCTCTTTAAATTCAGATGCACTTCTCGACTATTCACGCGCTAAAGATGCTGACGAGGTCCTCTTAATTGAGCGCGACTATGCAGGCGGCTGACGGGAGTGTCGGGTGTAATTTTTTGACATTTGAACAACGGCATGAATGTCTATGTACGTTTGAATATGCTTTGAACACTTTGAACAATTTGTATTCGTAGATCCGCCCTTTGCTCTCATCTCGCTCTCTCATCTCTTCCTAGGATGCTGAGCTGAGACACTTCTCAATGTAGATGTTAGACTAAAAACAATGACGCGGTACTCCACTACTACTGCAGCATGGATTATAGTGGACACTAATGAAATACCATAATTAAACTTGTTCCAAAAAAGATATCTCATATAATTGACGTATATCTCTTGGAGTAATTTTATGCCCGAGGTTAAAGACGAGGAAGTCGGTAGGCGATTATTTCAAATACACAAGGAAAAGGCAGTTGAAGTTGCAATAGAAAAAATACGGCGAAAGATGCGGTTAGAATGGGCGTCGTTTACTTCATCAGACATTGACATCCTCAAATACATCTTGGGGGAAGCGTGGGTTTGTATTAAGCGAGCTGAGTGGGAAGGTATCTCTTTTACAAAGTTGACGAAAAATGATTTACAAGAGATCATACAAGTTGCAAAACAAGTGAGTAATAAGGAAAAAGCGGAAAAATTAGCGATTGATGAAATCTGTAATGCGCTAATAAGTAAAGGATAACGTGTATTTAAACATCATACTGCTCGAAGCTTCAAACCTCGATTGTTTTGTCTGCTAGAATGTATGCGTGAATTATCAAATTTTGTGCTAGCGAATAGAAGCAGCCACCTGTTTACTTTTTGCAGCCTTCTTTTTTCGTTCGAGGAGCTTTTTTACCTTCTTCAGTCGATATAGATCTTCTCTTTCCCGTTCTTCTATAGCAATTTTGATGTATTTGGCCTGCTTCCTTAATTCGGGGATAAGAACCTGTTCGAGAGCGTTTACTCGTCTTCTATTCATTTGGATCTCGTCGCCGAGTCTTCTGAGCGAGGTCTCAGTCTCTGCAAGTTCAATTATTAAGTCTAATTCCGTTTCGTACCGTTCTGCTACTTCATCTATTCTACCACTCATCCCTATAATGCTGTACCCTCTTTCGAGGACGCTCTTTGTGACGCTTCTCTTCTCAACAAGCGGAACAGGAACTCCCATTATGTTTTTTCCCTTAATATCGAGGGATATGACTCTTTTCGTAGCGAAAGACGCAGATTTCAAAGTTACGGGATCATCAACAGCTTGGGCAA
>DASPRZ010000081.1:0-6585 GCA_035624185.1 Candidatus Acidiferrales bacterium
AATCACTAAAAGCAATCTCAATGCTTATATCACAGTGGATCCTGTTGGCGCGAGGGAGCAAGCTGAACGAGCAGATTCGGGAGAGTTGGATGGCAAGCTCGCGGGGGTTCCTGTAGCAGTAAAGGATGCGATATCCACAAAAGGCTTGAGAACGACGTGTGCATCGCGTATGCTTGAGAATTACGTCCCTGTTTATGATGCTTTTGTCGTGAAGAGGTTGAGGGAGGAAGGCGCGATCATACTAGGCAAGACTAATATGGATGAGTTCTCGATGGGGACATCGACGGAAACCAGCTATTTTGGCTCGTGCAGAAACCCATGGGACATTTCACGAGTTCCTGGTGGATCTTCGGGCGGAAGTGCAGCTGCACTTGCTTCGTTTGAGGCTGACATGGCCCTAGGCTCCGATACAGGCGGGTCGATACGCTGTCCAGCGTCATTTTGTGGAATTGTGGGACTTAAACCGACTTACGGCAGGGTTTCAAGGTTTGGACTTGTCTCATACGGCAATTCTCTAGAACAAATAGGGCCAATGGCAAGAACTGTGCAAGAGTGTGCTTTGTTATTTGAAATTTTAGCCGGGTATGATCCTAGGGACAATACGTGTGTTGATATCCCTGTTCCAAGTTATTCCAAACAACTTGACAGAGAACTCAACGGCTTAAAGATAGGGATCCCAAAGGAATTTTTCGGCGAAGGAATGGATCCAGATGTAGAACGGGCTGTTTGGGACTCAATAAGTATTTTTGAGGATATGGGAGTAAGCTACGCAGAGATCGATCTCCCCCATCTGAAGTATTCATTATCTGCTTATTACGTCCAGGCAATGTGTGAAGCATCATCAAATCTCGCGAGATTCTGTGGTATAATCTATGGCTACAGAGTTCAAAAGGATCACGATTGGCATACGACTTTTTCACAGAGTAGGTCTATAGGTTTTGGAAAAGAGGTCAAACGGAGGATATTGCTAGGAACCTACGCGCTTTCGGCAGGCTACTACGACAAGTATTACATAAAAGCGCTTGCAGCAAGATCGCTTATCCGGAATGATTTTCAGATGGCCTTCAAACATGTTGATGCCATGGTAGCTCCAACCATGCCCTACGTTGCATTTAAGATTGGAGAAAAGATTGATGATCCACTCTCGCTGTACCTGGTTGATATCAATACTGTGCCCATAAATATCGCAAATGTTCCTTCGCTTTCAGTTCCTTGTGGGTTTAAGAATGGTTTGCCCATAGGAATGCAAATTATAGGAAATATGTTTGATGAGTCAGTGTTGTTTAACATTGCCTATCAATTTGAACAATGTACAAATTTCAACAAATATTCTAAGGCTCAGGCATAACTATAAAATAGTCATACAGGCCATTTATCACGTGTTAATGTAAAATTTCGCGTATTATTAAATATTTAATATTAAAACAATTCTAGAAAAGATAAAAACGCGAATTAAGATGATAAATACAATGAGGCAATTGCATGGTTAGTTCAAAGGATTCAATTTATAAGTTTGAGTATTCGGAGAGGATAAAAGCTGAAGTGTCAATAGCACATCAATTGTTCGAGCAACTAATAGGCTTAAAAGAGGATGAGTTTAGCGGTGGTAAGAAGATCATGGAAGGCTATATTAATGCCATTCTAACTGAAATAAAAATCGCTCGAAATGTTCTTGGATCTAAGGTAGTTTTCTCTAAAACTTCAAGAAAGCTAACAGAATCGATTGGCAGAATTGACTTAAAGGAATATGAAGAAGTGAGAAAGTGTTTTGCGGAAGCATTGACTGAAACTACAACATATTGTGCTGAGTCGTTTGAATCGCTCAGGAAGATGGACTTAATATAACGAAGGAACGTTTTCAAACCGTTTTTAATGTAAAATAATAATGAGATAAATATCGCTTAAGTTAAGTTTTTGATTGAATTTTGGCTTTGTTGTTTTTCGTTAAGTACATGTTTAAAATACTGTAAACAAGTAAATAGCAATCAAATCTTAGTCTTTTTCTCATCAATAGGGTGGATTTTATCGATTGTTTTTACGAGAGTCTCATAACTTTTTAACGGTGTTATCAATGGAGTCGTTATTTTAGGAGCCTTTATTTTATTAAAAACATTTATGTACATTTTTGCTACTTCGCTCCAAGTAATAGTCCTTCCATAACAGTAAGTGTTGAGAGCCATTTTCTTTCGTAGCGAGTCATGCTGTACAAGAAAATTTAACTTCTCGGAGAGATCATTTACATTGCCGAAGTCAACCAATAAACCTTTGCCATCGGCAAGTGATTCCTTTGCGTGCATAAATTTTGTTGCTATAATTGGTTTGCCGCAGCCTATAGCTTGCGAAAGCACTCCGCTCGATATCTGTTTGTAGTTCATGTTTGTGACCGCGCAAATATCAGTCGCCAAGAAATGCAATATCATATCTTTATTCGTGAGATACTTTTCTATAAACTTGACGTGTCTTGTTAATCCTAACTCTTTGACGATATCTCTTAATAACTGGCGATACCCCGTTCGCACGGATTTTTCAAGCGAAGGGTGAAACGCTCCGACGATCAAATATATAATGTCTTTATCTGGATTGTCGTCGATAATCTGCGGCATCGCCTCAAGTACATATTCAATGCCTTTGTCAGGATTGATTAATCCATAGCTCCCTATTATAAATTTGGCCGGTAATCCGATATATTTTTTAGGTCTCTCTGTATCTATGAAGGGAACGTCAGGAACTCCATGAGGAATGACAATAAGTTTTGTAAGAGGAAGATGAAACGTGTTTTTTAATATATCGACTCCGACGTTAGCAGAGACAACAATTCTATCTGAAAGATCAGATATAGTCTTTACGATGTTTTTCATCGCATGGGGTGGGTCTGGTAAAACAGTGTGAAAAGTCGTAACAACCGGTTTCTGTAGTCTACTTAAAAAGTTAACTATATACTCTCCGTGGTCTCCTTTATAAAGTCCAAATTCGTGCTGTATGTTAACTACATCGATTTTAGAAGAATTTATTTTATTTGCAGCTTGTAAATACGTCGAAATCTCACAGTCTTTTATTGTTTGAAATATTTTTGAAGCAGGGTACCTCGTAGTAGTCAATAAGTTTTTTTTACACTGTTCTATTGCGCTGACATTCCAAAAAACGTTGTTTGAGACTTTCGAAATATTATCAGCTAGATCTCTTGTGAAAGTGGCGATTCCACATTGTCTTGGGGGAAACGAGCTTACAAAGTTCAACCGCGTTACTTTGTTTAAACTTGATATAAAATCATCTCCCTGCTTACTGTATTATACGTCAGCTTAACATATAATACTATCACGTCGATACGTCGGTCGGGACTTATTTATTTAATTTCGCCTAATTATTAATAGCTTCATATAAGATCTATTTCTAATTCCGAATTATTAATAATAAGAGACAATATAAGGGGTAGAGCGGCAATAAAGTTATAAGTTCCACTCGCCCATTTCACATATTTTTATTTCCGGCACTACCTTATCTTCAACGACACTCGTGTCTAAAAGACTACGTAGATGGGACCGATAAAAATTAAAGAGATTACGTCTATCAAACTAGTAGGTGCAATAACATGCCAGAAGAAAAAAAGAAAGAGTATAAATTTGAAAAAGATATCAAATCGGGTACTGTAGACGAACCGGACATCGCAGGTTATGATGCGACTTACAGGACCGAAAAGGAATTAGAAGATCTGAAAAAACTCGAAGTTTGTGAATTAGGTCCGGATGAAGAAGGAATATGTGAAAAACCAGAGGAAAAGAAAAAGAAGTAATCCTTCTTTTACTTTACTTAATTGCATCTAAAGGTTGTCCACATATATTATTAAAAAAAGTTATGTATCCTTAAATTACAGGAAATACAATTTATGAGTATAAAAGAAAGCTCCTATCATCAAATCATTCAATCATAGTTTTTAATCAATGATGATTTTTAGCTACAAACTTTTTATAATGTAATGTTGTGAAAGTTAAGCAGTGTAGTTAGCTGACACATAATTTTTCCTGAATTTTTGTTAGTGCATTCCATTAAAAATTGGCATCTTAATTTGACAGTGGATGTCCACGATAATCATCGTTGTTTAATTCAGCAGCAAATTACTAAAAATTTACATGTTGTATTTGAATTGAATTGAATTTATTTTACAGTTGTAGATCACTAGTAAATCAGTGTAGATCTGGTTGCTCACTGAAGTAGAGATCACTGCTCGATTGGTTTGCCATTTAAATTGAGATGTATTTATTTTTAAAAGAATTTTTATAGATTAACGAGAGAGTTAGGTTAGCATGAAAGTGTGGATAGTCGGTATCAAAGGTGCAGTTGCTACGACAACTATTATAGGTACACTCGCAATATGTCGAGGCATCAGCTCAAATACCGGAGTCTCTACAGAAGGAGACTATTTTAAGGAATGCAATCTCGCGCGACTTGACGAACTAGAGTTTGGAGGGCATGACATCAGGGGTATAAGCCTGTATGACGCCGCATATCAAAATGTTCGAGATAATAACACCTTTAGTGTTTATCAACTTTCAGAATTAAAGGATGACCTTGACATTATTCCGGTGAAATGTGGCATATTAAATAACTGTGGAAGTGCTATTTCGTCGCTATGTGAAAGCAGACAGTTAACGCTGAGAGAAGCACAAGAACAAGTGTCGAATGAGCTTAACGATTTTGCGAATGGCGACGATTGTATTGTAGTAAATCTTGCGTCTACCGAGCCTTTTTTCCCACCGCACGACGAGTATTCTACTTTGGATAAATTTGAAAATGCAATACGAAATAATTCTAAAAAAATCCCTGCGAGCTCGATTTATGCTTACTGTGCTATTAAAAATGGTATGCCTTACATCAACTTTACTCCGTCTCTTGGAAATGATATTCCGGCAATAAAAGAACTTGCGGAAAAAGAAAGAGTCCCCCATTGCGGAAAAGATGGTAAGACTGGCGAGACTCTTGTAAAAACCGCACTAGTTCCTATGTTCAAGTTACGTAATCTCGTAATCGAAGGGTGGTATGGAAGCAACATACTTGGCAATTTAGATGGGCACATCTTAAATAATCCGGATAATAAGCAATCTAAGCTAATTACAAAAACAAGTGTCGTGCCAAAAATGTTAGGATATGAACCTCATCTTGGGAGTCGAATCGATTACTTCCCCCCGCTTATTGATCATAAAGTGGCTTGGGATTTTATTGCCTTTAGAGGTTTCTTGAATCATCGTATGAACATGCAGTTTACTTGGCAAGGATGTGATAGCATACTTGCCGCGCCGCTCGTAATCGATCTTATCCGTTTAATGGAACTTGCTAAACGAACAGGGATAGTAGGTGTGGTACAGAAATTGGCAGTGTATTTTAAAGATCCGATTGATATGGACGTTTTAGATTTGTGTACGCAGCATGAGATTTTTAAAAAATGGATTGAACACGTTAAAATGATGTGATAATTCTGTTTTTTGCTACTATTTGTTGCCGTCTACAATAAACAAGGGACTATCCACGGATATTAAGAAATAAATTATTTTATTTTGACTACTGTGGCGATAAAAACTGCACGAACACATTAATGCATAAAAATCCGCCTATATGCATAAGAACACTTTTTATACGTAAAATATAATTATTAAATGGGGAGATTGCAGATGGCGGAAGAACACTCGCACTTTCAAAAGAAAAAAAGAGACCCTTTATTAGATGAAAAAAATGACTTAAAACGTGTTAAACCTAAGGATCTGGGGATAGTTGAAGGTGAAGATCAAAAAGAAGATATGGATGTCTACGACGGTTCTCTTGAATCTAAAATAGAAGAACGTGAGGAAAGCCACGCAGGTGAAATATTAGAAGAAGTTAATCATGACTACTGGGGCGACCAGAAGGATTATGGTTACCAGTACAAAAAAGAGATTGTAGAAAAAGAGCTTGCCGCTGGCGAAGGAGTTTATACGCCGGAAGGACGGGATGAACTTGCAGAGGAAGATGAGATTACGTCCGAAGAAGTGTGGTACATGGAGGGGAGAGATAGAGTATATAAAAAAAAGAGAGAAGAGTACACTGATAACCCTGAAACGCAGGAGCAATGGAAAGACGATTAGTTCAAAATATGGAAGACTAGATGAGAACCCTGCCTTGAGCGAAATTTTAAATAACTACCACAGGTACTTCGTGAATACTTCTACTTTGATATTGCTCTGCCCACCTTCTCTGGCTCTCTCCAGCTATGAATTAACGTGAGCCTGCATTATTTATGTTGTTCTCAAGCTTGTTATCGAGGTACTTTTCATATCCGTTCAAGTCGAGCAGTCCGTGACCACTCAAATTGAACACAATGACCTTCTGTTCACCTGTTTGTTTGCATTTTAACGCTTCATCGATAGCCGCTTTTATTGCGTGACTCGTCTCAGGCGCGGGATTGATGCCTTCTGTTCTCTGGAACAGGGCGCCAGCTTCGAAAGTTTGAAGTTGGTTATATGCTACCGCATCTATGTAGCCAAGATTCTTGAGTAGACTCAAACTTTGAGCGTCTCCGTGATACCGAAGTCCACCGGCGTGGATCGGCGAGGGGAC
>DASPRZ010000086.1:0-28570 GCA_035624185.1 Candidatus Acidiferrales bacterium
TATCCCTTACAAAGTACTGTATCGTAGGAGTGGGTGCCACACCAACGTTGATTACTTTACACCCTGTAGCAAGCAATCCTGCAGTTGCGGCATAGCTGAGCATATTACCCGATATTCTTGTATCCTGTCCTATTGCTACTGTGCCCCGCATAAACGTGCCGAGGCTCATTGAAAGCTTCATCGCAAGTTCTGGTGTGAGGTCTTGATTAACCACTCCTCTTACGCCGTTTGTCCCAAATAGTTTCATCGGTAAAACCTCTCAATAATTATAATAGTAAACAATAGCTGAGCTTAGAAGCCACGTCACGGGTACTCACTATCTATCGTTTACTTAATTCAAACTCCGATCCAATGCCCACCAGCTTGGGTGAGCTCCTTTTTCCAAATCGGCACTTCTGATTTAATCCTCTCTATTGCCTCGCGTAGCGCTGCAAATCCCTCCTGTCTATGGGAAGCAGCTACCACTATGTACACTATATCCTCCCCAAGACTGATCCTACCAGACCTGTGATGTATTTGCACGTCAACTATCCCTTCCATACGTCGCAAATCATTTACAATCGCCTCAATTCTTTTCTGTGCTTCGCCCTCGTAGATATCAAATAAGAGCGCATCTGCTTCGCCCCTTACAATCCCAGTAAAAGTAAGTATCGCACCTGCTCTATTGATAAGCGGATTTGCTTTCACAGCTTTTACAGCCATTCCGAGAGTCATCCACTCAGGTGTGGCCTTTATCCGCTCTAGGTGGATTTCGAACTCATTTGACATCTCCCCCAAAGATGCGTTGTAGACTTCGGGCTTCTCGATTAGCCTAAGTGGGGGCTCATTCCAGCACACGATTGTAAAATTTACTTCTTCTTGCTCAGCAAGCCTGTTAAGTTCCCCTATGATCTGTCCTTCATAGTCGCTGCTGAGACTCCTGAAAGAACATCCCACCAGTGACTGAACACATAGGACATCTTTTGTGTCGCCAAGTGAGTCGCATCTAACTTTAGGTTTAGGCGTTCGTTTTATTGTGGCAGTCGTGCCATAACGCGCAAGCTCTTCAACAAATCTCTCACATATATTTAAACTCCCTGTAGCTACAATTACCCTCACATATAATAAAACACGATTAGTGGATAAATACATATTGATGAGTTACAACGCAAACGAGCTCTGTGAATCGATAAAGTCTTAATGCAACGTAATAATTGTTTTTCAGAGGGGTTGATAGTTTAGTCGTTGCAGCCATGGTAAAAAAGGCGCTTGGTGATCGAGCTGTAGCCGCAACCTGATAATGTCCTGTTAAGAGTGGAGACGTTGAGGGGCATCTCGATTGTGGCACAGATCGGTATTCGCTACATACTGATAAAGACAGACACTTTGTCGCTCCCTGAAATGAATACAATGTGCTCGAACGGTGTTATCACCATAAGACGCTCAGGTTCAGCGTGTTTCGGTCACTCGCCCATGAACTTACATTAAAAGCGGTCTTGAATAGGATAGTCGCGCTGGATCTTTTGGTATAGGTAAGGTATTAACGCTCTTCAAGAACTTGAAGCGAGCTCCCCGTTAATAACTTACCATAAAGAGGAGGTTGAGAGGTTACTCGTGAACTCGGGTTGTGATAGCAGACTGCCCTCCGATGGCGCGTCTTCTCACATTTTTCCATACGACACTAGTATAACGCAAGAAAAGCTTGAAAGGGTCAGACATGTAGAAGAAGCCCGGCAAACCTTGGGCATCAAACCTTGGGCATCACACAGGTACGAGTTCGGTATCACGATGACATTGCTCGCATTGACATTAAACGAAAAAATCACTCACGTTTAACCGAGCGTACGGCTATGGTGTCAGAGACGTTTATAACGAGCGGGTTTCACTACGTGACGCTGGATCTGCAGTGGTTCCAACTCGGCAGTATATAATAGAAACGTGGTATATGTAAGTTATGAGCAATTATCGCTCACATTATTCATTTACCTAATTGAACTATTCACTCTCAATCGATGACGCAGCTCCATCACTTATTGACTATGAGTACAAGCAAAATGAACAGATTTCTGTTAGTGCTCAACGAATTTTATCCTTCCCGCGCATTGAGAGCAGATCCAGAGCACACTCTCCCCTTTCTTTTCGCGTCTCAAGATTTTGATGCGACCTACTTCTGATTTTTTAAATTCGCGCTTGCAAAGTCTGCAGGTCTTAGTCGTCTCAGTACTCACCATCTAAAAGCTCCTGCAAATGATCCTAGTCGTAAAACTGATGTGGCATGCAGCAGTACATAAGCGAACGTACTAAATAACATTTTACCATCCGGGACCATAGGCAGCAAATATATGCTATACTTGTGATATTTCACTCATATAAAATAGCGATGACTTGTTGCAATCTCACAAAACAAATTGCAAATATAAATCTGCTCTGTCACCGTGTCTAACAATAATTTTTCATAGTTTTGATCCATTTACCTACTTGATGATGGAGGTAGACGGGAGCATCGGCGAAGGTGGGGGGCAGGTTTTAAGAACAAGTGTGGCACTCTCTGCTCTCACACAGAAGCCCATTATAGTTAAGAATATCAGAGCCAAAAGGGACAAGTCAGGGCTACGAAATCAACACATGACGGCTATAAAGGCAGTAGCCGCCATTGTGGATGCTGATGTGGATGGACTAGAGCTTGGTTCGTCTGAAATAACCTTTGCTCCCAAGCGTTGGACGGGTGGAGAGTTTAAGTTCGACATAGGAACTGCAGGGAGCACCACACTCGTGTTACAGGCCCTTCTTCCTGTTCTCGCATTTTCGAAGCGACATTCCAACATTACGCTCATTGGTGGAACGAATAATCCAATGGCGCCACAGATCGACTATTTCATTCACGTTTTGAATCCCATATTGGCGAAAATGGGCTTTTCATACGAGCTCACTCTTATAAGAAGAGGATTTTATCCGAGAGGCGGCGGTCTCATAACTATCTCTGTGGAGCCAATATCTTCAATAGAGCCTATTAATATTATAGAATTGGGATCCTTGGAGAGCATAAAAGGCCTCTCTCATTCGGCTAAATTACCCGAGCACGTGGCGTACCGGCAAGCTGTTGCTGCGAAAGAGTACCTTGCGAGCACAGGGTACTCTGATGTAACCATTGAGATTGAGGTGCGGCAGGAGACAGAGGTATTTTCTGCTGGAAGCGGGATTGTTCTTTGGGCCGAGACCTCAACCGGTGGAATCATCTGCGGGGATGCCCTCGGCGAACGCGGAAAACCCGCAGAAAAGGTGGGAAGAGACGCCGCAATTGACCTTGTAGGACAACTCAGAACAGGAGCACCCATCGACAGGCATCTCGGTGATCAACTCATCATTTGGATGGCGATGGCTGTGGGGCCCTCAGCGATAATGCCCACAGAAATAACGCTTCACGCATTAACCTCAATGAAGATCGTCGAGCAACTGACAGGTCGTAAGTTTACGGTAACGGGTCACGAAGGCGCTCGAGGAGTGATACAGTGCGCGGGCGGCGTCAAACTGAGATAGTTTTCTTATAATAAGAGACTGCCCGCGAACCCAGCTAGTCACACAATCAGACTTTCTCGTGTCAACGTTTCGCACGCAAACGCGCGTACTCTTAACAGCACCATTGCATCAATAATAAAAAAAATCATAAAACACACACTCTACTTTCTATTCTCGCGTTATCATTCCTAATGTGGCTTAATTGCTATTTTTGTGCCCATCTTGATGCAATATTTCTATGCTACAGCCGCGAGGCTTAGTTATGAGTTAATGCAAGAAATGTGCCATACTGTATGTAGTATGTGTCTGCACGGCAGTCTCTTGACATCACTGTACAATTCTATGTATCTATTTGTGTTTGATGTTAAAGCTATATGATCTTCGGGGATTTTTCATCAAAAATGCACTCGGAGAACAACCTTCTCTAGATAGTCAGTAAGACACGCGATGTCCCTTGAAAAGGTACCATTTCGCTAATTGTGGAATATCTGAACAATTGGAAAACGCTTAATTACCATAACGCTTTTTATGCAGACATAATGGATACAGGCCCTCGCTTCCCTAAAGTACACGATTCTGTGATAGCATTTTTTGAAACCGCTGAGTTGGCGCTTTATTGGGCAGTAGGACTGTTACTCATCGTCATTGCGCTCATCTCCCTCTTTGGTGAGGCGGGAACTATCTCGAGTTACCTCGCTAATGAAACACCAATATTAGGGTTAAAAGAGCTCTTTGCCACGATAATTGTTCTAGAGCTCTTAATGACGGTAGTCGGCTACATGAAGACGAAATCGATCAATCTTGGGCTTCTGATTGGTGCGGGCCTTACGGCGATGATACGGAAAATTATCACTGTCGGGTATGAGCCCCTTGTATTTCAGGATTTCGTACTCATATTACTTGCAACGGTTATTCTGGTGGTGGCTATTGTTTTTGCAGGCGATAAAACAATCAGTAATAGATGACGACCAGCTTTCGTTACTTTCCCACCTATTCCGATATCGGCCTTCAACAGATCTATTTTCGGAATAGCAGTGATTAGTAATGCAAGTTCTGCTAAGATAAATGTAGATAAGAATAAGCTCCCTTTCGATATGTAGCCATTCGCCGGACGTCAGTCAACAAGAGTTGCTATCGCACCCAGTAGCTGAGGGTAAAAATAAAGTGAGATACCAAAGCATTGATGTCCTACACGTCAACCCATTCACAACAAAAACTTCTTTTTATTAGACCCTTAAATGAACAATGTAGAGCATTCTTTGTTCATCATTGAAGTCCATGAATTTGCGGGCTTCTATGCTCCACGAGGGGTCTCGTGAGATGTTCTTGAACAAGGGGAATTGATCGATCACTGTAATGCGTTTGTCCCATCTTGCAATTTCGTTTGCATCTTCAACGCCCATTTACGTAGCCCTCGGTTAGAGAAGGCTCTGAATTCACGTAGTGTCTCCTCCTTTTCCGGAGTGCTGAGACGTTCCCACCATGCTGTGAGATCAGCACACTGTGTGCCGTGTGGTGCGGTCTGAGTTTTCAGTGTGGCTATTAGCGCATCCTTCTGGTTCTGTGGCGCTTTCTGCCAGCAACCTTTCAACGCCTCATTCTGCGCTGCTCTCAACGTTTTCTGCTTACCGGGAGGCAACTGCGTAATCCATGCCTCAAAGTGACCATCTAATGTTGATTGCACGTCAAATACGATCTCACTGTTAGGAAGATTCTGCTAACATTGAGAAAAACTGTTTTACCCGCTCCTTCTGAATGAGAGGGAATACCCCTCCGGCTGTCATGAATATTCCATCTTCAAAGTTTTTGATGTCTTTGTACCAACTCGAATCGAGGAAGGATTTTGCGATGCACGTTGTTCGATCAGTTTCAGGGATCAGCAGTTTTCTAAGTTCGATGACAGCAGGAAGGTCAAGGTCATACCACTGGATCGACCCGTTATCGATGCGATAAAACGTCGTGTCAAGTATGCTCCAATGTTTACAATTGATGCATGGGGGTGCTCTGCGATGTACGCTTTTATCTCATCATCAAATCGCTTAGCTTTTAGCACGAGTAGTAAGGGTAAATCACTTTCAAAAGGAATTATGCCGAATGTCGAAAAATCATAATCAAAAGTTAAAAAATCATAATCTATTCTCTCAACGATTTCAATAGCTTTCGTGTCGTTAATTAATGAACTATGCTTCTTGCTTAATTGTGTTCGACCCCATAGGGGAATTAATAAAGTCTTCGACACGCCACTTAGCTTAATTTTTATTTTATCTTGGGCATAACTGTCTCTGACATCCTGAGCTTGAAGAGATACGAACCGTATAATACGCGATATGGACATTTATAGTTTAACGTGATTCACTTCTTACGTGAAGATACAGCAGCTGCGTAAAGGGCCTCTTGATAGCTACACGATCTTTCTGTTGCCCCGACTGCATACATTGTATCGTTTGTAGCATCGGCAAGTTAGTTAATATTTAAGGATTAAAGTTTGAAAGGACTGAGTGTATGTGATTGGTCATTAACTTTGGGATGGGGTGGGCGAGGAATTAAAAAGCTCCCGAAGGATATCAGTGTGAACAGGTTCGACTTCACGGACGAATAAGAGCCTTTTAATGTACTTACAGACGAGTTTGTAGTGTTTTACGAACTCGAGAGGTAGATGGAAGCAAAAACTAAAAAGGTATAATAGCGATGTGAGAGAAAGTACTGTCTTCGCTCATTCACGAAGCAAAATCCTTAGCAACTTCGACCGCTCAATTGTTCGCACCATGTGCTTCCTGTTCGGCGACATGAGGATATATTCTCCCTCTCTCACGCGGTGAGGGGTCCCCTCAATGGTAAATTCAATTTCACCTTCAACCACTGCAATCATCGCGACAAGCGGAGTGGAATACTCTTCTCCCTCTTTTCCATCGAGGGCTACGAGCGTCGCCCCCCCTCACGCTGCATAATTGTCGTGCGGATCACTGCACCTGGTTGATATTCGACAGAATCTTTCAGGTTTAATACCCGTTCAAAGGCAGTCTCCATTTTTATTCGCCTCCCTTCGCTTTATTGAAGTCGTGTGGGGCGTGTAATTGTACGACCTCTTTTGTATTAAGAGCTCTCCATGATCTTAAAAAGCTTTCACTTATGTAAGGTCATTCTACTACTCAGACTCTAATTGCAGCCTCGCTTCTGTCATAGTGCTTCTTTTATACCCTTCTTTTCTATGATCGCTTAATGCGTTTTGTAGACGAGTACGAATCTGCAAGATCTGCTAGATCTAATACAAACTCCAGTGCATCGTCTACTGTTTTGTGCTCACCTGTCTCATTCTGCAATTTTGCTGCGTATTTAAGCAAGCGCTCTCTACTCAATCGGTTGATTCTTATCATTACGGTATCAGCCATTGCCCCTCCTGTTTCGTAAAACTATGAGCATATCTCTGTTATTCGTGGCACTACTAGCACAACAGAGATATGTTAGTAGGTTCAATAAGTAAACAATATTTGCAGTATAACTATCTACAGTATAACTTTTTTACTCAGATATAAAGGTGGACCGTGGCAACACAATAAGAGAAGGATCGACACGATGCTATATTCGTTTCAGTTTAAGGGAAACAGGTTTCTGCGAAGGTTTACAGTTCGCGGTGACCACCGCCTAACAAGTCGTCCACCGGAGGAGGAGCTATGACTGGAATAGTAGGTGGCAGAAGAAAATCTCCAAACCGGGCTATTATTGGACCTGTTGAGGTGCATATCATGGAGTTACTCTTCACTCTTCTTAGCGATAAAACACTTTACACCCGTATTCAAATTAGAAAAAAAGTACGTCACTCGTTGCATGACGTATCAGATGAAGAGTTTTGCGCGGCCTACAACGAACTATCCTGTTATTCAAGGCGCTTCAGACGGGTATTATTTAGGATAATGCACAAAGAAACAAATATTTGAACATATGGGGATGCAGTAACAAATCACTGCGATAGAACTCTAAGATTTTCTAGACAGATCCTGAACTATGCTTCCAAAGTCCCATTTCCACAGTCTGTCTATAGATTCTCTATTTCACGACCCGGTTTCTTTCGTATCACCCTTAGGTAGTTTTAGCTAATTCTTTCTTAACTCAACAGAAGACTAGCTTATAAGGATACGCCCGCCTGCTTAGAAAGCTGTTGTGTAACTCCGATCCATGATTTTAAGGTTGCCGAGTCTTCGGCGCTGAGGAGTCTTACTACAAGCGTACTCGCTGCTTGGAATGCCTCTGGCGTGTATAAGCATGAGCAACCAGAAGATAGGTGAGCCTTTCTATATTTATGACAGCTAATAATACGCTATTTAGAACATTTTTCACTGGATACGCCCGCGTACAGTTTTCAAATCAATACGACCACATATATACCTCCTATGCGTATAGTACGTTAGAACAAAGAAAAGGAGGTGAAATTTTGTACAAGAGTAATTTTAGAAGCAGTTCTAACGGCGGGTATAACCCATTCGAACGAGCGGCGTCGCGTGAAGCTCCTGTTGAAATTGGGAAGCAGTACGACGTCAAGATCGAAGAAATCGCGAGACAGGGCGATGGGATTGCCCGTATAGAAGGTTTTGTAATCTTCGTGCCGAACACGGAGATTAATGACGAACTTAAGATTGAAATTAAAGCTGTTAAGCGCACCTGTGCAATTGGCGAAGCGGTATAATTTTGGTTTTTAGAGAGAAGTATGAAAAATTGACGATGGGGAAACTGCTTGCTGCTATACAGTTGCGCTAAAACGGTGTGTAACGGATGTTGTTCTTTCCATCAATTTTTAAAAAATCAGGTTTCAAAACGCTACCTAATAACGCTATTTCATTATAATTCAAGTTTTGCGCACGAAGGTGTATCACGATGTTCTCACGTCTTTTAGATTCCAATGGCGCATCTAACATAATATCGTTCATTTCTACTGGTGTCGAGTCTGGTCCGTTGAACTTTGTATTTCGTTACGACTACAATATGAGGATTTGTCTGCTACGGGAGTAACTATGAATGGGCAAGTAGACCACAAGAGAAAATCTCCAAACCGGGCTATTATTGGGCCTGTTGAGGCACGCATCTTGGAGGCACTTTACAAACTTAACAGAGGCGATGATAGATTCTACAACCGCATTCAAATTAGAAAGACAGTCCGCTTTCTGTTGGAAGACATATCAGATGACGATTTTCGCGCGGCCTACAACGAACTGTCGTGTTATTCAAGGCGCTTCAGAAGGGTATTAGCCGGTATGATCTATAGAGAGACAGACGTATGACGACGGACGATACTCATATTGCCTAGATTCGCAGTAACGAAACTTCTGCGCGGCGTGAAACCACGAAGTAATCCCTGCACATTGCAATCCGCACTTCATATTATTAGTAGAGAATTGTGTGCACCCCTCTCATTGATGTTTTCTGTATCTATACTTTCCATCAATAGCGACTATGTCGACGCTATACGCATCAACTGCATTAACAAAAAAATTGAATCATATGGGCGATGCTATATAAGCTTGCACTTGTTTTTACCCCAGTCTAAAAATAGTGAGTTCTAACAGACATTCAATTTACACAATTACTTAGCGCATTTAATTTTTTTAATTCTTGCTTATTAAGATTCCTTCTTAACTAGCAACATTTAAACTGCTCGAGTGAAACTTATAATGTTGCCTCTACTTCGAGCCTCATCATTTGGACATGGATCTGGCCCTTGCTGTCCAAAGGATATTGCTCAACGTACCTTTGCACGGTTTCTGCAACAAACTCGTCTCGGAGAGTTTCAGGAACTCGTTCAATGTAAGGAAGCCACGTCGTTCGCATCCATCCTTCCAACCCCTCTATTCCTTCGTATACCATATCTTTCGGAACTAGTTCAATTCGCTGGGGAATGAGACCAGCTTGGCGCAACAGCATTTCATATTCCTCAGGACTACAAAACGTCCATATATAACCGAAGTCCTCAAAATAGGGACTCCATTGTGGACGTACCAGCACGGCTGCCGTGGCGTCTAACACTGATGTTGCGTTCCCCTTCCCCCCGAACTGTAGCACTACCTTGCCGCCGGACTTGAGACTCCTTCTTACGCCGTTCAGCACAGCAACGTGGTTTCTTACCCAGTGAAGGCAGGAAAACGAAACGACGAGGTCAAAGTCGTTGTCAAAATTAAGCATGGTGGCGTCTCCCATCTGGAATAAAAGGTTAGGGGCCCTCGTCGGTGGGAACTTCGCTTTAGCAAACTCGATCATTTCTGCAGAGGTGTCAATGCCTAAAACGCACCCACTTGGCACGCGAACGGCAAGCTCAGCAGTCACCTTACCATCGCCGCAGCCAATGTCCAATATTCGTTCATCTCCACGAAGGTCGAGGTGCCCTATCATCCCCTGCGCCCACAATTGTTGTGATGATGAGTGCAGCTCATACTCTGCAGCATTCCAATTGTACATCTCTTGCTTAGATTTTTTCATTTACTTCACCATCAGCGAGTCTCGAGTAATCTTACTTTCTTTTTTATAGATAATACTTGTACCATTTTAACTAATGCTAGTTGAGCAACAGGTGAATACTTCGAGCTGAACGACTTCTCGCTACCGCTTCTAAGTAATTCAACGAATGGATCTGCGAGGTGTTCATCGAAGTATTTTAATCTTGATTGCGCACAGAACAATGTTCTCCTAGCCAGCGGCCAGCCCAAGCAATAACCAGATCGTCATGAACTATTCGTCTGAACATGCCATTTAATACAATAAAAACGCCCACTTGGCTTACCTTATTGTCCAGAGATAGTATTATTATGGGCATAAAAAAGAAACATGCAATGAGGCATCAGTAGTTGTGTGGCGGTCTTGTTCAATGGCAACCTACTGGGTGAGCCTAGCAACAAGTCGAAACCAAGCAGCTATAATGATGAAATAATTAGCTTCGCTAAGTTGAATGTATCGCTCCATCATATTATAACAAAATCAGCAATCTTTTCGGAAACATCAGCCAGTGCCTCACAAATATCGTGTATCTGCGTTCGTAACTTGTTGTGCATAATTTGATTACGGCAGTACTTTGATTTTAATTGTAATTGTACTGCTTCAAGTGTATCCAGCAATCCATCATATTCAGCATATAGTGCTATAACTTGTTTTGTCGGTGTTATCATTAGTTGCGTCGTGTTCGTATCAGTCAACATGTTATCACATTGAATTTTGTTAGCCGCTCTTGCTGTTACATCAGTGGTATGTGTGATGTATATAAAAATGTGCGTGATAGTAATTTGTCATCACATTGCTTTATAAATACGTAGAAACGACAGGTGTAACGCACAGTACTAGATGCGCCTCATCATTTGTTAGAGACATATATAGTATACTACAGCGCGCGAAAAAGAAGGCGTTGAGATAACACCAAGAACAAGATAATGGGCCCCGCTCCTTTATACTGGACGGTTGAACTCGCACTTTAACGTCTGTTTCGACATTCATTTTTTATGGTGAAAGAGGGGAAGCTGTACAAAATTGGGCTAGCTTTATTATCTCCTCTGTACTGCATTGATACACGTTATGAAATGACAATTGAGTGATGCCTTACACTAAGCCCACACTGCAGTATAAGGTTAGATGCACTATGAAGAAAGAAGTGATATGCCTTTTACTAGTGATTCTTATGGCACTCATCCTATTTGAGGATCTACATTACGTTACACCCCGCAGTGCCGCTTTATCCACTGGGGCGAGCGCTGAGTCTCCGGTAGATATCAGCCTAGCAGCGCTTAATCCTCTTTTAATACAGTACCAACTAGGTTTAACGTCCAGTAGAGCTGTCACCCAAACGAACCACTACCACAGACTCGGCAGTATACCTCCACCCGTTAACTCCTCATGCCTTATAGACAACACACCTCCGCTGCGCGCAGTAGCTATCCACTCATATACGATCTCCGCGTCCAAGGAAAAGTTGTCTCTATCAACGATCAAGGTACTTGTAGAAGCTCTTGAGCCTTTGCAACTCATGGCTCTCTTGAGTCTTACCTACTTTTATTAGAGGCAAAGGATTTTTCAAAAAAAACTCGAAGTTAACTGTACTTGGATATATTCACATTTTGTAACTTTCGAAAATTCGTTGAGATTTTCTGAAAGCCCTTTTATGTCCATCCACCTTAACTTAGCGAAAAACTGTATGATGTGGACCACAAACAGCGAGAGGCTTTTTGTAAGTAGTGCGGAAAAACCTGCCTCAAACCAAATGGGGGCGGAAAAGAGCTCAGCATGTTCGAAAAACCGGACATGCAGCGGTGAAGGCGTGAGCCACTCGACTCTAGCCTAGCTGAGAACCTTAGCAGTGAATGTAGCAACGTGGACTTGGAAGACATGCGTAGTAACTATCTCCTACGTGTCAAATTCGCAAGTGAATATTTTTTAAGCTCTCATCTCTATCATTATCTCTTATTAATTTCCAGGCTTCTGTACCTCATGACGGATCTCGTGGAACGTTTTTTGAACAGTGGGAACTGATTAACCACAGTAATTTGACTGTCCAATTTATAATTTCATTCACATTACACAAACTTAATTAACTATGCGGACACCGTATAGCGATATTGGACAACCAAGAAGCAAATTAAACAAGAAATGAAAAAATTACTCGGAATCTTTTTCGTGGTAGCATTAGCCCTCCCCACGATTGGCGTTATCGCCACACCAACGCACCCATCACTCACTCCAATCGTATTCATAAGCAACGTTCGACCGGTAGACGGCCATCCAAACTATCTCCAGTGGTATATAAATAATACAGGAGATGTCGATGCATGGGTCGCACCCTATGCAGTATCCTACCAACGAACTGCGACGCCATCAGCATACGTTAAAGGTGATGAAGCTGTTGGCTTTTACAGAAACGATACAGGTGACAATTTGATGCAATATGGAGGATATGGCTGGGTCGACGTTCTGCCGAATACCTCCATAACGATCTACTCCAAGGCAGTTGTCCCCATCGACGTGGCACGGGTAGTATATAACGCATGGCTTTACCACAATGGAACCCTTCATAGCTGGCTGTATCCAGGTTGGGGTAAATATGTTGACGTGGATAGGCAAAGCGAAACACCGAAAAAATACGTTATATTTCGGGACGATGACATCGCCCCCTGGAATCAACTTGATACGTTAAAACGGATAAACCAGATTCATATAGATAAGAATATTCCGGTAACATTGGGTATTGTCCCCCACCCATCGCTCATTAAGCCGGGAAATTTGTTCTACGCGGATTCAAAGTTTTTCGATTATATGAAATCGATCTCCTCAAACCCACTCTTCGAGTTCGCTCAACATGGGTACACGCACCATGATAACTCGAGCCCACCGCACCAAAGCGAGTTTTACGGGTACCCTTATTCTGACCAGTATCAAACGATCAAAAAAGGGCAATTAGATTTTATAAATGCCTTCGGGGTGAAGCCTACCACGTTTATCCCTCCCTGGAATAAAGGCGATGATAACACTTTAAAAGCGTTAAAAGCCCTTGGATTCTCCGAGTACAGTTCGTCTTCTGACGATTTTAACATAGACGCCGGATATAAAGACGGCGTGTGGGTAGACTCGTACTCAATTGTACTCGATGATATGACGCTTCCATCGGCAAAGGACATCACGGAGCATTTACTTAACGATGACCATACTAACACTATTATTGTATTCTATCACTTTTGGAGTTTCAGTCAAAGTGGAAGTGGAAGTGGACAAGGGAATCCAATAGACAATAATAAAGTGCGATTGTTCGAGGATTATCTCGACTATCTTAAAAATAGGAGCGATGTGGTATTTACGAAACTTGACCGCTCCTATTCGGCCGAGGGGCAAAGTTCCGTCAATTCGCCCCCTGGCATCGCTCTTACTGTCAACAGTATGACATAGCGCTCGTGAGAACGGTTCGACGAAACAAGAAAAATGTAATCATCAAGTAGAGTAGGGGGCGTTGGAGGTCATTCTGATTTGATCGACGTTTGCCGTTTTTTGGCATCTTATTAATCGCCATCGAGTAATGAGAGAAGATGCAGCCTTAAACGTTAAAGTTAAGCGAATCGCATGTTTGTAGTGTAATGCCACACCGAAGTATTGAATCGTTAGGTAAATTTACCTAAGCCGCTTTTATATAAAGTATTTCAAAATGTAGTACGGTGATTATCCGTGATGGAAGACGTAAAGAAAAAGGCCAGAAAGATGAGAGAAAAGCGAATTGAATTTCTCTATCGACTATATGATTTGGCAGACGGCGATGTACGAAAATGGGTAGATGCGTTCCATATTGCGAGGGAACTAGAGTTTGATGAGGCTACCATTGATACCATCATTGTGTATTTCCGGATAAAAGGATTCCTTCAGACCGAAGGTTTTGGTCGTTTTTTCTATAATGTTCGCATCAGCCCGGCCGGCGTCGATTACATCGAGGAGACGATGGGAGAATAAGGCAATTGGTACGGTCCCGGGCGGTAGACTTAAGCACATGCGGTCAGTTCAACACGACATCTGCCAGAGCAAGGGGCTGAGTAACGTGCCTTCAGCGCCCACTTTGAGTGCTCCGTGCTGGAGCATAGTTAAATAGGATTTGTTGTCCCATATTGTACGTACAAAGGTATGGCAACGACATCGTGCCTGAAAAAGTGAGAGTGGAATTCTTTTATGACGCTGGAAGTTGTGGACCTCGACGATGTTAAGTGTATACTAGGACGTACGAATATAGGCCTTTTTAAGCACTATTTGATCGATACCACAATTACAGATCTTCCGCTTACCCTAACGGCCATTTGCATAACTCACGGACATGGCGACCATTTTACGTGGGCACGCGCGATAAAAAGAAGAACCGGGGCTGTTGTCGTTGCGCCCAAAGAAGATGCAATGTTAATTGAAAATCCTGAGATAAATGTGCGCGGGTTGTTTAACTGGGCAAGGCCTCCAGTGGAGATGACAACGAGGTTCTTTCTTGGAGAAGCCTGTCGGGTAGATAGTTTTGTCGAGGAGTATGCATTTGATGAGGGGATTACGCCAATTCACTTACCGGGGCATACTGTTG
Source organism: Candidatus Acidiferrales bacterium (assembly GCA_035624185.1). Classification (GTDB taxonomy): domain Archaea; phylum Halobacteriota; class Bog-38; order Methanoflorentales; family Methanoflorentaceae; genus DASPRZ01. The sequence goes on from DASPRZ010000086.1 coordinate 14,561, forward strand.
GGCATACAGGATATCTTTGTCATGGAGTCTTTTTCACCGGTGACGCGTTGTATCCAGAAGAAGTGTGGGAAAAACATACACTGCCCTATACGATAGATGTTGAGCTTACCCGTCGGTCGATTGATGTTATCAAGAGCGTAAAATATGAGTGGTTGGTCCCAGCACACGGCAGGATCTTATCAAAAGAGGAGGGAGATCTGAATGCAGACATCCACCTCGCCAGACTCAAAGCGATAGATGACATGATACTTAGCCTACTGAGCAAGCCGAGATCTACAGAAGAGCTGATCTGCCTTTTGCTTAAAGCACTCAACATTGAAGATAATCTTGCAAAATACTGGCTTTCCGTCACCACCATCAAGGGCCATTTGAGCGGACTTGTCAGCGCATACAAGGTCACGTATGATATTACCAACCATAGGGTGTATTGGAAAGCCATAAAATAAACTAGGGGACTTTAAAGAGGGGTACATGTCGATCTAAAGCTATAGCTAAACAATGTGAGCACTACGTATATCCTTTGAGTCATTTACGTATAACTACAATTGTTTATCTGTAGCAATCAACATTAAAAGAACGAAAAAAAGCATTACAGTGGATTAGGGGTGCAGTTTTTATTTTTTTACAACAGTATTCCTATGTGCCGTTCTGCTTCTATTTATTGGAAAGAATTTCCAATCCTAAAGTATCGCATCTTATCTATGTCTTAAAAAGTATAGGGCTTCAATCTTTCCAGTTCCATGATAGCAACCAAAAGAAAGCACACAATATAGTTTGTTTTAGACGCTAAGCGCTCAGATTTGAAAAGAAGCCCTGTAATCTTTAAATAACAAAACAAGTTTATTTTAATTAATTTATCAAATAGATACTATTTTTGAGACAATTGTTGATTGCATAGCGCACCCGTAAAGTATCAAAATCATTCAGACCAAATATGGAAACCACATTACGCATTTTTTATTATAACGCTTCAAACAAGGACTTGCACCACACGACGGATATGTATAGTCCTCGGGCTCGTCTCCAGACAGAATGCTTTCAATCACCTCTTTGTAGATCCATTCGCTAACTAGTAGAAATTGACTGAGCCAGTTAACTTTCTGATTCTTATATATCAATAAAATTATAAATATGCATATTATAAATATCTTATATTGCTCCCAACATTCCCAAGCTATCACAGGATGAAGACAAAATCAGACGATATCACTCCAGAGACCCAGCTAATGCACAAAGAACGAACAGCCATAACTAAAACAAGGCAATCAACATTGTCGGATTATATCCCATTTGAACTCAAAGAATTACGCTACCACAGCGATAATTGGAAAATTGTAAGTCAGTTAAAAAAAGAACCGGGGCTCACTGCATCAGAACTCTCAAAAAGGTGTGACGTGTTGTCAAGGGGAATGTCACGTCGGTTGCGTTACTTAGCGTCTAATGGTGTTGTCAAATGTGTCGTTGCGTGTAAAACCATACGCGGCGATGATTTGGAGTTGTGGTACTTGACCGTCTAACTCGTTTTCCCTGTGCGCGATTTAGAAGACTAAATTATGGATGTAAGGACGTAAGGAATGCCAGACAAATGAAGGTTATCAGCCGCCTCGGTTTTACCGAAGTGACAAAATAAGCGGCAAGCTCTTCCGATCTGAATCCACCGACATTGTAAATGTTAGTATCGCTGATCAGAATCCAAATCAACTTGTTAATATATCCTTTTTTGACACTTCCAAACGCCTTCTCGTATTGTGTCAGGTAGCAGTTGATAATAAAGCGTCTAAGAATGCATCTTATTCATGTTCATTCGCAGTTCTGAAAGAAGATATTTTCTCCGGGAGCAGGGAACGGACCCACTCACGTTCTGTCCAGAGCGCGCAGCCTCCCGCTGTTTCATTGAGTTGGCTATGGTTTTGACGAATGGCCCGCAAGAAGTGGGATTGCAATCCCTCTTTAAGCGATACGTCCCAAAGGTTAGCATCAGAATACGGCGAGAATGGACATGGTTCAAGATTCCCCTCCGGACTAATGTGTACAAAGCCGCGCCCAGCAGCGAGGCAGCCGCCAAATTGCTCTTCGTCACCCGGGAAGGCGATGAATAGGCCTGGAAGCGTCGCGCGAAATGCATTCGTAGAAGCCAACAGATCGGCTCGTTGCTCCTCAGTGAGCACCCAGTTCTCAGTTCCCTCGTTGACTGAAACATATTCAACGAAGAAGAAGATTTTGCCACCCGCTTTAATGAGGTCTTGCATAAAACGCTCATCTGTTATCGTCGAAACGTTTGAACGTGTTATCGTCAATGAACACCCGAAGAAGATTCCGTTATCTTTTAGCCTTTTCATTGCTGTTTGAACGCGCTGGTAGACGCCATTACCTCTACGCCCGTTGGTATCCCTCTCAAGACCTTCAATGCTGAGAACCGGCCATACGTTCCTCTGCTCTTTTAATTTCTGGATTAATGCGTCATCAAGCAGTGTTCCATTAGTGACTACAGGGAAAATGATTTCAGGGAAATCTCTAGTGATGGTTGTCAGCTCCTTGCGAACGAACGGTTCGCCGCCAGCCAAGAGTATCGCCGAGATCCCCAGTTCACGTGCCTCTGCGATGACGCTCCGCAATTTGTCTTCACTCAGTTCTGATCCCAGCGGCCTGTGTTGTGCGTGAGCTTGCGCGTAACACCCTTTGCACTGGAGGTTGCACCTGTTCGTTACACTGGTGATCAGGAATGGGGGGACGTGAAGACCTTCTGTCTCCCACTGCTGCCGTGTCTGAGCTGCTTCTCTCTGTGATCGAAGCATACGGAGGAAAAAGCGGGCTTGTGATGGGTCCTTGAGTGTGATCCTCACCGCGTCCTTAAGGTATCTTCTAATTGCTGTATTAAGGGGTTTGACGTACGCTTCATTCTCTTTCATGCCTGCACCTCTCGATCCCTATATACTTCTTTCAGTTTGTGTTAAAATGTGGTGAAACATTCGCTTTATCAACGATTTGCTCATGGCAAGAAGTATTGCACTTAGAAAGGTTATCTTCCGACAATCCCGTGAATTTAGGGAAAAGAGGGGCTCTCGCTCCATAATTGTGCGTGTTCGTCCGTGTTCTTATTCATTTAATTAACCCTTAGTCTTTTTAACGAACTGTTAGTCGGTTGCTTTACATCTTGCGATTCCAACTTGATAAAGGAATGATGATGTTAAAATGTTCCCTCAATACTGTACTTAGGAGAATATAGTTAAAATCAAGTTTTAGCACCTTTTCAACGTCCTTATAATATATAAAATTAGCAGGTTATTCACAAACAACTGAGTTGCAGTTATAATAACTATCTGCAGTGTTAGCGGAATTTCATAGTATGAAGAACTTAGTCACTACAGTAACTGATCCATAACTGGACTCGATGACTCATATCCTGGCGTACTATTACTTGTTACACGTATGGTGTTAATTCCTTGCTCTAACGAGCGATTTATAATATAGACGTAAACTTACGTTGTAATGAAAAGGTAGTTGCTACGAGATCATAGCTACCATAACACATCGCGTCGTAATTACAATTCAATAGTCCGGATCCGGATATTTGTGTACGCTCTCACAGCGTTTTGATTTACAAACGGTGATTAGATCTGAAATTGCGCTCTAAACTCGTAATTCCCATGAAAAAAATATCTTTATGCGAGATTAAGTTTATCAACATTATACCGAAATGTTGCATTGTGATACGTTATGTCAAAAAAACCTTTAGCAGGCATCTTTTTGGTAACCCTGATGATGGGAGCTATAGTTGGTGGTGTCTTAAACCCACTAATAGTCGCGCAAGGGCAATCCTCTCAAGGACAGATATGCGTTACAAAAGCACAAGTGGATTTAAAAATGGAGATGCGGAAGCTCTGGGAAGACCACATTATGTATACACGAATGGTAGTCGTAGAAATAGTCGCTAATAGTACAAATGACGCCACAGTAGCGCGGCTCCTCAGGAACCAGGATGATATCGGCAACGCGATAAAGCCGTATTATGGTGACGCAGCCGGCAACAAATTAGCTGACTTGCTCAAGCAACACGAGCTGCTCGCTGGTGGCGTAATAAACGCAGCCAAGGCGGGAAACAGCACTGCGTTCGATGCTGCAAATAAGCAGTGGTTTGCAAACGCTGATCAAATTGCTGCGTTTCTAAGCCAATTGAACCCTACCTACTGGCCAGAACCAGCGATGAAAAGCATGTTCTATGAGCACCTTCACCTTGTAACAGCTGTAGCTATAGCGCGGCTGCACGGAGATTCGGCGGCTGATATACAGGCGTACGACAATGCAGTTAACCAAGCGCTGATGATGGCAGATATATTTGCTAACGGTATTATGGGGCAGTTCCCGGCACAATTCTGTTAAACAGAACTAGTGGCACCAATTACGACGCATGTCCTCAGCTATACCAAATAGTATTCCCGTGACAACTGGACCTCGATGCTGAACAGCACGCAGATTCTGGACGAGCAATTTTTCCATAACTGCAGGAGAAAAATAGATAATACGAACAAACAGATGCTCTGCGTTATTCGGATGAATTTTCGCGGTGGGAGCGGGCCGACTCATATCGTCACGTCTGATTAATATAGTCATGTCTTATAGTACACAATTTCTCTCAGTAGATTTCAATAGAACGATGATGTGGTCTTCGATCTCTTATGTTAATCTCTCGTTAAGTCTACGATTAAATCTTGAAATTGTGGGTAAAACTGTAGCAACTCGCCTCTGTGTCCTATTTCCAGATCAGTAAATTCAAATCCAGGGGCCACGGTCGCTCCCAAGAGAGCATATTCTCCGCCTCGAATAAGTCGGAACCCTTGTCACATCCCACTCGACACTGCGACCTGTAGGTGCATCCCAGTCTTGATCTCGTTGCCAAGCCTGATCACTCTACCTGAGCCGCCGGGCAGAAGCTGCAGCATCTCGACAGGGTCACTAAGATAGAAGTGGTACACCTCATCAGATAGAAGTGGTACACCTCATCAGTCTTAAGATGGTGGAGAGCAGAAAACGTGTCAGGGGTTAGTAAGTAATAAATCGCCGTGCCGTAGGTTCTGTCTCCTTTATAACGATTAGGTAGTACGTTGTCCCGAATGGTCTCCACGGATCTATAGGTCTCCCGGTAGTATCCTCCCTCTGGATGGGGCGTAAGGCCAAACATTGTTATTATCTCTTTAACAGTGATCATGATAAACCCGTCTATGTCAGCAACTTCATCCATAATCCTATTCTAAGGGTATCTTATTTTAGAGTTAATTTGCATAAGATTTGGAACAAACTAGGCACGTTTTTAGACACCAAATTACTTACTACTTTGAGTCCGATTGATCTCCAAATTTATAATTTTCTGATTTAATAAGTCTGTAATTTTTATCAGACTTCTATATTATCGACTTCATTTTCAAGACCATCAGCAGCCCCAAGAATCCCTTTGAGATGCGGTACTGTCTTAAAACTTCCCCCCACTACTGTGGGTTATTACGTTTAAGACTATGCTCTTTATCTTCTCATTCTGCATTCAAAGTTCATTTTTATACGTTAAGTTCATCATTCGTCATAGTACGCCGTTTTCTCATCGTTGCACAAGAAGCAGTATCATGACTGTCATCATGTATAACCTCTCTTTTACTAAGCAATTGTGCCTGCGATTTTTTATGCTCGTTGAAAATTACCCCATACGATTAAAAAATAAGAGAATGAGAAATAGAGGTCCGAAAAATCATCTCCATTTTAAAAGACACACTTAAAGGTTTCAGGGTAAACTCTTGCAGGGATGAGGTGCAGTAATTGCAGAGAAAAAAACTATTGAATGGAAAAAATTCAGTGAAATTAACTATATTACAAAGAATATTTTTGTTACAAATGATATTATATGAAATCATTAATATTATTAAATAATATAAATAGCATACGATATTATATAGAGTTACGATTATAGAAAGCCACACATTAAACAAAGATTTAACCAAATCACAAAGACGCAAAACCATTTTTATGGTCTAACTACCGGTTTGAAGTTAGTATTAACGCATGATTTTAACCAATTTTTCAAAACCTCATTCACTTTACAAAAATTACAATGCATCAATTAGTGATAGCTGGGTGCACTTTACTTGAAAGAATGTTAGGTAATTTATATAGAACAAAATAGGGGCGATCTAGTTGCAAATAGACTTTTATTTAGAAATGGAGCTAATAGAGATGAGGATTGACTCATTGCTAAAAGAAGTTAGGGGGCCAGATAATATAGAACTGGACGTTACAGAGTACTTCCCATCAAAACAAGAATTGGAACTAACTTATCAATCAACTAGTACCGAAAATGCGAATATTACGGAACGACACGTCGGTCAAAGTTACTGAGCACCACCCATTAAAACGAGGATAGAAACTAGATTCAGCATTCTTAGGTCTATTTTGTTTCATCGTGTCACAAACCCCTTATCCTCGGAAATATAGAGGTTATGTTCACACAGAAAGATATGCCGACGTTACTCGTTGATCTTAAAATTCGACTGCGAAGGTTCCAAGATCAATGAATAAGCACAAGTGGATATTAAATGGGCTACTGCACGTCTTTAATTTCAAGTACTGTAATTTCGTATGTAAGTGGTGCACGTCCGGCCATATCTCCAGAAAATTTCGTATTAAACTCGTAAGTGAAAGATGTTTGATACCCTGCATCTATCGCTGAAATCCATTAATCTTTGAACATCTATACTCCATGAGAAATCTTGCGGGACATCCTCAAACAATCCTCTGCTCCAGGAGGGATCCCGCGGAATGTTTTTGAACAACGGGAATTGATCTAACACTTTGATGCGTTTGTCCCATTTTGTTATTTTGTTCGCATCTCTCAAAGCCCATTTAAACTCAGCCGAGAGCCCAACTACTCGTATTTTTCTTGACGGGGCATCAAATACAATCTCACTACGAGGAAAGTTGTCCGCTAACAACGAAAAGAACAGTTTAACTTGCGACTCCTCATAGTAAACAAGCACCCCTCCAACTACCATGAATACACCATCTTCGGTATGTTTGATGTCCTTACACCAATTCGGATCGAAGAGGGATTTTGCAATGCACGCTGTTCTATCAGAATCAGGAATTAACTGTTGTCGAATTTCAATGACTGTAGGAAGGTCGAGGTTGTACCATCGGATGGTTCCGTTATCGACACGATAAAATGTCGTGTCAAGCCCGGCACCTATATTTATAACAGAGGCACGAGGGTGTTCTGCAATGTAAGACCGTATTTTATCGTCAAACTGCTTCGCTCTTGCTACAATGAGTAGATCGACTTCAGGAGGAATTTTATGATCAATTGTTGAAAAATCATAATCAATCTGTTCAACAAGTTCGATTGCTTTAATGTCATTTAGCACTGGATTACGTTCTCTACTTAGTTTTGCTCGACCCCATAACGGACCTAGCAGGGTTTCCGATACGCCAGTTAAATTAATCTTTATTTTATCCTGTTTCATACAGACTCCTGAATTTTAAGCATAAATGAGTACACTCCACGTACTACGTCATGTAAACACTTATAGCTTGAGATAATTTAACGAATACTTTAAGATCTGCTAGATACTAGATCATTGAGATGTCCCCTGACCTGAAGAAATACTACCGTGAACCGCTCTATCGTAACTCACTTTCCATCATGCTCACTCAAGTGTTCGGGATATTTTTCGCTCTAATATTCTGGGTGGTCGTGGCGCGCACTATGTCGTCAACGGCAGTCGGACTTGCGACTGCCGCATTCTCGTCGACAGTTCTTATAATCAACCTCGCGCCATTGGGCTTGGACGCCGGGCTTACGCGTTTCTTGCCGGGTTCGAACAACAAGTGCGGACTCTATTCGACCACCGTAATTATAACATTACTTGCTTCACTCGCGTTCATGGTCGTATTTCTCAGTGGCCTTGGAGTCTTCTCGCCGCAGCTCATGTTCCTGCGTGAAGGGTGGCTCCTCATTGCACTCATTGCATTCGCAGCCGTTACCGCAATCTCTACAATGCAGAGCACTGCACTCATCGCAGCGAGGCAGGGCCATCTCTATTTAATCCAAAATACTATTCTCGGTATACGAGTACCATTGATAGTTGTTTTTGCATCGCTCGGTACATTAGGCGTCTTTCTATCGTGGGACGTCGCATTTTTAGCAACAGTACTTTTCGGCACACCTGTACTTTACTATTATGGACTCTCCATGAAGTGGGAAATTGACACAAAATCCCTACGAGAGATCTTTAGGTTTTCTTTGGGCAATTATACCGCTGGAATCTTCCAAATGGCTCCTTTGATAATTCCAGTAATGATCGTCAACGCTGTCGGTGCACGGGAGGGCGCGTATTATTACATTGCACATACGCTGGCTATGGTATTTTTTACAGTTCCAGCTGGTGTTAGTCTCGCTCTCTTTGTCGAAGGATCTCATGAAATGCCTATGAGGGAGAGTACAATAAAGTCCTTAAAGTTCTCGGTGCTGATATTGATTCCTGCGATTGCTGTTGTATTTTTGTTCGGAGACAAACTGTTGCTCATCTTCGGCGCGCAGTACTCAGCAGCGAAGGCCGTTGAACTGTTGTGGTTGCTTGCGGTATCCAGTCTCTTATCTGTAATCCCTTCGATTTATTCGTCGATTTTGGTCGTTCAGAAAAAAATAAAGATGCTCAATTACATAAGCTTCGCAACATCAGCGTTGATGTTAGGAGTTGGGTACCCACTTCTATTGAAGTTTGGAATAATTGGGATGGGATATGCGTGGGTACTATCGTATGCTCTGGTGTCTATAGTTGTAGCCTGGCTGGTGATATGGAGGGACCGATGGTTATAGGTCACCAACTTTGGAAGATGCTGAAAATAGGATCTAAGGAGGGGACTCGTGAGTCTGTCGATTGAAGTCGGGACTTATTGATGCGGACAGAGGATATTTCAACTAGATAACGTAGCTCACCACCTCAAATTTCTTGAAATCGATTGGACATCCTGTATTATCACCCTTCGCCCATTCTTGGACCGAACTGGCTGACGAGGGGTGCATTACTGGAATACTCAAGTCTTAACATTACGAAGGTGTGCACTGGTCGTAGGATTAGGATTTACGAGAGGCATACAACTACCTTGCATCTTGAATAAGTCAACTGAGGCAATGATCAACCATCGAAGTGCTAAAGCGCCATAATTGCATTTTTTAAAACTACAACAATGTGGTGGTTTCGCTGACGGTCAAGAGGAAAACATCCGGAAACGACAGGTAGAACAGAAAAGAGATACATATTTATACCCCTAGGTGTCTTCAACCAAGTCATGGGCATACTGTTAGATCTCCTCAAAATAGCACTTGTTCTGGTAATCGTCCTCCTCGCAATCACCCTCATTGTGCACTTACTCCCGTTGCTGATATTTATTGCAGCAGTGCTCCTTGTGGTATGGTTTCTGTTTTACCGAAATCGTTCGCATTGACCGATCGGTTTCGACAATGCTAAATGAGACCTACAAATTCGAGTGCTTATCAAGTAAAAAAGACTCATAAATGGGTTCACGGCAACATTAGTATGTATATGTGTTAATCGGGAGAAGCAGAGGATATCAGTAACACAGATATGATTGTTTTTGATGCGATGTACATCAGATTCAAAGAGGGTGACGACACCGATAATCTTTTAATTCCTTTTATCGAACGTGGATGTACTTATACTGGTAGGTCTGTCAGACGTCAGCTGCATATTGAACGATGCTTCATCATAAGATCCTGTAGGACTAATGACTCTTTTGTGACAGCAAAACAAAAGGTAAAAAAGTGAAAATCTTCTTGTCTGGGCGTACCTCTCATGTCGGGTCAAGTAAGAGTAGTTAGATCTCTGTAAGCATAAATGTTTGTCAATAAAATTTATGTCTATTCCAGCGACGGTATGATTGGTGCACCGGTACAGTGCGTCCCATTCAAGATTCGCCTCGTGCGAATGCATCATGGGGCGAACGCCGCAATACCGTAATTATAACATATTCTAAACGTTTTTCCGTCCATTACTCACACAAAAAGGGATTTTATTTATATATATAAAGGGGTCTTTTTATAACTGAGGAGAAAAGTGATTTATGAGTGATCCGAAAGACACCATCAAGATTGAAAACGTTGTCGCGTCAACCGGTATCGGGCAAGAGATAAACCTTAAGGCGGTAACGTTGGCCCTCGAAGGCGCTGACTATGACCCGGAGCAGTTCCCAGGTCTTGTTTACAGGACAAAAGATCCAAAAACTGCAGCTCTTATTTTTCGTTCAGGCAAGATTGTCTGCACTGGCGCAAAGAGCATTGAAGATGTCTATAAAGGGCTTGACAAAGTATTTGAAAGCTTGAGAAAAATTGGAGTGGAAGTGAAAGGCAAGCCCGAGATTAAAGTTCAAAACATCGTAGCATCAGCAGCACTTGGTTCAGTTTTAAACTTGAACGCAATTGCAGTGGGATTAGGTCTAGAAAATATAGAATACGAGCCGGAACAGTTTCCAGGACTCGTCTATCGTCTGTCAGATCCAAAAGTCGTCGTTCTTCTGTTCGGTTCAGGGAAGCTTGTGGTGACAGGTGGGCGGAAACCCGATGATGCTAAGGAAGCAGTCGATAAGATCGTAAAGGAACTAAAGAGTTTAAGCTTGTTATAAAACCCCTTCTTACCTGTATTCATATAACAATCATATTGTACGTTTCACATGATAATCCCCGAAGAAGAGCGTTCAAGCAAACCGCTTAAAGGAGAGAAGGTCTTCTCTCATCCTGATATGATCAGGGCTAACGAGTACGTGCTGACAGAGTATGTCGCGCCAGTGCGAGATATGTGCATTTTTGTGCCGTGTGCCAAGGTGAAGCCCTATCATACCAGTCCAAGCCATAAAAATTACGATAGGGTAATCCTCGGCATTTTAAAGCCTGAACAGGTTCATATTGTTACATTCGGAACGTGTGGCATCACTCCGAGAGAACTTGACGCTGAATATCCATTTACTAGTTATAGCTTTGTGCTCGGCAATTGTAACGTGACGTCAGTTAAGGAGCAGTTCATAGAGCTCGAGAGCGAAAGGCTGTATAGGTACCTCGAAAAGACTCGACATAACTATAAGCACAGAATAGCCTACTGCAGCGGCGATTTCAGGAAGGCAATGCTGAAGGCGCGTGAGATGACGGACATTGAGGTGGCAATCGTGCCAAAAGATGAAACGCTTGAGAAGTTCCGTGTGCGTGGGCGGAAGTTTGAGTACGGAAGCCTCAGCAAATTCCAGTACTTAAATGATCTAAAGGATGTTATCTTGTCAATTTATCCCGATGCCCGTGCAGACTTTGACTTAGAAGATGAGAAGAGACCGTTGCTTGACAACGACTGGTATTTGGTGTAGCACGTGTGGCACGACATGCGTGACAAAAATAGAGCATATATAGTGGGAGAGGATAACAGGAAATGAATACCGCTAAATCTTTTTACTCTCGTTATCTTGAGAGACATGTGCGGATTGTTGCGGATGACGACGTCGTTCGTGAAATCTCGCTCCAAACGGGGTGGCCAAGAAATCTCCAGACGGAGAAGCTGAGAGATAAAGATCCGAGTTTAGCAACGAGCGTTGCTGCGGATCTTCATGAATACCTCAAAGGTGGAGACGTTGACTTTAGCAAATATACGTTAGATCTCGAAGGTCTTACAAATTTTGAAACCTTAGTGATAAATGAAGCTCGGAAGATATCTAGAGGGAGCGTAATGACCTATTCAGAGCTCGCACAAGTGTCAGGGCGCCCGAGAGCTGCTAGGGCGGTGGGAAATGTCATGCGCAAGAACACTCATCTTATACTCGTGCCATGCCACAGGGTTGTCGGAAAGCGTGATCTCGGTGGATTTTCATCAGGTCTTGAAGTAAAGCGCAAATTGTTGAGACTTGAAGGGTGCCTACAGGGCACTTAAACGCGTCACACATCAATCAATCATTGGTCGAATCGCGAGAATAGTACTATGACATGGAATGAACCATACATCATACAGTCTATGGATTCTCCTTCTATTATTCTCGTAAATTAGAAATCAATTTTGACGTCATCTCCGACTTGCAGGTTAAGCTTCTTTGCTGCACTTCCCCTGTTCATCGCGATTTCTATTAAATCGAAGCTACCTATCACGAGTAATAGTTCTCCGGCCTCAACGTAATCGTACGTTTCGGCGAACCGTAGCTTAACTGAATCGTTTAATGTGTGATAGCCTCCAAAATTCTTTTTTGAGGCCATTATACTCCCACTAATATTCGTTACACAATTTCCGAACCGGTCGATGTACAAAACTTTCCCTACCACTATCTCTTCACGCACAGAGGGCTCTTCGATCACTACGTCGACATAGCTTGAAGTCTTTGTTAGATGTTCCATAATACCTATTGAAAGAAATGCGCCGATCGGAGCAAAGACGTCCCTTCCATGGAACGTGTGCGACTTTGCCGATATTTCTATGGCCAACGTCTCAAAATCTCCGAGGTATCGAGCTGCTGGAATCAAGAGTCCATTATCAGGTCCTACGAGGTACTGGCCTCCGGCTTCCACAACGAGTCCCTGTCGCTCTGTTCCTACGGTTGGATCGACGACGGCGATATGGACCGTACCGTGCGGGAAGTACTTCACAGTTTCACGTAGTATAAATGACCCTTCAGTTACATTTTGAGGTGACACGTCGTGGGTGATGTCTATCACGCTAACGGAAGGGGCAATGTTAGAAATTGTCGCTTTCATGACGGATGGGTAAAACGACCCAAAATCTGTTAGAAGAGTAATGATTCCCATATTATTTAATTGAGAATTACATCATAAAAGGTTTAAGTCTCTTGCGATCTCCTGCGCCACGTGAATTTCGTCCTCTCGCAAGTACCTGTTGATTTCAGGATAATGAACGACATTGTAAGGGGTGTACTGGAACATAAGGTTGAATTTAACCCTTGGCATGTTCTCTCGCACCCATTCTGCGATGGGCTGCGTGCAGCACTTGATATGTCCAGGCATAACGAGATGTCGTATCAGCAGTTTATCTTGGGATGATAACAGATTCCTGGTGACGACGTCAACATAGTTATCAACTTTGGAATAACGTTTTGCGCACGTGTTATTTCCGAACTTAAAATCGCTTAGATATATATCAATTACGCCATTTAGCAACTTTGCAGACTCTGAAGAGTAATAAGCATTGGAATTAAATACCATTGGGACATCCAGGCTGTCCGCCTCTATCTCTTGTTTTTCTGCGAGATCACAGAATGCTCTTATTGTTCTTAGAATTGTATAGATGTGTGGGGTGGGGTCGCCTCCCACCCAGTTTACGTTACGGCTCCCCTGCTTAGACCTGTTATACACTCTGAGTGCAAGAGTCTCTGGCAAAGCTTTGGTCCCCTCAAGTGGGGCCTTTGAGATCTCCCAATTTTGGCAGAAGACGCACGAGAATGTGCAGCCGGTGAAGAAGATCGTATGAGAAGGTAGGAGCTCTCGCTCTTCGCCACAGTGGAGAAATTCAGATGAATAGTTGGAGTACGTAATTCCGCAGAATCCGGACGTTGCATTGCGGTCTGCATGGCATCGCCTCTCGCAGAAGTGGCAGTCATGAAATATCCGCCGTGCTATTTCGATTTTAAGATCAAGAAGCGATGTTTCTGGTGGCTCAGATTTAGCCGCATTGTCGGCGTTATCGTGTATTTTCCAGAGCTTATCAACCGGAGCTTTCAAATCCGCCCTAGTTTCAACCCTTTGTGCATTTCTAAAGAGTGGAAGCATTTCCCTGCGCATAACATCCTAATTCTCTAGGTTATGGACGTGGTTTGAAATTATAACAAAACAGATTACTGAGGAACCGGACCTACGTGGCTTATCAAGTCGCGAGGATCTATTGCAAATTTCTTGAGGCGCTCGAGTAACCCGTCACGTTTTCTTCCTATGAGACTATTTTCGAGAACGTCGCTGATCGTAGTGACGGGGAT
>DASPRZ010000097.1:0-2631 GCA_035624185.1 Candidatus Acidiferrales bacterium
ATCAAAGAAAGTGCTTAAACTTAGCTATGATGCATTAGACTTATTTTATGAATTTGTGAGTCGCGTTCAGGAATCCGTACACCATCCAAGTGATGAATACGCCCGATACAGTAGCAAAAGTGCTAGTACCTTAACAGTAAATGACTTTGGTAACCAAGAGATGCAGTGTAATTTTAAACTAATTCCAAATTTAATAGACGCCATAAAACCTAAAAAGTGCTCATCTTGTGGGAGGCTTCATTTGAAAATGGGGGGTAAAGTATTAAAAGTGCGAGTTACTAGGGACGTCGGGAATCATCACATTGCTTACTTCTGTGAAAGGTGTTTTGATTAAAAAGCACTTTCTTTGTTGTGATGCAACGCACGCGCTCAAATAACAACTAAACAGTCAGGATTTGAATTTTTTACTTGATGTACTAACTACTTTTCAATCAAACTTAATAGTTCCGAATTGACAGACTCGCAAACAGTAAGGCAGAATAAGTTCGGGGACTAATTTACGAAAAAACCGCTACATAAGTTACGATGGACTACACTCAAAATTTAACCTTTGAGAAGAGACATCAGAATCAGATCTTCGTATATTTAAATAATAACAACTTACGGATAGATAGAAGGCCATTGCACCGTGAGATTAATTAATTTATAATACAGATAGAGTAGAGGCAGCATGTTGACGTCAGAAAAAGTTACAGCATTTCAAAAGCTCATCTACAGCTATTATAGGGAGCATGCCCGTATTCTACCTTGGCGAAAGGTGAACGACCCATATCACATTCTTGTTTCGGAAATGATGCTTCAACAGACGCAAGTGGAACGAGTCGTTGAAAAATACAAACAGTTCATTAGGGTATTCCCTGACTTTACCTCGCTTAATATGGCGCCACTTTATGAGGTGCTTGAGGTCTGGCATGGGTTGGGCTACAACCGACGTGCTGTGGCGCTTAAAAAAACTGGCCGAATAATCGCTGACATATTTAATGGGATGTTCCCCAGAGATCTGAAAGACTTAATGGCATTACCAGGAGTCGGAAGAGCAACGGCGGCTGCAATTTGTGCATTTGCGTTCAATGAACCTGTTGTTTTTATAGAAACGAACGTGCGGAGCGTGTTCATCCATGTCTTTTTTCAAGATAAGAAAGATGTAAAAGATGACGATATCTATCCACTAGTGGAAGAAACGCTTGACAGATCCAATCCTCGCGAGTGGTATTACGCTCTTATGGATTACGGCGTCATGCTAAAAAAGAATTTTAACAACCCAAGCAGAAAAAGTGCGCATCACCAACAGCAGACTCCATTCGAGGGCTCTAATCGACAACTTAGAGGTATGATTCTTAAAACACTCATTGAGAATCCAACGATTTCAGAGTCAGAGCTAATATGCAAGCTCAATAGGGATCCTAAAAGCGTAAAAAAAAATCTCATGCAACTTGAAAAAGAAGGTTTTTTTCAACGCAGAGGAAATGAATTTATTATTAGTTCCGTTTGATCAGATCCTGTTCTATATTTTGACGCAATACCGATTTCAAGTGACTTCTTTACACTCCCAAATGACCAAGAGCCTTCTCTAAAACCGGTGAGCATCCTCGCTTTCTTTGATTGTTACGTAAATGTCAAAGTTTATTAGTGTACAAATTATCAACGTGAACTAGATTATTGCCCGGAAAAAAACTGAAATAAATGGATCGTGCAAATGGTATGGGCCATGCTATTAACATAAACTCAAGTTGACGCATAATAGCAAGGGATTGTTGTTAACTAAATTCTTAAAGAATCTAAACATTTAAAAGATTTATTTACAGTTGATGACAACGATTTACGGCAAGGCTGCGAGGGGCCGCATTTTGACTGAATACTACTACGAACGAATATATACTGTTGATTATTGTGAAAACTGATGTGTCGATGAGAGTTAGAGGACCACACCGGGTTCTCATCACTGGCGTTCGATGGTTGGCTGCTCTCCAAGTCTTTCATGAAGTAGCTCCTCACTAGCTTACAAAAACTATAAAAGTATGGTTATTTGCATAAGAGCATCAGGTATCTTCATTATTAAAACAATGCGTAACGCAGGGAAAAAGTCAGACTCAAATTTGTTCCAGAGCAAATGGGCAAAAAAGAACGATACAACTTACGAACTATTTGGAATACATTGATATTAAACAGCATTTATAGGTAATTCAAATGAGTGAGTTTGAAAGAGAGTTAGTCAAATCTTTTAATATTTTCTTTAACGAACAACGTATTAACGGCATCGCATATCGGATCAAACAGCACCGTTTTTCCGCTCAGATCCTCGATGTCCTTGTCGACTCACTTGACCCAAAGTACTATCTCGGAGTCGAGTGCAAGAGCATCTCGACGGACAAGGGTGCATGTGCGCTCTACTTTACTCAGCATTTTTCTGTAGATAAGGGCGGTGTTCATCAAATCGCTAAAATTGACGAGTTTTTAAAGAAGTCTGGCCGGAGAGGGTACCTCGCAACAGAACTGAGAAAGGGCTCGGGAAGAGCAAGAATAGCACATTTAATTGAATGGAACGAAGTTATGAAACGTTACAAGTCAAATCAGCTTGGATTCAGCGTTTCAGAACTTAACGACTTCACGTTGATACGAAGAAAAGACGGA
>DASPRZ010000103.1:0-11544 GCA_035624185.1 Candidatus Acidiferrales bacterium
CTGCCAATTTTTAGTAAGCTACTCGATCTCAATGACAGGCAGGGCATATCAGTGCTATACATAACCCCACTTAGGGCGCTTAACCGCGATATGCTCGACCGTCTCAAGTGGTGGGGTAAACAGCTATCAATCTCTATAGAGGTCAGGCACGGTGACACAACGAAACATGAGCGTCGGCGGCAGACTCTCAATCCGCCAGATATGCTCATAACTACCCCAGAGACTCTTCAGGCTATTCTCATGGGAAAACGACTAAGAGAGAGCATTAAAAATGTAAAATGTGTCGTCATTGATGAAGTCCATGAACTTGCAGATTCGAAGCGTGGAGCGCAACTCGCATTGGCTCTTGAACGACTAGCGGACTTTGCAACTGATTTTCAACGGGTAGGGCTATCGGCAACTGTTGGCAGCCCCTACGAGGTCGGAAAATTTCTTGTCGGAGCAAAAAGAGAGGTTACCGTTGTCGAAGTTTCGGCCTCGAAAATGCTTGAGTTTAGTGTGACTAGGCCCGCCGTAGCTGAAGTTGATTATGCACTCGCAAAGAGGAGGCTTGTTGATCCAGAGCTTGCCAGCCATGTGAGGCTTATAAGAGAAATTGTTGATAAGCACAAATCAACCCTTATCTTTGTAAACACACGCCAAGCGGCTGAAGCTCTTGGGGCGATGCTCAGAGGTACGGACATAGGAGTGCACCATGGATCACTTTCAAGAGAGGCGAGAATTGAAGCCGAAAATGATTTTAAATCAGGCATCTTGCGAGGTCTAATTTGCACGTCCTCGATGGAGCTGGGGATAGATATCGGAGACATAGATCACGTAATACAATACATGTCCCCACGCGAAATAACACGATTGCTCCAGCGAGTCGGACGTGCGGGGCACCGTATAGGGGAACTGTCGCGCGGCACGATTATCGCAACATACCCCGATGATATACTCGAATCGTGGATAATCACTGATATGGCAAAGCGCAGTAACATAGAGCCTGTTAACATACATAGCAGTGCCAAGGATGTTTTGGCCAATCAATTATGCTTCATGGTGTTAAATGGCGATATTTCAATTAAGAGGGCATTGACAATTACAAGGAATGCGTACCCCTACAAAGACATCACTCTCGAAGAGCTCGCTGGCATCATAAAGAGTTTACGAGATCAACGACTTTTGAAGGTAGAAATTCGCAGTAATGAAGGCACGATAAAGAGGATGGCTAAAACGAGGCGCTATTGCTATGAAAATCTATCGATGATCCCTGACGAGAAACGCTATGTCATTTATGACACTGTTAATGGCAAGTTTATTGGGGCTCTCGACGAGTCATTCGTTGTCAATTTTGCGTCTCCAGGGGCCGTATTTATCATTAAGGGAGAGATGTGGCGAATACTCGAGATAGATGAGGAGAGAATAAAGGTAGAGCCAGTTGAAACTACAACAGGGGAGATTCCGAGTTGGATTGGCGAACAAATTCCTGTTCCCTTTGAGGTGGCGACTGAAGTTGGGCGTGTCAGGGAATGGTTGTTTAATTTGTCAGATGATAGCGAGCGCGCCTCAAATGAGATCCTGAAGCGCTACCAAACTGACGATACGACGGCCAATGTCGTTGTGCGTCTACTGGAGCGACATAGGGGATTTCCCCTTCCGACCGACAAGAACGTAGTGGTAGAATCAACCGGTAAGTCTGCTGTGATTAATGCTTGTTTTGGTCATAAAGTAAACGAGACAATCGGACGCGTAATTACGTCGCTTCTTGCTGCCAAGTTTGGTTCAAGTGTAGCAATGGAGATCGATCCGTATCGAATCAAACTTGAGCTTCCCAATAGTGTGAGTGCTAAGGTGATAGTTCAATTGATCAGTGATGTAAAGCCGGAATTTATTGAGCCTATAATTGAAATAACGTTGAAAAACAGCGCGCTTTTGAAGTGGAAGATGGTGCACATTGCACGAAAATTTGGCGTGCTTGAACGGAACGTCGACTATGATCGCTTAAACCTCTCTAAGTTAATTGATATTTACAGAAATACACCAGTCTATGACGAAGCTGTTCGAGAAATTTTGCATGAAAAGCTCGATGTTGAGAGGACGAGAGAGGTGTTCACACAAGTAGCAGCAGGTGAGATAACAGTCGTAACATCAAAAGCCAGTCCGATTGGATCAGCAGGGTACTCTGGCGCGAGAGAATTACTCGTGCCGGAAAATGCAGATAGATCAATACTGCTTGCGTTAAAAAATAGGATCATGAACGATCGGGTTATTTTATTCTGTGTCACGTGTAAAAAGTGGAATTCAAAGAGAAATGTAGGAAGCGTGCCAGAACATCCTGAATGCCCGCTTTGCGGCTCGAAGTTCATAGCTGCCTTGAAACCGTGGGAAGATGAAGAAATCATTATATTGAAAAAGCCTGAAGATCTTAAAACGGCTGAAGAAAAAGCGAGGACAAAGCGTGTCTACAGGAACGCTAGCCTCGTGCTTTCCCATGGGAAGAAGGGCGTTATTGCCTTGGCTTCAAGAGGACTAGGACCGGAGTATGCCTCCAAGGTTATCAGAAAATCACGTGTTAATGAGGAGGGTTTTTATCGGGACATCTTACGATACGAGCGTCACTACACAGTCACTCGACGGTTCTGGCACGATTAAGTGGTTATTGGATTGAAAAAGTGAACGAATTAGTTGTTTTCCAAGTGTTGTTATTCGTATATTCATTTTATTAAGCAAGAAGATATAGTCAAAGATTAGTACGGCCAGCCAGAACATATAAATGCAAACAAATTTTATTAACTATACTATTGTCATATGAAATTTTAGAACAGTGTTTATTATGAGCATAATTGATGAAAAATCGGATTTACAACGTCAAAGGCTCGAAATAATAAAAGAACTGCAGGATCTAAGAGGCACGGAAGTGATCTGTTACATAACTGCAGATAGACCAACAAATGCTAACATTCCTGGAATGGCCAGTCAAGTATCCCAAGAGCATCTTAGGATCATCTATGATCACCTGGATCATATAGGAGAGACGGATCACGTAGATTTGTTCATTTATACTCGTGGAGGTGATGCAGATGTTCCGTGGCCCATGGTCAGCTATATCAGAGAGTTTTGCAACAAGTTCTCGGTTTTGGTTCCCTATCACTGTCACAGCGCTGGCACGCTAATCTGTCTTGGGGCTGATGATATTTTAATGGGAAAAGGGGCAACTTTGAGTTCAGTAGACCCGACAACGGTAAATCAATTCAATCCACGAGATCCTCTGAATCCTAATATCCCTCTTGGAATAAGTGTTGAGGATGTCACCGCTTATTTATCGCTTGCGAGGGAATCTGCAAAGATTACGGAGCAAGATCATATTATCGACGTATTCAATGAACTTTCGAAGCAAGTTCATCCCTTAGCGCTCGGAAACGTTTACAGGCAATATACGAGAATTAGGATGCTAGCTAACAATTTATTGAAATTTCATATGCGCGGCGAAAAAAACGAAGCAAAAGTCTCTCAAATAGTCGAAATTATGACGGAGAAGCTTTACACGCACACACACTTTATCAATCGACGAGAAGCGAAAAGGGTAATCGGGCTCAATGTTATTGAGCCGAACACGCAAGTTGAGAAACTTATGTGGACTCTTAAAGAGAACTACGCGGCTGACATGCATTTAAATGAACCCTTCGACCTTAATATGTTTGTAGGAGAAGAGGCCTATAAAGAGGGAGCAGCGAAAGGGGTATTTGTTGAGAGTCTTGGCATGACAGATGTATGGGGCTCGGTCTTTGCTGTATCAAAAATGAGAGCACTTCCGCCAAATCTCCCAGTTCCGGTCTCTCCTGAGCGCATGCAGGCTTTGCAGGGATTGCCGTTTAAACTAGATGTGAAGATACTCAAATATGGGTGGGAGAGGACTCTCAGGGATACAAAAAATTTGTGAGGCAAAAACACCCCTGCTGCGTTATTTTTAGTATATACTCATCACGCTGTATTTTGAATGTGTTCTATAAAGCGGCTTAGGTGAATTTGTTGCGCGTTTCGTTGTCTCTGCATTTGTGCCACACACCAAGCAGCATGTTGCATATTATAAAATAAGGAAGCTTGTATAATTCTAAATGTATTAGTCCTAAAACATTGTAGCTAAAAAGGTCGAATTTTGAGGAGACACATCATCGGTCAGCGATTGACGTCTTTGACGTACATTTCGTTTCGCTTGCTTGCTTGTTTGGAACGACAATCATTAGTGCTGGTGGTGTTGTTTTGCTCTAAAGCAGGGACTTGGATCACATATATGACAAGTTGTGAGTAATACACTTTACGATTAATGAGGTATCTAATGCGGCGTTGCATAGGGCGGTAAAACTCAATATTTCTTGAATTTTAATACCTAACCATAAAATTATATTAAACCTCGAAGCTCGTAACGGGAAGCTGATTGACAGAATAACGGTGACTGGTGACAATGGGTGCAGGCATAAAGTTGTGTACCATCGCTCATGGACTTGGCTCTTGCCTCGGTGCCGAAGAATTCGATAGGTGCCATGTAAGACAATTCATTAAGAATATCAAATTGAAGCCATTAGCAAATAGCTGTGTTAATACATCATTCTGGCCGAAGGTGCAAGAACATTGAGTAAAAGTGGGATGGCGGTGATAGCAAAGACAGCATCGCCAATGAAGGGTGAGTCGCAGAAATGTGTATCTCACCTGTCTAATTCATTGTGAATAGTCATATGATCCACTCTAACTCAGGCTGTGTTAACTGTGATATCACAATACAATCAATTACGCAGGTGATGATCTTGCCCAACAAGATAGATATAGCGTGAACAGGATTAGTACGTGTGGATCAACAATAGGAGAGATAAGTGCGAGTAATTCAGTCATAACTGATCACAAAAACCGAAAGGTATGAGGTAAATATCAATAATCATCGTCTTTTTTCTTCACTATAGTACTAACAAATTTACTAACACAATCTTTATAAGCATTGAACTTTTTATGTATTTGAAATTAAAGAGGTGAGTCAAATAACAGATATAATCTCAACAATTATACCTATTATTTCGGCGTGCATGCAAGCATTGTCGACGGTCGATATAGGTAACTTGGCAGAAGTCATTTCCACTGTTATATCTTTTACGCCTGTGATGCTTCTTCTTGCTACGCCAATAGTTTAAAAGAGCTCGCAAGCAAGATGATGGAAAAATTGAGGATCAAGAGGCCACTTCACCTTCATCTTCTTCCGTATTCTTTGTCCTGCCACCATTTCTCTCTTATCGCACTGCTTTATAACTTTTAATACATACTAGCCATAGCAGTCTTTTCACTTTTTATATTTTTACGATATATCTTTTACAAATAAGTCAGATGATGACTCACAGTCAATTCGAAGCAAACTTATTTACAATTTTCAATGAGGGAAAAACAATCTGAAATGTACATACAATTATAGGTGGGAGAGATATAAACTGAAACATTGTTCTCATCTCCGACTTAAAGAGACAGTAATGGTGAGGCTCGTTGTTTTAACTTCTAAATATTACAGCAGATAGGTGACTCTTTGGTACCCAATCTCCGGTTTCTTTAATCTCAAAAGCGCAAGTGAATAATAGTTGATCTTCCACTTTTATCACCGTAATCCATTAATCTTTGGATATCTGCACTCAATGAATTGCGTAAAACATTTTTGTAAAACGAGAATTGATCGAGAATAGTGAAGCGGCTATCCCACTTCGTAATTTCGTTAGCATCTTTTAAAGCCCACATGCCAAAACCTTTTTGATAACCTCTAAAGTCGTGCCATGCTTCTTCTATCTCCTCAGGGCTTAGCTCGTTCCACCACGATTCGATATCGGACCACTCCCTGCCTTTGGGCTTTGTTGAAATCTCAAGCGCGACTATTAGATTATATGCCTTATCCTTCTGATCCTGCGGCGCTTTCTCCCACCAGTCCTTCACAGCCTCCATCAACGCAGCTCTTTCCCTTCCATCCTTCAAAGCCTCCATCAACGCAGCTCTTTCCCACCAGTCCTTCACAGCCCCCATCAACGCGGCGCTCACCACTTCTCGTTGTTCTGGCGTAAACATGTCTATCCATTCCCAGTCTATGTCGAATGTTGATATAGCATCAAATACAATTTCGCCGCCAGGGAAATTATCTGCTAACAACAAAAAGAACTGTTTAACCTCTGATTCCTTAAAATAACGCAAAACCCCTCCTGCTACCATAAATATTCCATCGTCGGCCACTTTGACGTCCTTGCACCAGCTTGGATCGAGGAGTGATTTTGGGATGTACACTACCCTGTCAGGTTCCGGGAGCAACTGCTTTCGAATAGCAATGACGTTAGGAAGGTCGAGATCGTACCAATGAATTGTCCCGTTATCGATGCGATAAAATGTTGTGTCAAGTCCGGCGCCTATATTCACTACTGATGCACGAGGATGCTCGGTGACGTACGCTTTTATCTTATCGTCGAATTGCTTTGCCATTAATGCAGTTAAGCCGAATATTGGTAGTAGATTACCTTCGACAGAAATATCTAACAATATACCTTGAAATGCCATATCACTCGTTGAAAAATCATAATTGATTTTTTCAACGAGTTCGACAGCTTTAGCATCAAAAAATAAAGAGCTATATTCCTTGCTTAATTGCGCTCGGCCCCATAATAGACCCAACAGAGTTTCCGATACACCATTTAGCTTGATCTTTACTTTATCTTGACCCATATTTAATCCTGACGTCATGGTAGGAGTATAAGGGGTAAACGTACTATATTACGCTAGACTTATGCTTCAAGTAGTTGTGTTAAGACTGAAAAAATAAATGGCTCCGTTTACCTTATATAAGCTTCAAAGCGATGTATCCAATTATCGCAATTACCACTACTATTATTATAAGCCCTATGATTGTTTGTATAATGGCGCCGATAATAAACCAACTTAAGGGTAAGATCAGACTGCCAATAAACCATCCAAGACCCAAAAATAGAACTATTACTACGATAATTGCTATAACTAGTAGTGCTGATGTGAGCGAATCCTTAAGACTCATTCTCTCCCTCCTGAATTTTAATTTTGTTATCCTATACTTTCTTGTTAAAGTTACTTTCTTATTCTAAAAATGTTTCTCCATCTGTGCTGTTAGTCATCTTGTAAAGTGATTTTCTTTGTTGTTCATAAATGAACATGGACTTTCATTGCTAACTCTGACCATACCTCAATTACGATGGTATGTCCGTGCCTCTGTGACGCCATATGCACCGATGGTTATGCATTTTTTATGCTGGTCTCGCTTTAATATAGTTACTGGTATATCTTGGCTAAATAGTAATTGAAAAATCGGCTGACCATCTATTGTCTGTTAACTGTTTGCCCCCTATTTTGTTCAGCGCACTCTATTAAATGCACAAGTTCTGCTACGTGGACGACAATTTCATTTAGAACAAAAAGCTACTCTTAAATATAAGAAGTCAGCAAAAAAGTAAGAGAGTGTAGTACTGAGTTGGCAATAGTCTTCGAACTGGTGAGATAATGTTTGCTCTGCAACTAGGATCCCTGCAAAGCTCTAGCTTTGTAATAGTTTTTGCAGCTGCGATTATAGTGATTTTGTTCCTCATTGCAATTACAGTTGCAGTAAGGAGAAGGCGCAGAAAAATGATTCAGTCATCTATTAGCGCTAAAAAATTTTCAGAAAAAAAGAAAAGCAGAGGAGTTGCTGGCTCGAGTGGAGCTTTTCACGGTAACTCTTACGCTGAGATATCAGCAACAGGAAAATTCATTGAAAAGCGGGCAATGGAATTTAAAGTACGATCATCTCCAACAACAACAATAGTAAAAGGAAATATAGATGTCCCTACTGTTAACGCGAGTCAAAGTCAAGCTGATAATCTTCACAACGAGCTTTTTCATTTGTCCTCAAACTTTGCACTAATTTTGAATGAGACAGTTATGGATGAAGAGGCCACAACAGCTAAAATTTATGACGTAAAGAAAAGCCTTGATAGTGATGTGGCATTAAGCCCCATACTGGCAAGTTGCATAGACATAGCCCGGTCTTTAAATAGAGTAAGCGACTCAATGTGGATGGAACACGAGTCTTTTGGTGCGCCTGAGTGGAGGAATTCAGCTATCGTCGACGTTACTGACAGCTTTATTTTCCCTGACTATCGACTCATTGATGCAAAAATGTATCTCAACTACAAAAAGGAAGGTGAGTCTCATCCAACAATTGAAGAGTACAAAGTGCCAGTATTTGAGAGTAGACCAGTTTATCTCCTAGAAAATGCTATGCTAGATGCACAATTAGAAAATGCAGATTACATAGAGTTTAATGCCCCGACACCGATACAGTGGTCGAGCATGGCATCGCTGGGGGAGTTCGTACCAATGGTAGTAGACGTTAGGGACTATAAAATTATCTTAAAAGAGGTTAAACGGCGTATCTATGATTTTATAGCTGCCATTGAGTAGATCACTTTTTCTGCATTAAATCCTGATCTTCCCGTTCATGAATTAAAAATAAGATTATTCGATTATCAAAGCGCTTCATCAATCTTGCTGAATCGATACCGCTTGAAAGAGACGCTCCTGCGTATGCTGACCCGCGGACAATTTCAAAAGCTATTTATAACGCAGCTATAAACTGATTAAATTAGGTAGGACCCTCACGTCACCTACCTAATACCCAAGGATTACCGAAGAAGGAACGGGCGTAGTAAATGAACACATCTGACGATACCGAGGGAGCTAAACTGAAAAAAAAGCGGAAAAGATTAATTATAGCCCTCTTTTCAGTACTACTCGCTTTATGCATATTAATTCCGTCTCCGGGAATTATTGGAAAAGGTCAATCCTCCATAATAGTCAATCCCGTCATTCATAATATACAGCCAATTGGAGGAAATAACAAATTCTCAGAAGTCGTTATCGATTCGATGGGCGTATCGGGTACGGTAGATCGAGGGCCACAAGTAGTGGTTCAAAAAATAGAACGCGATAAGGTATCGGAAAAAAATGTCTCTGTAAATCACGATGGGTCTTTTTCAACAAATATCAATTTTACCGTCGGACCTGACTTCTCGAATGAGATTACCTCGGGCAGAGTTAAGTTAAAAGTTATTTCTCCCCCACTCGCGAATGAGATCGAAGTGCCCTTGGTTGATAATCCGTCTTTTCATACTACAAGCATCGGGCAAATACATACACAAACAAATGCAGGACTGACAAAGCCGCGCACGTTTGTGGCCTACAATAATCCGTATTACTTCAACATTGGTTATTATATAGATGATAACGGGAATGCCCAAAGGGGCTCTAAAGATGACGTTGCAGCTCAACTTTCAAAATTTAGCTTTGTCTCTCTCTATTATACCGAATCAGCACAAAATGTAGCTTTAATAAAGGCGTACAACCCTAACGTTAAGGTCTTTGCATATTTTAATCCTGAGTTTTGTTGTATCTCGGAAGATTCGACCAGCGAGTTTCAAAAAGTTGTTAAATATCACCCAGAGTGGCTTCTGAAAGACACTAATGGTAATGTCATTACCACTTATAGTGGGACACAGCAAGTTATGGATCTCACTCAGTCAGGCTGGAGAGAGGAGGCAGTACGACTCTGTCGGGAAGCACTCGCGACCAAGGGCTTTGATGGACTGTATCTAGATAATGGAGTAAATGATCCTGCTTGTGGCTTCGATGTGTGGCAGAATGCTAACACAGCATCAGCTGCTAACTGGCATGTCGCCCTTAATGCTTTTTATGAGCAGGTACGCATGCGTGGAAAACTACAGTTCTATAATGGGCAGTCTCCTTTAATGGATAGCTCTATGCAAGATTACTTGAACAGAAATGATGGTTGGATGGATGAAGGGTTCATCTCGTATAAGGGCTGGATGAAAAGTGCGATAGAAATGCCGCAATTTGCAAGTGCTCAGAAGAAGTTCTCCATTTTCTATGCAAACAACCCCGATGTAGGCACAAGGCATTTTTATTATATGTCTGCACTTCTTTCCGATGGTTACTTCTTCTATGCACCTACGTCAACGCAGTGGTTTAACGAATATGGATGCGTGCTCGGTAAGCCAAAAGGACAGGCTTATCAACTCAGCAATTATCCTGGGATATGGACGAGAGACTATACACAGGCAAAGATATTTGTGAATCCAACGCCAGACAATATAACGATAGGCTCAACAAGCTACGCTGATAATTATCGTGCCTTAGATGGCAAACCAATATCGTCGCTTACCATTAATAAGTTTGATGGGATAATAGTTGTCCCAGAATATGTAGTCATGGCTCAGTTAACGCCTGAACACGAGAAATATTTCGAATGGGACGTGACGAATAATGGGAATAACGATACATGGGTTGCTCCGTATGCCACCCTGTATGCGCCAGCTTCTGCGCCACCTCATTATAGTAAGGGCAGCGGTGTAATCACAGGTTTTTATTACGTAGATAGTGGCATTGCGCATAATACAGTGAGACACGCAGGACTCGGATGGGTGCACTTGGCAGCCGGCAAAACGGTGAGTGTGTATTCTCAGAGGTGTATTCCTGCCAATGTAAAATGGGCGGTTTATAACGTGTATATGTATAATACTGAAGGATCTCGTGGGTGGTTATATCCTAAATGGGATCAATATGCACAATTGAGATAAAGATTGTCGTTTAACTTTTTTTATATCTTTCAGATCCGTTTTTAACTTTTAAGCGTCTCTTGCCGGTGCGTATTGAATCTACGCATCAGAGAGGCTTAAGCAGTGAGAGAGTTATGGCAGCAGTCGACTCTAATTCTCTCTTAAAGTAACGTATCAGAGTTCAGCCTTTTTCGAATTTGATTCTAGCGGTAGCTCCTGCGATGTTTTGAACGCAAGAAATTAGTTGGAAGAGGTTTAGTTACCAACCTCTTGTTTGTAGAATCTCTTCTTTTGGTATTTGACCTACTGCAAGCCCTTTCATGGGCAGTCCTAAACCCTTGGAGATTTCGGCAAGAGCCTTTGGATCATCGTAATTTTGCACCGCTTCAACAATCGCCTTTGCCATTACTACAGGGAGCTCTGATTTGAAGATGCCAGATCCCACAAATACTCCGTCTGCTCCTAACTTCATCATCAGGGCTGCATCTGCAGGAGTTGCCACTCCACCTGCAGCAAAGTTTACGACGGGCAACCGCTGTAGTTCAGCAGCCTCTACAACAAGTGCATAAGGAGCTTCAATTTCGCGTGCGATAGTCATCAATTCTTGGTTAGTTTTTCCTTTAAGCTCTCTTATTTTGCTCATAATAGCACGCATGTGACGTACCGCTTCAGCTACGTCACCAGTTCCTGCCTCACCTTTAGTGCGGATCATAGCCGCGCCTTCATTGATCCGCCGTAAGGCTTCTCCGAGGTCGCGCGCACCACAGACAAAAGGAGTTGTGAACTTTAACTTGTCAATGTGATATTTGTCATCCGCAGGGGTTAGCACTTCAGATTCATCGACCATATCTACCCCGAGTGCTTCTAGGATTTCAGCCTCTACAAAATGTCCAATTCGTGCTTTTGCCATAAC
>DASPRZ010000112.1:0-7505 GCA_035624185.1 Candidatus Acidiferrales bacterium
AGAAGTAGCAAATGATACGATGTACGGTCTCTCATCTGGAGTTCTGACTAACGATCTTAACAAAGCCATTATTATCGCCAAAAAACTAGAGTGCGGAATGGTTCATATAAATGACTCACCACTTCACTTTGAACCACGTGCTCCCTTTGGAGGGGCAAAATGCAGCGGCTTTGGACTAGAAGGTGGTAAGTACTCTACTGAAGATCTTACTGAAATAAAATGGATAACAATCCAAATCGGAGGTCGAAATTTTCCGATATAAAGTCCCAATGCTACATAATCATGAAGTTCTTATATCTTTATCCTTTGTCTCTTCAAATAAGCGTTAAGTATCGCCAATGAGTCGATGGTCGTCTGCGATCACATACACATTTGAAGCTTTAAATAACGCTTTGATCTCTCTATCTTTCGACAAGCTTAGGAATTCTGATGACCGTTTAGTAATGAAAACATTCAGTATAAATCCACAGTCAACTTTCACTTTATTAATTGGCCCTAGGGGAATTATTTGCTTTACTTTCCCATTAAAGATATTTCTAGCACTTGAAATAGTCTCACCAATTTGTAGTGTAATATTTTCTGGTCTAATTCCGAGAGTAACCTTATTTCCTACAGCAATGTCAGAAACAGCTTCTATAATACTGTTTCCTACGTCAACTGAAATAAGACCGTCGCAATTGGCTTTTACGACGCCTTTAAATATGTTTTCCATGCCTACAAATCGTGCGATCAATTCATCTTGCGGTTTGTCAAAAACTTGATCTGAAGAACCTACCTGAAGCAATCGACCGTCATGCATGATCCCTATTCTGTCTGCCAAAACAATTGCTTCAACCTGATCATGCGTGACATACAGCGTAGTGATTCCAACTTTTTCAATTATTTCCTTTATCTCATCTCGAAGAGCCTCTTTCGTCCTTGCATCAAGTGAGCTCAGCGGTTCATCAAGCAGTAAAATTTTTGGTTCCAATATCAAAGATCTCGCTAGCGCAACTCTTTGTTTTTCCCCGCCGCTTAATGTCGTTGGATGCCTATTTCTAAGTTGCACTATATCTAGCAACTCCATAAGCTCACCTATCCTGTTCTCCACGTTTGGAATCTTATAATATCTCGTGCCAAATTTTATGTTCTTGAGTACTGACATATTGGGGAATAATGCAAAATCCTGAAACATATATCCAACGCGCCTTTTTTCAATTGGTAGAAACGTAACATCTTCATCATCTACGAGAATCTTGCCTGTATCTGGATAGCTGAATCCTGCTATAAGATCCAACAAAACAGTCTTTCCAGCGCCGCTCGGGCCTAAAATTACGAAAAATTCCTCACTTTTTACTTTTAGGTTTATATCTTGAAGATTGAACTGCCCCAACTTTAGATACGCATTCTGAACTTCTACTGATGTCATTCTTCTACCTTTCTCTTTAATATTACAAATCGTAATAGGACAAATACAATTAGCGTGATTATAAGTAATAAGGCTGCAATAGCCGATGATGCTTTAAGTCCAAACTGCAAATACTGATCGGCAATTAAAATTGGTGCAGTCATAGGATAGTACGCTATAATATAGACCGCCCCGAACTCGCTTATTGCCCGTGCCCATACTAGCAAAGCACCGACCATAATACCCCTGAAGGCTAGGGGCAAGCTTATTCTTCGAAAGACTTCAAATGGTGAGGCGCCGAGTGTTCGCGCAGCTTGTTCGATATCTGGGCTGATGCCTTCAAACCCTTCTCTCGCGGAGTTTACCATAAAGGGAAAGCTGACAAATAACATCGCTACGATAATTCCTGCGACAGTCCCATAAAATTGCACACCAAAAATGTCATTGATCGGAGCACCGAAAATCCCAGTTCTGCCCCACACAAGCAGAACGGCGATGCCCGCAACTGTGTGAGGAACCACAAGGGGCAAATCAACCAAACTTTCGACAATACTTTTTCCAGCAAATTGTTTCCTGGCAAGTATATATGCTAAAGGAACTCCGAGAACGAGAGCAGCAAAAGACGTAAAAAGAGCCGCATAGAGGCTTAAAAATATTGCATTGTATACTTCTGGTTGTATGGATGTGTTAGCCAAGTCTTGAGGGCTGTGCGACAGCAACGTGTTTGCAACTGGCGCAATAACAAGTATAAGCGCTATTGCACTTACGATGCTAAAAACGATTAATGTTCTTTCGGTTTTATATTTCGAAGCAAACATAGATACGGTGCATTACGAAAAGTTGAGGGAAAAGGTCTCTCAACCCTTTTCCCTTAAAGGAAGTAATAGAAATTTAAAAGAAGATTTAGCTTTAGTTTAAATCTTCCTATTGAGTCCCCTGTTGTTTACTGTATGAGTTTGTCGAGATTCTGGCTGACTATCTTCCTGCCTTAGTAGCATTAGTTCTGACAGTGCTCGTTGTAACGGCAGAAGTCGTCGTCGAAGGCGCAACTATAAGCTTTAACCAATCTGGGATATTTCCTGTGGTTTGTACTGGTTTAAGCATTTTTTGGCCACTATTCTCCATTATCTTAGAGCCCGTAGGCCCCAACACGAATTGAACAAATTTCGCTGCTAGATCTGGATTCGGTGCATTATTTGGTATAGTAATGCCATATTCAATAACCGATCCATTCACTTGTTTACCTGCCGAGGTTACATTAACAGTCTTATATAGATTCACATACTGTGGATCAGATAAATCGATTTGTGGCGGCAGCGTAATATACGAGAGGTTTTGTTGCAGCGCTACTGACTTATAATTCCACGCGTAGTCAATCTGTCCTGACTGCAATACTGCGATTAGATCAGTTTCTTTCTCACGAACATTTTTCACTGGAGCTTGCTCCAATAATCTGTCATACAATCTAGGCTTATTATAGAACTTTTCCGCAAGCTGCCACACCATGAGTGTCCTATAACCGTTTGGATCAAGATCAGGGTTAGCTCTGCCAACTTGGACATCGGGCCGTGTTAAGACTTGATACCAATTAGTCGTGTTTATTTCATTGCTATATTTGCTCTTATTAGTGTACATGACTACCATTGAGTTGGTCGCAAATCGCGCGTACCATTTTGTAAGATTATTTTTATAAAGATAGGTGTCAATAGGCGTCCAGTCAGCAGTAGCAACAACATCTGCCGTTTTATTTAGTTCTGAGATCTTTTTTACTGTTTCTACACTTCCAGCTGCCTCTCTTTGAACAGTAACGTTCGGATTCTGTTTTTCAAACTCTTTAGCAATTTGATCGAATGGCGCAGCAAGACTTCCTGCGTGAAACACTGTAAGTGTTACTTTATTTTGCGTCGTTGTGTTACAGCCTGCGGCAGATACCGCTAATACGCTGACCATGAGAAATGCCAATAATACTATTTTTGGATTTTTCACGGTTAATCTCCTATACTTTTTCCGTTAACATTAAATAGTAATGTTATGTGCTGCCTTTATAATCAATGTTATGGTTTTATAACAATTTTCAATTATATATTGTAGTCAATGTATCCAGTTGATTTAACGACCAGTCTCAACGAAGAAGCTATAGGATCTAGAATCAGTCAAGTAAAATTGTTATTTAGTTACTGATATGAAGCTTTTAAAATTTACTTAAAAATATAAAGGATAAATAATCACATTTTTTTAAAGTGTCGCTCTAACTTCTGAAGCATTATGAAATTGAAGATACTCCATTCAAACAGAGCTTAGAAAGTGTCACATCAAAAAATATATCTTTTTTACTGCCTTTCGTTTAGATGTGAAGACGATCATAATTATCGGCGACGGAATGGCCGACGAACCATTAAAGGAGCTATGCGGCAAGACTCCTTTAGAGTATGCTAACACTCCAAATATGGACTTACTTGCAAAATACGGTGCTATTGGAGAATTTTACGCAATAAAACCAGGGATAACAGTAGACAGCGATGCAGCGCATCTTGCAATACTCGGGCAACGTGTTGACTTATCGCATTCAAATAGGGGAGCGTATGAATCATTAGGAGCTGGCTTAAATCCCGACCCAGCGGACATAGGACTCAGGGTGAACTTCGCAACAATTAATGACGAGTATATGTTAATTGATGGAAGGGCCGGCCGCATTAAAAATGAAGCAAAACAGCTTGAACTCGTGATAAATTCAAAACTTAAACTTGATACAGTCCGATTTGAGTTCAAGCAGACCATAGGGTTTAAGGGTGCTCTCGTTTTAAAGGACATGGATTTAACGACTGGAGTTAAGCTTCCAACCCAATATGACATTGGAAAGCAAATATGGGCCTCAGCGCTTACAAATACTAGAGAGGATCTATTCACTGCCGAGACAATAAACGAATTTATGAAGAAATCCCACGAAATTTTAAAAATACAGCCTCTTAATTTGCAAAAAATTGCTGAGGGAAAACCTCCAGCAAATGTGATAATGCCTTGGGCTGCTGGAAGAATTGACAGAATGAAGCCAGTTATGAACAAGTATGGAAAGTGTCTCTGCGTCGCTGCCGTGCCTGTTATAAAAGGAGTATGTAGATATTCTGGCATGGATATTGTGGATATTCCAAATGTTACAGGTGAGTGGGATACCGACACAATTTCAAAAAGTACTGTAGCTCTTGAACACTTAGAAGATTATGACTTGATTCTTATACATATTGAAGGGACAGATGAAGCAAGTCACGATGGTGACGTCGAAGCGAAATTGACTATAATTGAAAAAATCGACGATATGATAGGGCACCTTCTCGATAAGGTAGATCTAGGAGAGGCTCGATTCGCATTACTGTCTGATCACGGTTCATCTAGCATTAAGCACACGCATATGTCTGTTGCAGTACCTATCGCTGTATGCGGTAAAGGAGTGAAACCAGACGGTGTTTCAACATATAACGAAAGATCGGCAAGTGCTGGAAGGCTAAACACGATAGTCGGAAAAAACTTAATGCCGCTGCTAGCAGCACCTGAAGTCTAAGTTTATAACGAGCTCAAAAAATGACATATACAACGCATAAAAACAAGCTAACTTTGGCGCCGTGTGTACATGGGGGTACACTGGTAGAAGTTCAAGAAACGTTCGGAAATGTGCTTGATTTTAGCGCAAACTTTAACCCATTATCCTTCCCGAATTTAGAGGGACTTCTCTCATATTCACTTTCATCAGTGAATGTATATCCAGACAACAAGTACCGGCGGTTTAGAGAGGCAGTAGCTAATCATTTAAATGTTGATCCGAACATCGTGGTTCCAGGAAATGGCTCTGTAGAACTTATACGAAATGTAACGTCAGCCATTCTATCTTCAGGAGATAAAGTGGTTATTCCTGCTCCAACTTTCGATGAGTACGAGTACGCTTGCGTGTTGTGCGGTGCTGAAATAACGCCCCTCCCTATATGGAATATAGACAGTTTCATAAATGAGCTCGAAGTTGTGCTTTCAGAAGAAAATATAAAAATGGTGTTTTTGTGCAACCCAAACAATCCTACCGGAAGATTATTAAAAAGAAATCAAATTTCGAAGATAGCGGATGCGTGCAGCGAAAAAGGGACCGTCCTTTTTGTAGATGAAGTTTTTATAGAGCTGTCGGATCCCTCTCAGAGCGCTGTATTTGTAGATTACGACAATATTTTTGTCCTAAGGTCATTGACTAAGTCATTTTCAATTCCTGGCTTACGGGTAGGCTATGGACTAGCTCCGCGTTCTTTATCGTCAACTTTGAATTGTTTGAGGGTACCGTGGAACTTAAACTCGATTGCTGCCACGGTCACCCCATATCTCCTGTCTGATTGTGAGAATTATTTAGAAACCTCTCGCAGTTTCATAATGCGGGAAAGGCTCTGGCTTAAAGAAAAACTGTGCGAGATTTCGGGTATCCGTCCGCTTAAAAGCGAGGCGAATTTCATAATGGTTGATAGCTCAGCAACGGGATTAAGTTCTGCCGAGCTAGCAGAAAAGATGCTGACTCATGGGTTCTTAATTCGAGATTGTAGCTCATTTAAACTTACGGATAATAATTATATCAGATTAGCAGTGCGATTGCGGGATGAGAATCAAAGATTGTTAAGCAATTTAGAGAAGATAACGACCAAAGAGTAATCGTAAAAATGCATAAACTTTTTTTGTGGTCGACATTAACGATTTAATTTCAAATAAAAAGTTACTGAAACGACGGCTTCAAGAAGTTGAAATATTAAAGTATCTCACGTAAATTTACTAATATCAAAATCTCATTTTCTTGGACTTTAACAGAAGCTTTACGAACTTGCTTTTAACCGAGAAGATTCAAGATTTTTACTACTCGACGGGCAATA
This sequence comes from Candidatus Acidiferrales bacterium, assembly GCA_035624185.1. Lineage (GTDB taxonomy): Archaea > Halobacteriota > Bog-38 > Methanoflorentales > Methanoflorentaceae > DASPRZ01. Next base: position 6,280 of record DASPRZ010000112.1, read on the forward strand.
ATTAAATAATCGAGTACCGTCGTAAAGAGTTGTAGACTATATAACTAGGGATAGAAGTTGGAGAAAATTATGACGGAAGTGATATTGTTGACCCACAAAGGTTGCCCTGTTTGTCCGACGGCTAAGCAGTTCTGGGAAGATCTGAGATCTAAATGCGAGTTTGAATATAAAAATGTAGAAATTTATACGCCTGAAGGACTGGGATTTATAAAAAAATTCGCCATACGGAGTGTACCAACAACTATTATAGATGGAAAAGTCGAATTTGTAGGAGTGCCCCAAAAAAGCATCGCTCTTAATAAAATTAAATGCCCTAACTCTACCGCATAATAACGATTAACGTCTTTATTTAAGTTCGATTCCCTTGGGGAAATTGGCTTGCGCACTAAGACCTCAGTTACACAAGAGACGTAGTTATCGAGACGTAAACTGCTATAAGCTTACCAGCATTTTTGCCTCGTGAATTGTTAATCGCATGTTAAAAGTTTCAAAGCACGAACATTTAAGTGCTCACGCACCAATATTTTCCCACGAGGAGAACAACGATGATCACGGTAAACATTGAACGATGTGGACACTGTGGCGCCTGCGTCGCCGTCTGTCCGACCAACTCGATCGAACTCATTGAATCCTGCCTCAGAATAGGCGACACGTGCTCATCGTGTGCAACATGCATAACGGTCTGTCCGGTAGGAGCCCTAACGGTAGAGAGAGAACCATGAAGGACGAGTACGATGTCGTCGTGGTCGGAGCGGGGCCAGGGGGATCCATCGCGGCACGGACTGCCGCTGAAGAGTGCGATGTCCTGCTGTTAGAAAAGCGACAGGAGATCGGTTCACCTGTGCGCTGCGCCGAAGGCGTCAAGAAGACGGGACTCCAGAAATTCATCCAGCCTGACGAGAAATGGATCGCAGGTGAGGCAAACCGCGCTCGAATTTATTCCCCCGATGGTACGATGGTTGAGTTATCGGAGGAGCTCGTCGGAAGCGAAGTAGGCTACGTCCTGGAACGCAAACTCTTCGATCGGGAACTCGCAAAGAGCGCAGCCCGGGCTGGAGCACACGTCATGGTGCGCACCCGCGCGACAGGGCTCATCGTGGAAGACGACGTGGTACAAGGCGTCAAAATCAACCAACTTGGAGAGAACTTTGATATCCGCGCAAAAGTCGTGATCGGTGCCGACGGCGTGGAGTCAAAAGTCGGACGATGGGCCGGGATAAACACTA
>DASPRZ010000034.1:0-38486 GCA_035624185.1 Candidatus Acidiferrales bacterium
AGTAATAAGAAGCTGTATGGAAAGTAATAAGTAGGGCCGATATAGATATTGTGTGCCCGCCTTAACTTAGCCTGGCAGAGTGGTCGGCTGTAGACCGACTTGTCCCCCGTTCAAATCGGGGAGGCGGGACCTAAATTTATGCGGGCCCCAGTAGCTCAGCCTGGGAGAGCGCCAGACTGAAGATCTGGTTGTCCCCGGTTCAAATCCGGGCTGGGGCATCTCCCTTTTTGTATTCTTAAAGAATATGAAGTAGATTTAAAAAACGTTAATGTCAAATCACCTCTCATTCATTCATTCTTTGAAAGCAAAGGTCTAGCCATTGAGAGGGTTTTTCGGTTAAAAAGTAAATTTGGTCACTTATCCAAGTATGAGTACCTAGACACAGAGAGATTGCGCTGATATCACGTTAATATCATATATAAAGTTGGAATACTAGTTAAATGCACAATGTGTTCTTTATCGATGGCAATCTATCATTTTTACTTGTATGTAAACGACTAAAGTTCAAAGGATATTTAGACTTGGGAATTCCTATCATCAGTGCGTTACAATTTTTTATTAGGCGGCGAATATATTACGACAAGATCCCTCCAAATTTCTTGTTTAATTATGCGCTCTCTATCTCCTGAGGACGTATACTTGAGGTAAACTGAGCGATGCTTCCACCATTCATTCTTTCGCTTTCAACTCATTTCACCTCAGCAATCAGATATTTTTAGCTATAGTGTAAATTTTCCACCATGAAATTTAATTGAAATTGCCACCAAGTGAGAATGGACTCCAATTATATCTACAATCTCTAAAGTTTCACAATATTATTAGTTGGCCTGCACTAAAAGAACAGAGACATTTTTATAAGCAAAGTAGCTCTAATACATTCACTAAACGATAAGTTGCTCGAATCAGACTTCTAAGCATTATTACGGAGCAACGTGGAAGATAAAAATAGGTACAATTAAATTCAGCTTAGGCTAAAGCTAGTGATTTTTTGACACGTATCGAACACCTAAAAACGGTAAAACTTAAGATAGCAGAACTATATGATGACGTTAATGTATCCGTGTTTAAGAGGACATTTTCAAATAGGATCGGGATCATATATGTTGAAATAGACAAGAATAAAGGTACAGCCGTGGTCTCGTATGATGATACCAAAATGTCACTTTTTGACATCAATGAAGCTGTGACCAAAATGAGATTTAAACTTGAAGGCATAAGCTACCTTAGCTAAGGTAATTAACACTAACCTCTTGAGTAGACTAACGCAACACCCCAAACACGCAGGAATAAACTTTATTTTCGCTAACCTTAATCTAAAGAGATTTAGTCATGCCATTGCAAAGCGATCTAAATAACCTCTAGATTAACTCGTATTTACAAGAAGGGATCTAAAATATCCGCTTGTTAGTTTTTTTCATTCATCGGTATCGAAATCATTGCTCATAACTTTTATATTGCATAAATGAAGATAAAGCAAGTGGTTGATTTTTGCGCTGGTAGTGTAGTGGTCATCACTGAGGCTTGCCAAGCCTCAAACCCGGGTTCGAATCCCGGCTAGCGCATGCATGATTCTTGCCGAGGTAGCCAAGTGGACTACGGCGCCAGCCTGGAGATTTCAACCAGGAAGCTGGTGAGGCTATCGCCTCGCAAGGGTTCAAATCCCTTCCTCGGCGCTGTTACTCAATGCATTAAGCGTCTTATTTTTTTACTACTATGTAATGTTCATCTTTTCCCGATGTTGTCGAGTATAGTATCTTGAGTCCCATGTCTGTCAGCCTTTTAATTAGTCCATTAATCCGCGTATCTTCATTTTTCATTTTAAAAACCTGCAACACCCGCCCTCCTTCTTTAAGAACGTCTAATGATCTCTCAAGCACTTTAAAAGATTCTTCTGGTTCTGTTGTTATATCATTTAATATCAGATCGACACATTCCTGGAGCTCTTTTTTAAAATCAAGGGAGAATGCGTCCCCATAAATGACTCGAATTCTATCTTCGGACTCTTCTTCAATTGAATTGAGTAAGGATCGAAATTCTCGGCTGAATTCAATTCCATAAACCCTCTTTGCGATTTCAGATACACAGAGAAGAAAACCCCCTGCACTTGATCCGATATCTAAAACCACGTCGTTAGGCCTGATGAGGTTAAACTCTTGCTGTAAATTCTTCAATTTCCAGTACCCAACGGGTTTATTGGCACTTTTTGAGACTATCACTTTGTCTTCAAATTTCACATTGAGGGAGGGTTTTATACTAATTTCTCCGTTTATTCGCACTAGCCCATTCCTTACAGCCAACTTTGCCCTCGTTCTAGAGCTTATAAACCCGTTTTTAACAAGATAGCTGTCCAATCTCATGCTATAACACAATACTTTTATGTTATACATTTATAAACGTTACAAAGCAAAAAAGCTGCGAGCATATGTGGAGTGAAATTTTAACAAAATTTGAAAAATATCCGGCCCAAGAAAAGGTCGCAAAAGTTTTACTTGATCACGGATTCCAAGTTGACGAGAATGGATCTGTCATCTCTGGCACTATAAAGATACCCCATATGCAAATTGCAAAAGAGGCTAAAGTTGACTGGAGAGCAGTTGATCAAACGACTCAGACGATCCTAAAAGACAAACTACTGCAGAGATTTTTCAGCAACCTAAAATCCTTCGTTTTTCTGCGCGATGTAGCTCCATTTTTAGGATTAGGCGTAATCATCATCACCCCACAAGACGCCTCACGTGTTGGGATAATCGAGGAGGTTTCTCAGGCAATAGCAGAATATGGCGTTCGCATTAGACAAGCCGTCTCTGACGATCCCTATTTTATAGACGACCCCAAATTGACTATTATCTGTGACACAAAAGTATCTAGCGATCTAATAGACAGCCTACTAAAACTACAGAGTGTGAAAAGTGTAACGGTTTTCTGAGCAATTTCTAAGCCATTGTAGTCCTACTTAGGATCCAGATATAGAGATGTTTTCAGATCGACCAAACTTATATGAAGTCGACTCAACTATTTAAAGAACCCCTTATACACCCTAAATCCGACTTTAGATAAGGCCCGATGTCTGATATTATTCCGGGAGCATCTGTCCCTTTTTTACAAACTACAGAATGTTCTAAAGTCCCAAGCTTCTCTATCCGGTTAATATCTCTCAGATGCCCTGTCTTCTTGAGCACTGATCTAATCTGTGCCCGAGTAGCTCCGTTTACAGTCACCCGATCGGTTCCCTTTTTCCACTTCCAAAATGTATCAATCTGGTTTTTAGTAAATTCTACCTTTTTGACTCCTATGACCTTCACTTCAACAGGTAATTGTTCTATGAAACCGAGCCTTGATGCTATTTGTTTAGGCGTGCCTATACCCAAATGCTTAAGATTCTCTTTGAGCACAAAAACGAATTCAAGTCCAGCATCAACTTCAATGTAGTGTTCATTAATCTTTGTTATACGCCCGGTGACGATATCCCCGACGTTTAATTTGTGCGGAGTGCCATAAATACTAACTAAATAATTTACCGCAAATTCCTCATCTCTGCCTGAGAGGGTTACATCCATCCAATTATGTGAATCAACAATTATGTCAACATCAATAAATTTCAGTCTATCTTTTAATGTCGCTTGAAATGCTTTGTGTGCTTTTTCAGTATCCCCGTAAGCCCTTTCCATTAAAGTAACAGTTTGCATGTCTTAGTAATATTTGATGATGGATCAACCCTACTCTCTCAATATTTGTTATCTTATCCTCACTCTATGTCCCACAAAAAACTTCTGCATGAAGTCGTCTGATTCTATCGACGGATGGATGATCGCCAAGTTTTCTACGGAAATTTTCTACGGCTTGCTCTATACTTATTCGACTAGTTTGTTCAATTAGATTATCAACAGCAGCAACTATTTTTTCTTCAATACTTTTGGGTATATAATCCCCCTGAGGGAGCCTTAACCTTCGAGCTTCATCATAAGTAATACCAGCCCCGACGTGACGCTCAGCGATTCGAACTAAACGCTCGTCAACGCCGTAACTACGTAAAATCTGTCCACCAACCACGCCATGATCGATTCCCCCAGTTTGGCAGCGACCTATATCATGCAAAAGCGCCCCAATTCTGACAAGTTCTAAATCAACTCCGCTTCGGAGCCTAGCAACTTCAACTGCATAGTCAGAAACTGCTTTCAGATGCGCTATTACAGGCGCACTGCATCCGCTTCTTAACAACAATGAACAAGCTTGGCTGTAAGAAGGAAATTTACTCAAATGCGGCTCTGAGTTCACAAATCTTTCGCTCAATTGTACCAACTAAAACTGAGTTATCTTGATGGTCTAAGCTCATGTTACAAACGGGACAAAGAAATCCATAATCACTTGCCATATCAAATAAGTAACGTCCACATCTGTTTTCACACGTGTAACTCACATTTTGCAGCTCAAACCCCACCCTCGCTTCTAGTCTGTTGATGAGTTTTTTGGCCTCTTCGTCAAGATTACGCTCAACGTCGCTGAAGTCAACTTTCCATATATAGGTGAGCCATCCACTGTCCCTATCTCGCTCGCGTCGATACCGGGCAAGTCTATTCTCGTACAAAACATAAAGCGTTCTTCTTACCGTGTTTAGATTGGCGCCTGTTTCTTCAGCTACTGTCTCGTCTGTTAATTCAACGAGGGGAACTTTTTTTACTATTTCAAGCCCTTCATCTCCAATGAGATTTCTAAGGTATCCCCTTGTTGCTATGTCTCGTACCATTATTTTATATGTGGCACCTAAAAGATTTAAACCTACTGCACACGGACACTAATTCAAATCCAGTGATATCGCGCCTACGAAACATTCAAGCGCCATAAATATTTCTTGCCGCTTCAATTCGCCTCATTGCAGCATTAAATGCGATGTCTCTCGATTTACCACATCCTAAGGCAGAAATAACAGGTTTCCCTCTTTGTATGTGAGTTCCTTTACAGGGGATATCCATATAAAAAGCTTGAGAAATTCTCTTTGATATCTCAAGGTCACGCTCTGCAAAATAGATGACCCTTGTAGCAAATCTACGGTACTCAGGTCTTTGTATCAGTTCATTCGAGCACGCCTTAACGTGCGCATCAAACACGTTGATGCCGAGCGCCCCCTCCACCGTATCAAGCGTACCCTGAAATCTTGGGTTCACTTCAATAACAACTGGCCCTTCAGGTCCTATAATGAAATCTATACCGTTTGATCCAATTAATCCAAAATCAATGGCTATTGACTCAGAAACTGCTTCCATCTCTCTTGTAAAAATCGTCTTTAATGGTGTAACGCTTCCGCAAAAGCTAAAGCGTTTCGTCGGGCCTAAATACTGCAAACCCAACAGCTGCTCATTGACCGCTATGGTAATAGCCTGATTACCTGTAGAGAGAATGGATGAACTTGCATCCAGCCCTTTAATATACTCCTCTATAATAAATTCATGCCATTCATTTTCGTGAAAAGAGCGGACTACGTCATCTAATTGGGTAGAATCTCGAACTAGAGCATTCTTGAATCCACCTGCCCCACTTTGAGGCTTTACTATCACAGGATATTTGATATTATCCTCAAGCTCGAAATGCTCCGGAACTCTATAACCCAAACTTTTGAGTTTATCCCACATCAACTTCTTATTATTAATAAAATTTGCAACTTTTGGGTCATTTCCCAGGATCCGTGGGATTTCAAGGGCTTCAAAACCTGAGGCTAAAACTGCACTATCATATTCTATACCCTCGATAGCGTCCCTGACGACTTTATAGTCTAAATCCTGAATAAAGCCGGTAAATTCCTGATGAATAACAAGAGTTCGGGTACCACACTTTACGAGGTCGCAGTCGGGGTAGTGGCTTATCGTCGTCACATTATACCCTGCGCGCTTTGCAGAGCAAACTACGTGTCGCGCGTTAAAACCAATTACAAGTATCTTTTTACCTTCGGGTTGACTTGCCGCAGACGTTGTTATCGGTTTATTCAGATGTCATCCCGCCCTTACCGGTAAATTTTCCTACAATCCGCATCTTACCACCGAAATCCTTGGTAAGCTCTTTCCCCATCTGCAACCAATCGAGAAGCACGCCAAGTGCTGCAACTTCGGAGTGCGGCTGATTTGTTACGCCAACGTTGTAATCTGCAAGATCATATAATTCTGTGGGAACCTTCCCGGCGCCTACTACCACCATAAGTTTATTCGCGTCGATTTTGCTTATTACGTTAGGCAAGTTTTTACCATACATCGTGAGATGCAGTACTTTTCCGCCTCCTTCTTTCCATCTTTTAAGTTCCTGTTTCCAATCGGTGCAGTTGGTCACCCAAAAGCTGCCACCCCATCTACTCGCTACATCTTGAATGTTATTTACTACCGACTTATCAGATCCTGCAAGTAACATGCCCTCTGCCCCAAAAGCCCTGGCAGTAAGTCCAACATGAGTTGTTATCCTTTTGTCTCTATAAACTCTATGTCCAATCCTCAAAATTATTATTCTCATCTAATTTCCATTCGCAACTATTATAAGTCCTGAATACCTATCAACTGTTTTATTGCACATATATATTATACTTGTAACACTTAGCTCTAAAGTTCGCTATAGTGGAAGCTTAAAATCTCTTCAAGTATAAAAAACAATTGAGCAATACAAACTGTCTTAAAGCTTATTCTAAATCCATTTATTGACTCCACTGGCAATTTGCTGGCTAACTTACGTTAAGCTAAAAGGATTAATTACAAACAAAAGTATGGCCTCATCATGATTAAGTCGAGTTTAAGGATCAATTCAAGTGACTTATTTGAACAAAAAAGATCATAATGATGTGGCATAAAAAAGGATGCACAATTCATTGGCTAAATTTATGATCTAGTGCTTGAATACTTATAAGAGGATATTTTTGGGATTCTAAGCCTGTTATAAGAAAAATCCTATTGATTGTAGAACCTAAATTGATCGCCCAACTTAAACATTGAAACGGATCCAAACGAAATGTTGAGAGGTATAGTACATCACACACCATGAACCTGAAACGTAGAATACCACTAAACCAAATGCAAATACACTAGCTGTATTTATTCGCCGTTCAGATAGAATTTTTAAAAGGTAAAATAATGCAAAACAGCACAACTTTTGATCTTTCTCGTTGTCTGTAGGACAGAAGACCAGAGCTCATAAATGATCCAACTGACCACCTCACTGCAACCTTGTCAAAAGCGATGGCTTAGTTTAAAAAAATCGCTACATCGACCATGCTGTTTAATTGTAGCAAGTGTTACATGAGAATGGTCTTACAAGATGCAGCACGGTTATGTGCCTGTGAAGCGCAGTATGTTTGGTGTCTCCAGTAGCGGCGAAAGAAATGATTAACAACATGTATCAATACAACTAATCAAATTAGAGATGTCGAAAAATATTATGATATTACCTTCCAAACATCAATATCACTCCCAGACGGTAATCCATAAAGACCTTTTGCTGTGTTCAAGACGACTTTAGCCACGTCTTCTGGAGGTCTTCCTTTGAAGCTTGTCATTCTTGTAGCAGTTCTATCAGGGTTTATAGAATATACCTTAACAGTTTGCTCTTCCTTAGCTAATGCTTGCGTGAACCCCCTAACGCCGAACTTGGTAGCACAATAAACAGTTAAATCTACGAAACCGATCGTGCCTGCAATACTTGCTATGTTTATTATCTGATCTTTCACATACGGTAAACATACTTTTGTTAGTTTTATAAGTCCTTCCAAGTTTGTTCGGGTTTGATTTTCTATTTCGTTGAGATTTTGAGCTTTTAAGGGTGTCCACGATATTACCCCTGCGTTGTTTACTAATATATCAACTACTTTAAACTTCTTAATAACCTCATCCACGGCATTGACAATGCAACTATTATCGGTCAGGTTTAACTCAACAATTAAAGCTTCAGTGGCGCCAAGTTCTAAGCACTTTTCATAAGTTTTTTCTGCTTCTATTTTGTCTTCACAGTAAGTTACTATAATCTTAGCTTTTTCGCGCGCAAATTGATATGCAGTCTCCCTTCCAATACCCCTGCTTGATCCTGTCACTAAAATAGTTTTATCTTTCATGTGGCGGTGTAATACTTCTCCAAATTAATAAATTTCCAAATATTTTTTACCTATATCGAAGCCTCGACAGACAATTAGCGGCTTTGAAAGTAAAGAATAAGATTCCAAATGCTTGTTCCTAACAAGAGCTAAAAAATATAAAAGCTTTGACGATTTACTTCCCTAATGCAATCTGCTCACGAAAAAAAGATATATTGTTAATAAATAACTTTCAAAATACTCTATCAAACAAGCGGGGGTTGCCAAGCTAGGTCAAAGGCGATAGGTTCAGGGCCTATTCTCATAGGAGTTCGTGCGTTCAAATCGCACCCCCCGCATAACTTCTTTTAAAAGTTACATCTTTAATTTAGCACAAATGATGCAATAAAAGTTTTATTTTTCTTCCAATTTACGTTTAATACCTCTACTGAGTAGTGTGACAAACTATCTGTTGCAAATGCATTGCCTAAGCTGCACTATACTAGATTTATCGTATAAAGACAACTAGGGTAGTTTAAACTTCGAAAAAGATACGTGATCATATATCGAACAGTTTCGTTCCACTAAAATAACTGTGGGAACATAACTCTTTTACGAACAACTTGAAATAAACGATGTGGGAGAATTTGTTTATCGACCTCGACTTTCAAGTTTATGTTTTTGATAGTCACTGACCTTTAAAGGGGTTATTCCAAACTTAAAAAACTGGATTTTTGTGTACTTCAATCACGCTCTTTTTCCCTGTCTCCCAGTACATCTTCTTCAGTCACATAATCGTCTTTAACATAAACGTAAATGCCTATTTTTCTTGCGAGTTCGTCTACAGTATCCACATCGTCATCGGATACCAGAAATTGCTGCAAATCCTCATTTGGATGTTCAAATAGTATTCCATTTTCAATCAGTTCAGCTTCGAGTTCTTCTGATTTTGAAGCGTAAAATATCCTCATAGTTATGCCATCCCAAACTTATACCTAAATATTACGTATACGCTCTTCTGTGATATTGTACACGATAATTAACATATGTTTTTTTTCTCAAAGGTATATGACTTTTAATCAATTATTTATTTTGAATTGATATAAGATGCGATTGCGTTATTATGAAGACGGGGAACATTCGATAATAGTTCTACAATTGTTTTACAGTATAAATTAAAACGCCCCGAGCAGGACCTAGGGAAAGCAGATTACGAGCTTGTTGATAGAGTCGGTCGCTGCAGAAAATAGATAGAAATTAAAGGAGAATGATATTAAATTAATTTGATTATTTCGCATACACAAAGTGTAGAGGGATTGTGGTCGCGCTGTGAAACTCATAGATTATAGGAAGAGAGAATTAGGCGTTCAGGTAAAAAAAGTTGCTAAGACGCATGAAAGCTATTTCTTGAACGGATTTCTGCATTCTTATATTGATTTAGCGTATTTAGAGAAACTCACTGTTGTTAATGCTCAGGAGTTGTTGTAGACTTAATATGTTTAGGTCTGTCTTGTCTTGATTTTATTCAGAAATGCTCCTTTGTGGTGCGACAAAGCTGCTTCAACCATTCTCATAAACTCAAAGTAAACTTATCTAAACAATTTAGTTGGATCAAAACAGTGTCTATTAAAGAGGATAATTCAGAATTTGAGGTTTCAAAGCACTATCGGCGTGATGCCTTCCTGTGATTGTTGTTTGAATGGTGCCCGAATCTGCAGTACCTGAAAGAAGTGTCTGCAAGCAAGACTTAATGTCTGAGATGTCACTTCATCTAAAAAGTGTTATGGAGATAGAGACACTAAAGAGAACGAAATAAGAATGACTCATAGTGTTCTGAATCCATCCCACCTAAAACAATGATTTACACTTTAAATTCCAATATTTTTGGGGAAAAGCTTCTTGTTTCAGAATAACGTCCAATTAAGCGATAAACCTACTTCAACCAGTGAGTTTATGCCACTCTTAATATTTGCAAATAAGGGTTGATTATGACAAGTGAAAGTGAAGGCCTGCCCGTAGATATGGCGAAAAAGCATTGTGCACCTTGTGAAATAGGGACACGACCATTTGATTTTGAGACAATAAATGAACTCTTGCCGGCTATACCGGAGTGGAAATTAGAGGACACAAAAATAATTAAGAGGGGGTTCAGGTTCAAAGACTTTGTAGAGGCCATGAAATTTGTAAATAAAGTCGCAAATATCGCTGAATCTGAAGGGCATCATCCGGACATTTTTATCTCTTACAATTACGTAAGAATCACGTTAATGACTCATAACATAGGTGGTTTGTCAGAGAACGATTTTATTATGGCAGCAAAGATCAACGAGTTGTATGTTAAAGAGTTCGCCGGTTAACTTTGGATCAGCGAAGGATAGAAGATTCCGATTTGAGTAGATCTTGAAAATGTTGTTAAAATTACCATGTAGTTTAGGATGAAGAGAGATTAAAGGATTCCATTTAACAGAGCGCGGGGGCTAACTAGAGAAAGAGCATCGGAAATGGAAAGGGCTAAGATTACACCTCTATCCAGGTGGAGATCGTGCTGCTTTGCTGAATCATTTTAAAGCGAATGATTAAGATGCGGTTAGAGATAAAACGCTCAAAAGAATATGGTTGAATTAATCGAATTAGACGTTCATTAAAAACTTAAGAAAAAAGCCTTACTGCTTATTGATAAGGAGATCTCCCAATTATTCACAAAAAATTGATGGGAGATCAGTTTGGAAACTTTGATAGAGTTTACCTTTCAAAAAATAACAAAAAGATTGTAAAACATTGCACACTTTTAAAAGATATGTCTAACTTTAACAAGGGAGCTATAGCAATATCGTGTGTAACAGCCTATTCTCTTTGCTGCATGCATCTAATTTATATAAAAAAGTACCGATAGCGTTATGATTTCATTCAATCATCGGCTCCTGCATTAGTAACAGAAAGATAGACAGCTGTCTACGGAAGACAGTAGGACAAAACACGCACACTTTTAACTATAGTCAAAAATTGAAGATGATAGAGCAACAGTTGTTCGTGTTGATTTGGCTTGCAGAAAAGGAGAGGCGCTTTAACATAAAACGTGTGATGGGCCCGAGGCGATTTGAACGCCTGACCTCACGGTTATCAGCCGTGCGCATACTCTCCATACCAAATACCTATCGGGATAGATTCGAACCTGGCTAAGCTACGGGCCCTTAAATGCATCTTTAAAGTGTTCCCTTATAGGTCTATTTAATATATAATAATTCTTATCTTTTAGATGATAAAATATTTACCGTTGCTCGCTTCGATGTTTAAACGCCGATGGATTTTGATGATAATTATTGAAAAATTAAAGTAAGACTTATATTTATTAATAATTAATCAGACAAAATAATTTAGATCTAACTTCAGATAAAGCAAGTAACGTAAAGGATTATCAAATAATAATTTAACACGACGAGGGCCGGTAGATCAGGGGTAGATCGCTACCTTGGCATGGTAGAGGCCTCGGGTTCAATTCCCGACCGGTCCATTTTCTAATGTAATCTCTATGAGTCTAGAAGAGTCTAAAGTCTATAGCGTGCGAGAAGAGAATAATAGGAGAAGAGAAGATTAGGCTGACAATGGCCCTACATTAATCTACGTATCTGCTTGTTTTGTCCCATTTTTCAATATCTAAAATCTAACAGAGCCAAAATAGGGAGTGAACAAACAGATGCAAGCATTCTACGACACAATGTACGTCTGATTTACGTTCAGCAATGAAATAGAGAGAGGTTGCAACCAAGCTGAGAACCATGATAAATTGGTGCTGTTAGTTCAATGAGTGTAACGCACAAACGTTTATAAATTGAAGTGAAATTTACATTTAGATGCAAATCAAATGTCCTACGTGTGGTAGCAACTATTGTATTGCACCACCAGAGCAGGTGATTAGGACCTCTGACACTTTGTACCAAAAATGCAATAAGTGTGCTGATTTAGTTCTATCTAAGACCGCTACTCTCAATCTTTTCAAAATTAACTTCGATAAACTATGTTGCGAGAAATGCGGCAAAAGACCGTTAGATGCCGTAATGGCCCATATTCTTGCATTATCAGTTGACGATCCGAAACATCCAAACATCACGTTACGAGAAGTAGGTACTCCGCTTTTATGTCCAGGTGTCCGAACATATTCAGCCCCTGTATTATCTCATAACAGTCTCATTATTTTAACCAACAAACAGCAAATTGCAAATGCTGCACATCAAATAGTTGATGAGGTGGCAGAAATTAAAGGGGTTATAAAACGAGAAGACGAACGAGTTATTGGACTTGTTGATTTAGACAATTTACCTTGTACATGCGAGCTCATTGCAGGCTGTGATGTACGGTCAGACCTGATAACTTCAGCTTACGGACAGCTTCTTATCTATAAAAGTCAATCAAAAGCACACATAGAGCACGATAATACTATAAAGATGCTTAAACTTGGATCCATACCAATAGAAGATTCAGTTGTGCTAGATGGGCTCTCAGGTCCTGGAACGCTTGGACTTATGAGTGTGCTTATGGGGGCCTCAAAAGTCATCTTAAATGACGCTTGGCTACCTTTCACAAAAAATGCTTACTTAAACCTTCGCGTCAACAAGAATATCTTGGGTATAAAATCCATCACAAAGGCAAGCTTTGCCGGGTTAAAAGAAGTTGCAACAACTCCAAATTTGATAAGTAAAGCTGAAACTGATGACTGTGAAATAGAACTCTATCATGGTGATTTAAGGAAAGTTGAGGAAATACCTGTAAAAGCTGATGTAGTTTTAATAGATGCATTTCCAGGGACCGAACATCGATGGATTTCGATAATTAAAAGGTTAAGGTCCTTCACAAGAGGAGATACGTACCTAATCTAACACAAGTGTTTTGCATACCGATTTTTTTAATATTCCTAAAAACATTTCAACGCTCTTTTAAAAAAAGTCAACTCTTAAGCGTACAACAAAAGAACTCATTAGACGTTACGGAAGAATTAGAAGGGGGTATTTATAACTAATTGTTCCGCTTTTATTCAACGAAAATATTTTCAGCGCCTCTTTCTAAGTGGCTAAACAGGAACGTAGCTCTTGCTTGTAAGTCATACAGACAATTGTAACGCCAATTTTCTTATAGAGATTACTCTTTATTCGATTTATTCTTTCTATTAGTACGACTAATATAATCAATTAGGGCAGTACATCATTTCGTTATTATGTGGCTAAAGATTCCGTTTGAGAGGTCTTTAGTTTTTTTTATTTAGGCATTGGTCAGAACATAGCTTAATTTGAGATATATTCATATTCTTCATGCGAATTCCTCTGTTCCAGCTGATTCTTTGTTGGCAATGAATAGGTTAACTCCGCTCGAAACCACTTGAATATGCCGATAAACTTAGTTATGGTGCATATACACAGACTTATGTTGAAAGAATGATCTTACACATGATCGAACGATGATATCCATAATTCTTGGCACAAGACCTGAAATAATAAAAATGTCTCCAGTAATCAGAGCATGCGAGAAGCAACACATTGACTTTTTTATTTTACACGCAGGCCAACATTATTCTTACGAGATGGATAAGATTTTTTTTGAAGAATTAGGACTCCCAAAAGCTCGATATAATCTAGATACAGGGTCTGGATTACATGCAGAACAAACGGGAAAGATAATGACACGGGTAGAAACAATATTGATAGAAGAGGGGCCAGACATCATTTTGGTGGAAGGAGATACAAATACAGTGCTCGCAAGCGCTCTAGCCGCGACCAAATTAGGTATCAAAGTAGGACATGTTGAAGCCGGTTTGAGAAGCTTTGACAGAAATATGCCTGAAGAGATTAATAGAGTGCTCACTGACCATATTTCTGATTATCTTTTCGCGCCTACTGAAATAGCTAGGCAGAATTTGCAAATGGAAGGAATAGCTGAAGACAAGATCTTTGTTACGGGAAACACGATTGTAGATGCAGTTTATCAGAATATTGAAATTGCTAAGAATAAAGCAAAAGTGTGCGAAAAGTCTTGGTTTAAAAAAGGAGGATACTTTCTTATCACAGCTCATAGACAAGAGAACGTCGATTTTAGAGACAGACTAGAAGGAATTGTGAAAGGACTAGAATTATTATATAATGAGTTTTTGATACCGATTATATTTCCGATACATCCTCGAACCCTCAAAAAGATGAAAGAGTTTAATTTAAGCTTAAAAGGTGTCATCTCGATTGATCCTGTTAGCTTTCTTGATTTCTTGTTGATGGAAGGATATGCGCAGCTTGTGTTGACTGATTCTGGTGGTGTACAAGAAGAGACTTGTATATTGAAAGTACCGTGTGTTACATTAAGAGATAATACGGAGAGACCAGAGACCATTGAGGTGGGCTCGAATGTGCTCGTAGGCACAAACCCAAATAATATGGTGAACGGTGTAAAGATGATGCTTGAAAAGGAACGGAATTGGAGAGACCCATTTGGGGACGGCAATGCTGGAATGAGAGTTATCGAAATACTTAAGAAAGAGTTATAAATTTTCGCCGTACAATTTCGTAAACTAAAACTTATATTGCCCATAAGATATCAGCTCTCCGTTCAAGATTCGAGTATCAAACACTTGAATCTAGTGCGATATCATTACTGTTTTCATAATCTTTGAATTTTTCTGCGCAACTAGCAGTCCAGAACATAATGATCAAGTCAAGACTCTTACCAGTTTGATGCTATGGCAACAGAGTATGAACAGAGTAAGTGAGTGTCACTATATGAAAATTGTTGCAATATTACTGATTTCTCCTTAAGTTCAGAAAAGAGTTAAAAAGAACACGCCCTGATCTTATTCCATCATCCTTGTCTTTAAATATTCAATGAGTGCTTCTTTTAAACCCTCTTTTTCTAATCCAAAATCTATAATCGCTTTTATATAGCCGAGTTTATCTCCCGCATCATATCGTGTTCCTGCAAACGTATACGCAAAGGCGTCATCATTATGTATTAAAGTTTTTATGGAGTCAGTTAATTGTAGTTCATTACCTTTTCCGGGGGGGGTTACCCTGATACAATCAAATATCTCCGGCGTTAACACATACCTGCCCACTGCAGCTATGTTAGAAGGAGAATCAGCTATAGAGGGCTTCTCAATAATGTCTTCAATGAGATAAACTGAGTTCTCAATTTTTCGCCCTTGTATTATTCCATATCTGTTTACAATTTGTTGTGGGACCTCTTCTACGGCAATTATCGTTTTATCGTACTTTTGAAATATAGTTGAAAGTTGCTTAATACATGGGATGGTAGATTTTACAATATCATCCCCTAACAAAACGGCAAATGGTTCATTCTCTATATGTCGTTGGGCCTTTAATATCGCATCGCCGAGCCCTTTTGCTTCTTTTTGTCGAATATAATGAATGTCTGCTAAGGCGGAGATGTTTTGAACATCTTTCAACAATTCAAATCGTCGATTTTGGATCAGAAAATTTTCGAGCCCGGGGGAGGCATCAAAGTAATCTTCAATTGCTTGCTTGCCTCTGCCTGTTATTATTAGAATGTCTTCAATTCCAGAAGAGATGGCCTCCTCTACCACAAACTGAATGATGGGCGTATCAATAATAGGTAACATCTCTTTAGGCATCGATTTCGTTGCTGGTAAAAATCTAGTTCCCAAACCCGCTGCAGGTATAACTGCTTTTTTAATCACTCTACAACCTCAAATTAGCCGGAACCATAAACTTCCGCCTTCTTTATAACAAATAATAAATATTGAAGCTACTCAAGATTATATGTCTTTGTTTTTTAGTTATTCAAAGTGGTGAACATCAGTTGAAAATAGCGCAAGTCTGCATCAGATACCTAGCCCCGGGAGGAGCAGAAACTCATATACAAAGGATATCTGAAGAGCTCGTAAAGCGAGGCCATGAAGTAACGGTATATACAACCGCTCTTAAGACAGAAATTCCATGGCAATATTTTGATAGGTGGGATCCTGAAAGCTATGCTAACGGGGTCAAAGTAATTAGATTTCCTGTCAGGCGGCATATGTTACCATACATTCACTTTCCTACAATTCCCGGCTTAATTAAAGCTATCTACAATTCCGACGCAGATGTAGTTCATGCTCACTCTCATAGATATTATCAAATTTTTGCCTGTGCATTAGCCAAGTTTAAAAGAGGAAAGAAAAATGGCAAGTACCAGATGCCATTTGTTGTAACGCCGCATTTTCACCCACCATCAAACCACAATTCTTCTATACAAAAATTTCTTATGAATTTTCAAGATGTCGTTTTTTCAAGGAGAATATATAGACTTGTTGATAAGATTCTAATTGTAACAGACAGGGAAAAACAATTTATAAAGGGATTTGTCCCTATCTCGAAGTGCGTAACGGTGCCAAACGGCATAGATATAAAGGATTGGACACCGATTCCTGACGGCTCTAAATTTAGAAATTGGTGTAAACTTAACGGTGAAGATAAAATAATACTGTATACGGGGAGGCTTGCAGATAATAAGGGTTTAAACTATCTAATAGACGCCTCAAGTGCGGTGATACATGAACATCCCAAAGCCAAATTCGTCATAGTGGGAGAAGACTGGGGGATACTAAAAGAGCTTCAAAAGAAAATTTGGACAGATAATCTTGACGATTACTTCATATTCACAGGTCACATCGATGATTACGACCTATTCAAGTCTGCTTATTCAGCAGCAGATGTATTTGTTTTACCAAGTGAATGGGAGGCATTTGGGATAGTACTGCTTGAAGCCATGGCGTGTAGCACACCAGTAGTTGCCTCAAACGTGGGAGGAGTTCCGTGCGTCATGGGAGATGTTGGAAGAATATTTGAATACGGGGATGTTGGTGCCCTTTCAAAGAATATTGTTGAAGTGTTGGATAACACAGAGTCGGAAAGGGCAAAAAGCATAATGGGTCGGCAAAGGGTTACGGATAATTTTACGTGGGATAAAGTCGTCGATGCTTTGGAAAATGTTTATTACAATTTAGTTAATGAGTGATTTAGGACAATAATTCACGCATTCGCATATTGGAAGTTGATCACTGTTAACTTAAGCAAGAAGTAATTCCTTAAGGAAATTTATTGTCCCTTCAGTGACGCCTAAAGGCGAACGAAATTAAAGTATACGGAAGGTGGACTAAATATCCATAAAAAGAGGAGTTAAAAATAGCGTTTTCCTTTTCTCTGGTGAAGCTACTTCAGCAGTAATATCATTCATCTTTTTCATCTACATCGCGAGAGTGCTTCCAGTTTCGGAATTTGGTTCATACATCACTATCGTCTCTTTTGTCTCACTTTTCTCAATTTTTACGGATTTTGGCATAAATACGGTCATCATTCGCGAAGGGGCAAAGGAACCTGAGCACACGCATCATCTGATCTCCAATGCAATGGGGTTAGAGACACTCTTGTCCGCTGCCTCGATAGTACTCCTTATTACATGCATGTTTTTTACCCCCTATTCATTTGACGTAAAGTTACTCATTGTGTTGGCCTCTTCAACTCTGCTAATGAGCGGACTCGGCAGCTTGTTCCGTTCAGTTTTCAACATCTATCAGGATATGAAATACATCTCGTTCTTTAAGATCATCGAACGCACTGTATTCGTAGTTTTTTCAATCATTTTTATAGCTCTCGGATTTGGAATAGTTGGCATCATATATGCCACGATCGTCGGCGCTTTTATAAACATGCTTCTAAGCTTCGTCAAAAGCCGACAGATCCATCATTATAAGCTGAATTTCAAGCCAGTTTTTGATAAGAACATTATAGGTCCAGCAGTATGGTTTGGACTCGCAGCACTCCTCGGAACTATATGGCAGAGGATAGACACTATAATGATATCGCTTCTGATTGACATGCGATCTGTCGGACTTTATACGCCTGCTGTCAATTTCGTTGGGGTTGGGGATATGGCGGTTGTTGCCTTAACTGGAGCATTTTTCCCCGTGCTCTCGAGAGCAGTTCATAAAAGGAGGATTGCAAAAAAAGAGCTCTTCAGATATGTGTCATACTTTACAATAGCGGGAGTTGTTGTAATCGTAATGACCTTTGCATTTGGAAACCAACTTATCTATTATACTGTCGGGCCGAAGTTCACCGAATCAGTTGGTTTCTTAAACATCCTCATCGTAGGATTTGCGATTGGCCTTGTCGCTGTTCCGACGGCTTTACTGCTTGACGCCACAAATAATCAAAAGGTACACGTTCTTAACGCAACCTACATGTCGCTCGCAAATTTCGGACTTAACTTATATCTCATACCGATTATGGGGGCTATAGGGGCGGCATATTCCACAAGCATTTCGCGAGTACTTGGAACCGTGCTGGGAGTTCCCATAGCGCTGTACTTTTTAAAAAGATCGAATCATATATGATACGAGACAAATAGGGTGAATACGAAAGTAATGGCAAATACGTTAGGTAATGAACTCAATAAAGCTCAAATATGGCTCAAATTTTTGAAATTAGCATCCCCAAATCACCAAGCAATTTCAGAATTCAGGTCATCGAAGGACTACGACACTAGGTCAAGTATATCATTGTGACGTTTGATGTACTTGCCCACACTTTATAGCGATTCTTATACTATTCCCGTTTTACCTTCTAGAACAGCTAATTTAATATCAGCTGAGCTCCTGTGATAGGGGCGCTGAGATGTGCTTCTCGGTTGCTATTTACCGATGTGCAAGAAGTTCCAGCGGGTACTTGTGCTAATAAACTGGGACTCTTACTTTAATCAAACTTGACGAATAGAAAAGATATTTGTCTACTTCGACATTTTGGCTGATGCATAAAATGTGAGAGACTTTTTGATGCGCCGTTACCTCAGAGAGAAAATTATTTCCAGAACCAGAACATAATCTGTCATGAATTCAAGCAAAAAGATTAAAATTGAATACTAAATTAGCATTTTATGATACATAGCTATTTGATTATTTTGTTGGTGTAGGAGATCGATCTCGATCCGACAGTTACAAATGCCATTAAGGTGTGGCTCAAAACCCAAGACAAGTTTGACCGTATTTTTACTTTCTGTTCAGTATCATAATCAGATTTATCGTGCTGTAAAAAGCGCTTCTATCTCCGTGCTCAATGTTATAGATCAATATAATTATGGTAGCATTTTCGTGGGAATGGGCATTTGAGAGTATCGGTAGTCCTCTACCAAGTGAGCTGATAATGCCCTACGGCAGTTATCTTACTTATATGTGAAAGTTTAAAATTCTAGCCGCTGCGCTAACCGCAAACTTTTCTTGTCTTAACGGGTCGCTTATAACATGTAGTGTTAGCTATTGTGGTAGCGCCTCACTTTTTGAAAAATACAGTAAGTACATAGGAATGAAGAGCAGTGAGCTTGAAGCTGCGCAGCAGTGGTTCCATAAGTATGGCTACACCACCATCTTTTTTAGCAGGATGCCGCCAAGAATATGTGCCCACAGTTCAATGCCGGCTGGGATTTTTAAGATGGATGTCAAAAAGTTCTCGATTTATATGTTTATATAGGTCACTGCTATGGAATTTCGAGCTCGCCTTCGCTGGCGAATAGCCCGGTGCGAATTGGAAACCATTGAATCCGCATGTAATGATACTACATAGTGATACTCGCATTGGTAATCAGCACCACATATTTTTCCTGTATTAGCATAAAGTTAAAAGACTAAAGTTGGAATAGGCAAAAAAATCATTTATGGCGGACAAGCACTAAAAGTCTAGAAGTGTTATAAAAATAAAGAGCACTTTTAGGGTGAAAAAGCAAGGTTCTTTAGCCGTGCAACACTTAGCATTGATGTTCCACCGCGCTATTAATGATATATTATATGATAGCTGATGGCTCCTTTTTCCGTATGCATATAGTTATTATCAATTAAAGATATAAGTATGTTCAGGAATTTTATTAGAAGTCCAGAAATTCTTAGGGTACATTGCACTAAGATGATATCTTAGAGGTATTATAATTGAAGACCATATCAGAGAAAATTTTATCAAAGCGCAGCGGAACTGACGTCGCTGGGGGAGATCTCATTGCGGCGCAAGTTGACCTTGTCTTTGCTCATGACGGTACATTTCCGCTTGCGATTCAGCAACTTGGAGATCTTAAGATTAAGTATCCTGAAAAGGTAGCAGTAATTTGTGATCACGCATCCCCCTCACCATCAGAAAGGATTTCAAATATTCAAGCTATGATGCGGGAGTTTACAAGGTCGCTTGGGATAGATTTTTATGAGAATGGCGATGGTATCTGCCATCAAATCGTGCTTGAAAAATATGCAGCTCCTTGGAAGATGATCATCGGCGGGGATAGTCATACATGCACGCACGGCGCGTTAGGAGCATTTGCGACGGGAATGGGCTCAACTGATATCGCGGCTGCTATGGCCTACGGAAAAACTTGGTTTAGAGTGCCGGAATCAATAAAAGTGGAAATCTCGGGGGCGTTAATGGAAAGGACTCACTCTAAAGATGTGTTTTTAGAACTCATTGGCGAGATTAAAGCTGATGGTGCTACTTACAAGGCGCTAGAGTTCTCTGGAACGGGAATAACAAAAATGAGTGTAGAGGCAAGGGCAACCCTTACAAATATGGCCATCGAATCTGGCGCAAAAGTCGGAGTGTGTCCCGCAGATGAAAAAGTTGAAGCATACCTCCAGCAGTACGGACGTGGAGACGAGTATACGCCACTTTACGCAGATGATGGAGCACATTATGAAAGTGAGGTTCATATAAAAGCAGAGGAAGTTGTGCCCATGATAGCAAAGCCCCACAAGGTCGATAACGTTGCTCCAGTTACAGATCTCGAAGGAGAGGAGATTGATCAAGTCTGTCTTGGTTCGTGCACAAATGGGAGAATTGAAGACTTAAGAGCAGCAGCGCAAATTTTAAAGGGACACAAGAGCAAAGCCAGACTTGTAGTATATCCAGCAAGCCGTGACATACTTATGAGAGCCATAAACGAGGGTATAATCGGAACTCTATTAAGCGCTGGAGCATCAGTATGCCCGCCCGGATGTGGATTCTGCATAGGAAGAACAGTAGCGTTAGGCGACGGGGAAGTCGCACTCTCAACGCAAAATAGAAACTTTAAGGGAAGAATGGGCAACGATAGCGCATTTATTTATCTTTCTAGTCCGTCAACTGCGGCTGCAAGTGCTATTGCCGGCAGAATAACCGACCCAAGAGATTATGGCAAGTAACATTAAACAATGCAAGTTTAAGGATGTAGTGTATGACTAGAATCGAAGCTGAAGTGATACGAATATTCCCAAGAGATACGAACACAGACGAAATAATCGCTGGGAAGTACAAGTACGACGAATTAGATATAAAAAAGCTCGCAATGCACGTATTCGAATCAATAGATCCTAGGTTTTATGTAGACGCGAAGAAAGTGAAAACACCCATTATAGTTGCTGGGGCCAATTTTGGCTGTGGATCATCAAGAGAACAAGCCCCTCAAGTTTTAAAGGCTTGTGGCATCTCCTGCATAGTGGCGGAGTCATTTGCGAGAATTTTCTATAGAAATGGCTTTAACATCGGTCTGCCGTTAATCGAATGTAAGGACGTATCTAAGACAGTTTCGCAAACGGATATACTGAGAGTTGATTTTGACAAAGGCACCTTACTTAATGTCACTGCGCATGAAATTCATTCGTTTAAACCTATACCGATCTTTATGCAAGAAATCCTGAAAGCGGGCGGGCTTATAAATTATCTGAAAAATTTCGGTTGATTCACTGATTGATGAACTTATGACTGTAATCCATATTCGTTTTGTTTGATGCATTTATGAAATAGGAGCGAGTGATGATGAAGAAGGTAGCTGTTATTATGGGCGATGGCGTAGGTCCAGAACTTGTGAAGGCAATGATGCGAGTTGTCAATGCGACTGGAGCTCCACTCAATATGATATTGTGTGATGCCGGTACAGATTGGTACGAAACTCACGGCGGGGAGACGCTCATACCAGATGAGACGTGGGACGTCATACGGTCAGCAGAAGCGTGTTTTAAAGGTCCAACGACTACGCCAGGTGGGCCGAGATCTCCAAAAAGTGTCTCAGTAACACTTCGACAGCGACTGAACTTGTACGCAAACGTCCGCCCTATCAAGACGTTCCCGAATACTCCAAAACCCCTCGGAGATGTTGATTTTGTGTGTGTGAGGGAGGCAACCGAAGGGATGTATCACGGAAGCGAAGTTCAACTTTCTGATGACATGTTCATAGCGTTGAGAAAAATCACAAAGTCTGCAAGCAAAAAAATAGCAAAGTTCGCATTTGAAGAAGCAAACAGGAGGGTCTGGAAGACTGTCGTTGCAATACATAAAAGCAACATTTTAAAACATACTGACGGTGCATTTCTTGACGCTGTAAGAGAAGTGGGCAGTGAATATCCCCATATAGAGATTTGGGAGTATCACGTCGATAACATCGCGCAGCAGCTTATTAAAAATCCTCACATACTCAATCAATCGATACTTCTTTCAACAAATCTTTTTATGGACATAATAAGCGAGGAGTGCGCTGCACTCGTGGGGAGCATTGGAACGATCTATTCGGCTAATGTTGGCGACGATTATGCGATGTTTGAACCTGCACATGGCTCTGCTCCTAAGTACAAAGGACTAGACAGGGTAAACCCGACAGCGACTATTCTAGCGGCGGCTTGGATGTTAAGATATCTAGGCTACAATGAAGAGTCACAGCTAATCTCTGACGCAGTGACTGAAACAATAGCAGAGGGAAAAACAACGTATGACCTTGGAGGCACTCTTAAGACGACTGAGATGACCGAGTGGATTATGCACAAACTTGAGACAAACTAACATCAAAAAAGTCACTAAAAATAAAACATATAACTAGCATTGCGAGTTAGGCGCTCACTTCTTTCTTCTTTGCACAGTGTTTGCACTTATCCCTTCCTTCATTCAAAATCTCCCCATTTTTTATGCATTCTGTATGGTCGTTAGATTTCCCGCCGCTTGTGAAAATCTTAGCCGGCTTCATGTGGGTACAGTTAAAGCTTTTTTCGAGTTCTACAATGGTACACTCTGAGCACAGCTCATGGTGAACCATCGCATCCTCATCGGCGAGCAAACACGTTTCATACTCAAGGTCGCTTGTTCCCAACGGGACACCCAAGATTCGACGATATTTACAGCCACTCAATTTTTTAATCTCTTTGAAATTGATACCGATCGTGAATGCATCATTATCGATGCCACTGAAGAGTGATCTCATCACTGAGGATATACTTGAGAGCATATTCTTTCAGTTCATCGTTCGAAATACTTGAAATTCGAGCTTCTTCATCATAAAGCTTGTGGATGTCTGACCATATCGATTTTATCCGCTCATCATCCTTCTCTAGATTTACCCGTATCCCCAATAATTCGTAAAGTACTTCTTCTATCTTATGGCGCACGACCTCTCTGCCTGACGAGTCCCCTATGAGCAGAGCCCGTTGACCTCCAACAATTTCTGGTGGGAAGGGTTCATAGGTAAACGAGTTTTTCAAAATGCCATCTGTGTGTATCCCACTTTCGTGCGCGAATATGTTTTCTCCCACTATTGCTTTATTACTTGGTATTCTAAAAGGAAGTTCTTGTGCCAAGTATTTAGTCAATTCAGTCAACTGCCGGGGGTTGTACTTTTCAAATCCCTTTACCCTGTTAAACAAGAACATTAAAATCTTTTCAAGCTCAGTGTTGCCTGCCCTCTCGCCAATTCCCATAAAGGTAAGACTAGACCAATTGGCACCGTACCAGTGCCCAGCAAGCGTATTCGCTACTCCGAGCCCAAAATCATCGTGAATGTGCATTTCTATGTTTTTAGCGCCTGCTTTCTTAAAAGAGATCACCAAGTCTGGAATACTGAAAGGGAGACCCAGACCTTCAAATGGAACGCCGAAATTGATCGTATCGCATATCCTCATTATTGCATTTGGCTCAATGCCCAATAATTCCTTAATGAATGGAAGTAAAAAACTGGGGTTCGCTCTCGTCGTATCTTCGAGATGACACCTTACTTTTAAACCGTGATCCACAGCATACTCAAGGGCGTTAACGTATTTATCTCGTGCCTGTTCGTGATTTGCAAGACCCAATTTATCAAAAATGTGTGCATCGGAGATCGACATCAAAATCCCCACTTCCTCGATCCCATCTATGCTTAAGTTCATATCTATGTCGTCTGTGCTGGCGCGTGCCCAGCCGGTGACCTCTGGATGCTCGTAGCCCCGATCAAACATTTCACGTGCTACAATCCGATCCCTTTCATTAAATACAAAACATTCGAGCTTTTCGATCCCCATCTTATGCAGATATTCGTATATTTTGAGCTTGTGGGATTTCTTCATCACAATACCAGGCATTTGTGAACCATCCCTTAGGGTGCTGTCGCTAATTTTAACGTCTGGGTTACCAGGAATCTCGATTTTCGGTATCTCTCCATAGGATCTGTACAATTTCAGTAACCCCCAAAGTTACTACTTAAATATAATTTGCTTTGAAATAAAACGATACGTCTGCATTTTATATAGTCATTGAACCTATATGAAACTTTATTCACTATTTTTATACTAAACTCACTAAAACCGAACGCTTCTCATACTACCTCGGGGCCCCACTTTGATATATGATTACAACTTATTATAAGTCGCATGGAAGAGGCCACAATACAGTTAAAATATGGCACAGGCGAACTTACTGCAAACATAAAGAAGAAGAACGTCATCCAAATCATTGAGCCATTTGAAATAGAGGCTACAGATGAGACAGCTGAAATTAAAAGGGCGATAGAAAATCCAATAGGAACAAAGCGGTTGAATGAGATAGTATGGGCGAAGAAGAGATATAAAAAACGTCCCAACGTTGTCATTATTGTTAGCGATATCACACGACCTACACCCACTAAAAAATTAATTCCCCACATCCTTGATGAATTGGCGGACGCAAGGATACGTGATGAAGACATCACAATCATCTTTGCGCTTGGAATCCACAGAAAATTGGAGGCAAACGAGATGGCGCACCTTGTTGGAAATAACGTTTTCAACAGGTTTAGGTGCATAAATCACGATTCTACTAACTGCATTTTCGTTGGAACAACCAAACAAGGAACCGCCGTCGAGGCTAACAGAGA
Organism: Candidatus Acidiferrales bacterium; assembly: GCA_035624185.1. Classification (GTDB taxonomy): domain Archaea; phylum Halobacteriota; class Bog-38; order Methanoflorentales; family Methanoflorentaceae; genus DASPRZ01. The sequence continues at coordinate 25,187 of DASPRZ010000034.1, forward strand.
GGTTTTAGGAGCTGACATAAAGGTATGTATAGGGTCAATTGAACTTCACTATTTCGCAGGTTATACAGGCGGGTATAAATCAATCTTGCCTGGGATTTGCGCAAGAAGCACAATTGAAACTAATCATAGACTTATGTTGCAGGCAACGGCGAGTGCTGGACGACTTGATAGTCCTGTTAGGATTGACATGGAGGAAGCATCGAAGTTTGTTGGTTGCGACTTCATTCTTAACGTCGTGCTTAACGGGAAAAAACAAATCGTAAAAGCCGTAGCCGGAGATCCAATTGAGGCTCACAGAGAGGGTGTAAAAGTCGTCGATTCAATGTACATTATCGCAATAAAGGAGCTTGCCGATGTGGTTGTGGTTTCAGCTGGCGGGGCTCCAAAAGATATAAACGTATTTCAATCACAAAAAGCTCTTGACAACGCGAAGCTCGCGGTAAAAAATGGCGGTACTATAATTTTGGTAGCCCAATGCCCTGAGGGATTAGGAGACAAAGTCTTTGAGCGATGGATTAATGAAGCTAAGAACAAGCAGGAACTCATAGACAGGTTGGACATTGCTTTCGAGCTCGGAGGGCACAAGGCAGGAATTTTGGCAAAGCTTATGGAAAAAGTCGACGTCTATTTAGTCTCTGATCTTGAAAAGGGACTTGTTGAGAGGGCATTTTTCACATGCGCCTCTGATATTAACGACGCTGTTGATGCAGCGGTTGCAAAATGTGGATCTGATGCGAAGTTTATACTTATGCCCTATGGCGCATATACGCTTCCACGATATCAGCCTCAACGTAATTTCTAATGTCAAGATTGTAACTGATAATACCCGAAGGACATATAACAAAACTCGACATGCAATAAGCTTATGTGGGCCAGAGTTTACCATAACCGATCAGGAAAATCTTCGATAATTGAAGACAGGTACAGCGATGTTGAGAACCCCTTGTTTGTGCTAATACTTTCTAACACCGAAGTTGCTGATATACCCGGAATTTCTGGAGCGGGAAGTTCAGAGGCACTTTTACAGTGTACGCCAGCAGCTGATGCTGAGGTTGTTACGTGCGGTGCATTGCAGACCATTGATGCGCTGCCCGACTCTCTTTCAGGGGCGGCTACACCATCTGTCCTTACAAGAGCTGCACTAAACCTCACTAAAATTCCGTGTCTCCTAATTAACTCTGGTCTCAAAGTCGCTCCGGGTGTTCCCTATTATGACTTAAAAGCCGAGTGGGGCAGGGATATACAGAGGGGGCCTGCTGTAAAAGATTCGCAACACATTTATGCGTCCTCAAAAAAGCTTGCAAAACTTCTCAATTGCGATCTGGCAATTATAGGTGAAACAATACCTGGGGGGACTACTACAGCTCTTGCAGTGTTAAGAGCACTTGGCTACGATTCGAGCGTTAGCAGTAGTTTTTCAAAAAACCCAATTGAACTTAAAGAACAGGTAGTTAGAAAGGCTTTAGCGCAATCTCCTATTACTCCAAATAGGCTCAAACGCGAGCCACTAAAAGCAGTTGAGCTTTTTGGAGACCCTATGATGCCTTGCGCCGCAGGGCTAGTTGAAGAACTTACCAAAACTGGGAGTAGCGTGATGCTTGCAGGAGGGTCGCAAATGGCGGCGGTATTTGCTATTTTGAAGGAGCTTAGCATCTCTGGCGATATTACACTTGCAACAACGAAATATGTATTTGATGATGAATCAGCTTGCTTCATCGACCTTGTAAAAAAACTGCAAATTGATGCATTCGGATCTTACCCCGACTTTCGAACGAGTAAATTCAACCAGCTTAAAGCATATGAGCTTGGAGAGGTCAAAGAAGGTGTAGGCGCTGGCGGTGCTATGGTTGCTGCAGCGATGAAAGGATTTACTAATGACGATTTCAGAAACGAAGTTGAAAGAGTTTTGATGGGCTTTAACATCTGCTTTTAACGCTGTGTTTCTGATGATCCGCTATTTGCAGTTGCAACATTTCTCTCATTGAGTCACAGCAGTATTGTGGCAACTACTTTGCTTCCATTCTTATCAAGAACGAATTTAATACTCCACTAAATCTTAATGGAGTTACTCTTTTGGAATTGTTCATTAGGTAAATGATGTGCAACGTGGCACACGCAGTGGTCTTTCAGCATAGCATAGTTTAACTCTCATTCACTCCTCATTCGCTCTCCCATTGTGAGGTAACACGTCTGATTTTTGTACTATTTTTTGGTTCAATAGATCGTTCGGGCGTAGTGATGAAAGCGTTGTTTTATGTTTATGTAATTATGCTAAATACTTATTGTGTGGATGAGAGATAGCGCAACTGCTGGAATAAGTTTTAATTATCATACAACGCGCAAGTATGGGGCGAAAGGCTAAATCCCATTTGAATTGTACCTAAAAACGACATGTGCCAGTTGTGCTTGCATACTCGTGGGACAAGTCTGTTTCCTACAAATTGAGGTATTTGGAACCCAACGGATCTACTGCAAATAGTTTCTTAACCCCTCACATGCACTGCTGTTTAAAAAACTATAAAAAGTCAGGGATAAGAGTATAAGTATGAATGTTTGAAAAGCAGCATATCATTTCAATGCGAGATTTCTCTCGTGAAGAAATAAATTATATTCTAAACTGTGCAGAAAAAATTGAGCCCCTCGCTCGAACTGGAACTGATATATTGCACAACAAATTACTTGCTCTTCTTTTCTTCGAACCAAGTACGAGAACGCAGTTATCATTTGATACCGCTATGAAGAGGCTTGGAGGCAAGACTTTAAGCTTATCATCTGAGAGCAGCTCTATGCTCAAGGGTGAAACTCTTGCGGATACTGTAAAAGTGATTGAGGGCTACGCTGATGCTATTGTGCTCAGGCATCCGAAAGAAGGAGCTGCTCGGATGGCTAGTGAGCTATCAATGATCCCCGTGCTTAATGGCGGCGACGGGGCTGGTCATCATCCCACGCAAACATTACTAGATCTGTATACTATGCGGAAGGAGAGCAGACTTCAAGACCTCGACATTGCTCTGCTTGGTGATCTCAAATATGGAAGGACGGTACACTCACTTGCCTACGCTCTTAAGATGTTTAATGCAAACATCAGCCTCGTAGCGCCAGAAGAACTTCAAATGCCAAAATACATCGTAGATGATTTAGGCGGAGTTACGATAACTAATGATATAGATGAAGTGATCAGAGATATCGACGTTCTCTATGTGACTAGAATACAAAAAGAGCGATTCCCAGACCCAAATGAGTACCATAGAGTTGCAAGCAGCTACAGAATATCCAGTGATACGCTAGCTGGCGTTCGAGATAATTTTATAATAATGCATCCTCTGCCGAGATCCGATGAAATAGCGCCTGAAATCGATAACACAAAGTACGCTAAATATTTTACACAGTCGTTTAATGGAGTTCCCGTGAGGATGGCACTTCTAGTGTTAGTAATGGCAGGTAAGATTTGATGTTAGAAAAACAAAAAGACGAACTCAGAGTTCGTTCGATTAAAAATGGGACTGTTATTGATCATATCACAGCCGGAAGTGCGCTTAACGTTTTGAAGATACTCGGCGTGAAAGGGGGCACTCGCTCTATCGTAAGCGTCGTTATGAACGTTCCAAGCAAGAAGCTAGGAAGCAAGGCAAAGGACATAGTAAAAATTGAGGATAGAGAGCTCAACTCCGATGAGGTGGATAAAATAGCATTGATCGCCCCGGATGCAACAATTAACATTATAAGAGATTACGAAGTAGTCCAGAAGAGCTCGGTCGAATTGCATGATAAAATTGAGAATATAGTAAAATGTCCCAACCTAAATTGCATTTCAAACACTAACGAACCAGTTACTTCAAAGTTTGCGGTGTTATATCCTTTGACGTTGCGATGCCTATATTGTGAGAGAATTATAAAAAATAACATTATTGAACATCTAATTTAAAATTGCGCTTACAGTTCAAATGTCTTGCCAATAGTATTTAACAAAGAAGTACCGAACCTAAGAAGTACCAGTGATGCACAAGCATGAGATGACCGTGCACAATAGCACATTGATGCCATCATCATTAGTTAAATTGAAATTGGCTGTCTGAGTGGTCGAAACTTACTCTACTTATTAGCTGCCCGCCACCCCTTTGGGTCTGTTCAAGCCGTCTTCGCATTCGATGCAGCGATCTTGCAGATGGTTCAGACTACATTGCATTTCTGCCTCTTTCAAATAGCTTGACAGACGGTACAATGGCAGAGAAATTATTTCACGCTCTTAATGCCATTACAAACATTTTTGTAAATTATACATAAATCAAAGAACTAGAATCTGTATTTCAAAATCTCAGTGGAGCACTACCTTTTCATGACAGGTCGTAGAGTGTACTGCACAACCTTTTAGCATAAATAAGGCCTGAATTTGATATGAATGAAATGATATAAGATTCTTGACGGCGACGTGGAGTTCAATCGAGAGTCAGCCGATTTTTCGTGCAACGAGTTTTATAGCTTCTATCAAGCTGTTTTGTGGCATTATTGAAGCAACTGGAATTCTTAAAATCTTTTCAACGGTCGGACTTACAATAGGAGCACAAACAAGTGCCAGCGCCCCATCACGCTCGGCATGAATTGCGGCAATCAATGCATCCTCGACTGACGCTGCTGGGTATTCCCTTATAGTGACGTTTTTACCATCAATGACCATTGATCTCTCTGTAATTTTATCAAGGACAGGCCGCGCAGCAACTACTGCAATGAGGTCCCCCTTCTTTGAGGTTCCTTCGAGTCTCCTAACTGCTTTTAATATCTCTCTCAAAGTTTTGAGGTTAGGTTCACGTTCACCGGAAATTATCTTATAGAGTGTGCTCAACGATACCCCCGAGACTTCAGCAAACTTAGTAACCGTAAACCCGAGGTCTTTAATTACTTTGCTCAATGTGCTTTTTAGTTCTTCGTCAGATGAAAAGGCTGCTCTAATTAAATCATCCGCAAGCATATATTATCACTTGCTACAAAAAAGCAATATCCTATTATATATTGATTATTAAAGAGTATTGATTTTTTAGATATGAGAACTACACATAAATCGGTAAAAAAATCATAATGTTTTAAAAGGCAAGAGTAGATCCCGCTCCACTATAAATGACGGAAAGCCTACTGCTAATTCAATATCATCAATGACTGTTTCCTTTCAATGCACAAACGTGGGACTGAATAGACACCGAACATACTATATGAAGCAAAAGTAAAAAAGAGCACAAACACGCACTAATTATCTTGTGAAACAACTTTACCTCAAGGTTTTAACATTTAACGGTAAAATAAAAAGAAAAGGTATTTCTATTCAACATGAACCAAACGTCTCGCAAGATACGCCTTATCCGGGCAGGGGTCATTACTGGATATACGTCTTCAAGAAGAACTAAGGTTTTGTATAGAGAGCGAAGGACTTCACAGTAAATTTGCGTTTAAAACTCCACCCAGAGAGTGCCGTCGATCGTAGCAAGCTTATTATGATCGAAGCATTTTTTTATACTTCAACATGCTTGTAATATTAAGATTAAAGATGACAATTATGGGCCAAAATCTTACTGACAAACGCACGATCGATTGGGATGATGGAATTGTAATGGTAGATCAAACGATGTTGCCAACACGTTATGAAGAGATAAAGATCGCAACAATTGAAGAACTGCGCAATGCAATACTTCAGCTTAAAGTGAGAGGAGCACCAGCACTAGGGGCAGCAGGAGCATTTGGTGTGGCATTAGCAGCGTACAGAAGCCATACTCGCGATCTTGATATATTGAAGTCTGAGATTAAGGAGGTGGCTAAATCCATTATCTCTACGAGGCCGACGGCAATAAATCTCTTTTCAGGAGTTGAAAAAATCCTAAAGGCTATTGAACCTTGTGCCACCGTCGAAGAAGTAAAAGAAGTCGCAGTTGAAGAGGCAAAAAGAATAGCCGATCAAGATATTATAACAAATAAAGCCTTGAGCGCTATCGGAGCATCTATCTTAAAAGACGGTGACGTTGTTATGACGTATTGCAATGCAGGCAGGCTTGCAACAGTCGGCTGGGGCACCGCCTTGGGCGTCATTCGGTCTGCAACAAAATCTGGAAAGCGCATAAGTGTATATGTTTGTGAAACAAGACCACTTAATCAAGGGAGTAGGATAACGGCCTTTGAAATGCTTGAAGATGGAATCCCTGCTACTTTAATTGCAGACAACATGGCAGCGTGGATGATGAGGGAGGATAAAGTGAATTGTGTAATTGTAGGGGCTGATAGGATAACAAAGGAGGCAGTTTACAATAAGGTCGGAACATATATGCTCGCAATATGTGCGGAGCATCACGGCATACCGTTCTACGTTGCTGCTCCTCTTTCTACCTTAGATTTTGAGGATAGAGAGGTTGAAATTGAACAAAGAAATCCTCGTGAGCTCATATATTGTGGCAAAAAACAGTTAGCGCCTAAGTGCATAAAAGTCGAAAATCCTGCATTTGACGCCACACCACTTGAATTGGTCACGAAAATAATAACAGAAAATGGGATAAAAGATCCAACGGAATTAATGAAAAGGTGAACAAGATAGTTGCAATAACACGAATCAAATAATCCACTATGGTGGTGAAGAATACACGTTGGTAAGTCATCTAAATGTGCAATCCCAAGTTTGTGTACTGTTACATTAACAAAATTTTGTAGCCCCAATTCTAGAGATTTGCAAAATGTCTGTAACTATAAACATAATTTCAGAAAACAAACCTGGAGTGCTAAGAGACATTGCAGGTACTGTTGCAAAATTTAATGGCAACATTCAGTACATGCAGCAGTTCATACTCGCTAGGGGATTACATAAAAATCTAGCCATAATCCATATGGAAATTGATGACTTACAAAAAACATCAGATTTTGTAAAAACGCTTGAATCAATGAACTGTGTTAAAGCCGTTACACAACATGAGCCCTTCGCAAAGATCTGGGGGTCGCGCGTCATAATCATCGGTGGAGGGGCTCAGGTTGCGCAAGTAGCTCTAGGAGCAATAACTGAAGCTGACAGGCATAATATACGTGGGGAACGCATAAGCATTGATACAATGCCGATTGTAAATGAAGAAAACATTGCCGAGGCAGTTAATGCTGTTTCAAGAACCCATAGAGCAAGTATATTAGTGCTAGCTGGGGCACTTATGGGAGGAAAAATTACTGAAGAGGTAAAAAAACTCCAAAAAGAGGGAATTAAGGTCATAGCACTTAACATGGCAGGAAGCGTGTCCAATGTTGCTGATCTTGTAGTTACCGATCCGATTCAAGCCGGGACTTTTGCAGTAATGGCTATCGCAGAAACAGCGAAATTTGATATTGAAAGGATTAAAGGAAGGAAATTTTAGAGTTCGTGCAAAAACGTGATATTGACATAATAGCAGTTAATTCCGTGTCCAATTTAACTCCAATGTTTCCGTTGAATTTCACTTCAACAATAGTGCGATTTTTCAACATTTAAACAAATAATTTTCTTTTAAACTTTTTCTGCTTCCAAATATTAAAAACCCCAAGTCAACATTGAACATTTCAATTCATATAATCAATAATTTTTTTTAAAAAAAAGTGCGCAGAAAGAAAATTAATTCAGTTGGATCGTTAAACGAAATGCGTTAAGAAGCACACTGAAAATTCAGATGTGTCGTCATACAAACGTAATTAGGGGGGGCACGTTTTATTTTAAAGGGTAGCAGCCACTAATAGGGGTAAAGTAATAGTTGCGTCGCCATAGACTGTTACAGTTTCAGCGTTTTCACCAATCTTCCCCCAAGACTTTGCTTCATCTAAAGTGGCGCCCGAAAGACCGCCTGTTTCGGGTGTATCCATGGTAAGTTGAATAGCGTAATCAAAGCCTTTTGGTATGAGGAGCATAGATTGCATAATAAAGTTCTTAGGGACACCCCCTCCTATAAACAACGCCCCCGACTTTTTTGCACCGTAACATATGTCCATAATAGTCCTTATATCTTTGAAAGTGTCAACCTGTAGGTTGCGCTTATATCCAAATATCCAGCTTTGAAGCCCTATTGCAGAATCTGCTATGGCGGGACAAAATACTGGAATTCCCTCGTTTGCCGTAGCCCTTAATATTGATTTTTTATCGTCTATTCTAACTCCGGCCTCGTAAAGGAACTCACATATCGTAAACTGCCTGCCATTACATGAGTCGAGTATATCTTCCAACATGGCGTCAAATCGCTCTTCAAAAGTCGTAAAGTGCAAGTCGGATAGATATACGTCATATATCCTGTCTATTTTGTTGTTCTTAAGTTCTAAGTCATCAATGTTACATTCCCCAAGACAATGCCGGCCGCCAAAAGCCTCGATCATATCGTGAACGATATTTGCTCCTGTTGTGACAAGAACATCAATGCTACGCCGCTGTATCATGTCGACTAAAATCTGTCGCATCCCCGCGGGGATCATCGCGCCAGCTAACCCAAAAAAGTTCGTCACGCCTGAAACTTGCATTTTTCGGTAAATGTTTACGGCTTTTGCAAGTCTCCCCGCACCGAATGCACAGTGCCGATACTGTTCCACAAGTTCGGCAACCGTCATTCCTCGCGTGAGCTTTGCGTGGAGTACAGGATTTTCAAGATAACTTTTGCCATTCATATGTCATCAAATCTTTTTTTGCGTAGATGAAAAGATAAAGTCTCGAAGGAGCTTTGCGCCAAGTAATGCAGACATTCCCATATCGTAGTCAGGTGTGACCTCAACTATGTCAAAGCCTGAAGTTACAGGAGACAGCTTCCTTATGGCTGTCCTAACTTCTAGAGGTGTTAATCCATACGGTTCAGGGTTTCCTACTCCTGGGGCGTACGCCGGATCAATCACATCCATATCAATGGATAAATAAACTGTATCGCTATCCAAAAGCCCTTCAATTTCATTTAACACATGAACGATGCCACACTTTCTGATGTCATCCATGGAGTAAATAGTGCTTTTTTCTGCTGCCAGTTTATATTCTTCTTTTGTGCCACTTCTTATTCCAATCTGGATAAGAGGCACACAAAGATCTGAAATGTATTTCGCAACACTCGCATGGCTATATTTATTCCCCAAATATTCACTCCTAAAATCAAGATGAGCATCCAATATGACCACTCCAATGTCCGCACTTCTTGACAGGGCCCTTACGCAAGGAAATGATATAGTGTGTTCGCCTCCGAGCGTTAAGGGAACCTTCCCGTCATCAAATACACCCGAAATCGTAGCCTCCACCTGAGGAATCATATCATAAGGATTGCCAAACTCAATGTTGCCTGCATCGTGGAATTGTTGCTCTGTGATATCAATATCGTATTCGTAATCATAAGTTTCAAAATTATAGGAGGCCCGTCTTATAGCATCAGGAGCCCATCGCGAACCAGTTCTGAACGAGGATGTGGCGTCGAAGAGCACGCCTACTATTACATACTTGCTTGATTGGTAACAGGGGCTTGAATCTGCAAAAATCATGCACGATATAAAAAGTACGCTTTATGTGTCTCTTTTACGTTTAGATTTTAAGCTTTTACGTAGCGAGATTTTTCAGAGTAGCGTGTATTATTTTAAATCAAGTTTGCGTTTTCCCATAGATTCAAGGTACGTGATCTCTTTGCCAGATTCAATCCGATCAGCATACTCTTCGGGGATCTCAATCTCAAATGTTGAGTAATCATTTAGATCCATAAGCTGGGCTGTTTTACCCATTATCGCTATGATCTGAGCACCTTTTCTCTCAACTATGGGGACATATATTTTGGCGCTCACAGGTTGCACAATAGACCGTTTTTGGCCGTCAAAAATGCCAATGGCATCTAGTCTCGCCTTTGCAGAGCCATGCTTTCCAGGTTTCGATGTAGCCATACCAACAATGACGCAAGGTTCATCATCAATAACTACGTAACGCCCTACTTTAAGCGTTCTTATTTCTGTTTGCTCCTTCATAGTGAGCTATACCACAACATTTAATATAAATTTATTTAGATTTGCAAGAAAATGATCAAATGGCTAGAGACTGGCTGTGTTCGAATCGATACCATCAAACTTACCGAAGTTGGTGCTGCATGAATGAGACCTAATAAGCCAGAATACTTTTCGTGCCTCATCTTGATTAACTTTGCGTATTTAAGCAACTAATATAAACAATCCATCATTATTATGTGTAAATGCTAAAACTATGTAGATGCGTAGCAGATGAAGTGGACGTAGCCCTGTCAAATAAGATTGAAAAACCGTGGGAAATCGTGAAAATTGGGGCCGATGGAACTCCTACAACTAGAATGGACCAAGTTGCAGAGGATGCTGCGATTACTGCGTTGAAAAATCAGGATCTTGCTGTCCGAATAGTGAGTGAAGAGATTGGTGAACATGTAATAGGTGAGAGTCCTGTATGCACGGTCGTACTTGACCCGATAGATGGCACGTACAATGCGCTAAAGAATATCCCATTTTACTCGATATCTATAGCTATAGCCAACAATGATCTTGCTCACATTACGTTCGCATATATTCGTGACCTTTACACGAAAAGGGAGTATTGGGCATCAAAAGGCGAGGGAGCATATTCCAACGATGTGCAGTTACATGTATCCCATACAAATAATCTCAACGAGTTTAGCGTTAGTATATATGGCTACAAGAGAAACGTTGAGAGAATGGTAAAACTCACTAACCACATACGGCGGGTCAGAATTCTTGGCTGTGCATCACTCGAACTTGCACTCGTCGCTGCTGCTAAACTTGATGCATTTGTTGATTTAAGAGGCACGCTGAGAGTCACTGATGTGGCAGCTGGCATACGTCTAGTAGAAGAAGCGCGAGGAGCTGTTACAGACGATTGTGGACAGGGACTTACTACACCTCTCGACGTGAAGCAGGGTATACGGCTAATAGCCTCAAATGGTGTAAAGCACGTAGAAATTCTACGGTACCTACAGTGGTGTGGCGAAAAATGAGAATCGGCATCGTATCAAGGTGTGATGTGCGAGAAGCGATACAACTCGCAGGGGACATTGGTAAACACCTTAAGGAGTGCGTCGAGATCGTGTACGATAAAGGTACTGCAGACAAACTAGATGTATGCGGTGTAGAACTTAAAAAGTTCGAGGTTGACGCAATAGTCGCAGTCGGAGGTGATGGAACAATACTGAGAGTGCTCCAAGATATTTCACACCCAATTCCGATTATCGGTATAAATATGGGAAAAGTTGGGTTTTTAGCTGAAATAAGCCCGGAAAATGCATTTCAAGCGGTAGATAAGCTTATTGAAGGATTTGAGGTTTCCGCCCAGTCAAGGCTTGCTATTTCTATAAATGGTAAAGAACTGCCAACGGCTACAAATGAAGCAGTTATAGTCACACGGAGACCGGCCAAGATTCTCGAATACAGAATTAAAGTTGATGGGTGCCTACTTGATGATCTGAGAGCTGACGGCGTTGTCATTGCGACGTCCACAGGATCAACTGCGTACGCAATGAGTGCCGGAGGGCCCATCGTTGATCCTAGAGTCGATGCATTTATAATAGTTCCACTGGCGCCTTACAAGCTATCGGCTCGACCATGGTTGATCTTCAGTGAGAGCACAATAAGTGTCAAGATGACGGGAAAAGACGCAGTTATAGCAATAGATGGACAGTATAGCGAAGTTGTCCACAAAAATGACGTATTAACGTTTAAAAAAGCTGATATAGAATCGCTTTTTGTGGTTGGAGAGAGGAGTTTTTTCGAAAAAGTTGCTGCAAAACTTAGGTAGTGAATTAGTTATTATAAAAATCGATTGAAACTTGTCACTTCGGCTGTTTATTAAACGCTATCTGAAATCGTCGCTGTTTTCATCGTTTGGTTTAATATCGCTATTATCACTTTTTTCCACACCTTTTAGAATGTCTTGAGCAGTTTTCCAAGAGTTTCGTGTAAAATTGGGCAGCTGACCATATTCGCTCACCCATCCTCTTAAGAACTTTATGGTGGTCGGGTCTGAAGGATATCCGCTTCCGATATTTTGACCTACTTTCTCTTCAAGCTCTTTGATCCATTTATCTCTTGATACTTTTGCAATTATAGATGCAGCAGAAACAATCGGACGAGTCTTATCGGCTTTATGCTCTGCAACGACGTTAATACCCCCGCTTTCACGTGTTACGCTTTCTGCAAACCTTGAAGCATCAACATCGCTTGCGTCTATATACGCGCAGTCAGGTTTTAGGTTGCGCAGTACGTGCGCGTGAGCCTTCATCACAATTTCATTCATCGTTATGATGCGCCTTAGTTCGTCAATTTGTGCTGCTGTGATTTCATGCACACAGTAATCGCACATTTTCCGTAGCCGGATAGCCAGTAGTTCTCGTCTTTTCGGCGAGATCGCTTTAGAGTCTTTTACCCCCATATTTCCGAGACGTCGAAGCGAAGTTTCATCAATCATAACGCCTGCTACAAACATAGATCCTATAACAGGCCCTTTTCCAGCCTCATCTACTCCAGCTATTTTCATACGTAAGAATTGTCTACAGCAGGTGACGAATATCGAGCAGGAGTTTTGGATTAGCCTTTAGTAAGTGCTTTAAGAGCCCTGCGGAAGTCATCTCTTCAATCTTGGCACCCTGGATTGACTGTGCAAGCTTGTTGAGTTTTTCATCAGACAGGCGTATGAAGAACTCTTTGGCTTTATAGTTGCGCTTCAACCTTTTGCCAAATGAGGCACGCCACGTGGCTTCGTATTCTGATAGAACTTTTGTTGAGGTGTCGTTTTCACGCACGGCCTTCCTCGCTACGTCGCCGGCAATCTTTCCGCCTTCCATCGCGTTTATAACTCCCCCACCCGTAAGAGGGTCGCAGTGGTGTGCAGCGTCACCCACCAGCATCAACCCGTTTGCTATCGTGGATGTGAGCTCATCACTTACGGGACAAGCCCCCATTATCAGTTCGGCTGGTTGGCCTTCGGGGAAGTTCTTCGATACGAACTCGTCAAGGTAGTCTATTGATCGTTTTCCGTTTAATTTGCTTGCGAGCACCCCAATCCCTACGTTCGCCGTCTTATTGCCTTTCGGGAATGCCCATGCATAGCCTCCTGGTGCATGTGAGCCCAAATAGAAATCACAAAAGTCTTCTGATACATCGACGTTTGTCATGTAATACTGAGCACAGCTCTCAATATCCTTGAGCTTAAGGGTGGTATTTATCCCGGCCCATCGTCCGACTTTTGACTCCACGCCGTCGGCACCGATCACGACCTTTGCACGGATATCAAAGTTCTCTCCAAGTTGGTTGATTCTGACGCCTTGTACCACGT
>DASPRZ010000035.1:0-18607 GCA_035624185.1 Candidatus Acidiferrales bacterium
GTGCACGATGCGAAAAAAATGGCACAGTGGGATATTCGTATTAAAGTGATAGATCAATTCCCCTGTTTTAAAAACATTCCACGAAACCCTATGTGGAGTATGAGGACCAAAATATTGATGGACTTTATAGATAAACTTAAAATGGTCAATATTTTTCACTTACAAGTTTAAATCTAGGAAGAAACAGCGTTGCTACCTTTATTGGAAAAACGTAATACGCACCCTGATTTCACGAAAAATGCGTGGAACTAGCACATATTTTGTGGCAGAAGGTTATGAATGGGTCTAAACATACCAATTATCTGACTAGTGAGAATTTTGTCTTCCGGCTACTCAATACGCTCGAACAGGAGGTAAAATAAATGAAAAAAATGATTTCACCTATCATAGCAGCTGTTATGATAACGCTAGTCATTAAAAAAGTAGTAGTTGTTATTATTGCAGTGCATTTGTTAGCTGTAACAGTGCTTGTTGCTGCCATGCTTTGTCTATGCCGCAAGCCTAGGCCCTACAGCAGACGCGCATCGCATAGATCGTACTGAGCTATCTTAACTCTCGACTCTCTCCCGCTCGACGCGCCTTCGCTGCAAGCAGCGTGATGTAGGGGATGTTTTAGTCCATCACCCTTGAAATCGAAATGGCTGACCAAGATAGCCTTTTGCTCGACGTAGATGATATGATGTCAATTAAATCTACTTAGAAGCCCATGCCCCAAAACATAACTTGTGGGACATAACGAAGCCCAAAAAATAGCCAACTTCTTGAAAGTGCAGCAATACGAAATGGCGTCGATCTCCGGAGGCTACAACAGTTGTTAGGTCATTCAAATATTCAGACGACGATGGTATATTTGCAATTTCGGGATCAAGATCTGAGAGAGGTGTATAATAAAGTTGAATTTTAAGATAGCTCAGTAATGTCTATGCGTCTATATCCTTGTCAGGCGGCACCATCAAAATCGAGTCACAATTTAGAAGGAGGTTAGCTTTATAAACAAATACACATTTTTTGCACCCATGAAATCGTACTGGATGCTTTGCATCATTGCTATCGCAATTATCATGATATCCAGCACCGGATGCTCGGCTCAGGCCACTCAGGATGTACCTTCATGCACCCAGACGGTTGGAGGGCTCACGATCCCCACCACAACGGGATCCCCGACACTGGCAGAGGCGCAACAGATCGCCACAGCGGCGTACGTTTACGGTTGCCCCCTCGTCACCATGGATTTACTAAAAGACTTTCTGACTGCAGTTCCAGCTCCGACTCCTAATGGGCTACGGGCCCCCATCAACCAGTTCTCCAAAAATCAGACTTTATCAGTGGCTCCGAACGCGAACGCTGATACGCTCTACGCAACCGCTTGGCTCAACCTGTCGAAGGAGCCGATAGTGCTGAGTGTACCCAGCACGAACAGCCGTTATTATCTGATACCGATGATCGACGCTTGGACGAACACCTTTGCATCACTAGGGAAGCGCACTACTGGTACCGATGCGGGGCATTTCGCCATCGTCGGTCCAGGATGGAATGGCACAATCCCTGCCGGGCTGACAACGATAGAGGCTCCGACTAACATGGTTTGGCTTTTCGGTCGCACGCAACAGAATGGCCCTGCTGATATCCCTGCGGCACGTGCCGTCCAAGATCAGTACAAATTGACGCCGCTGAGCGCCTGGGGCACGAACTACACGCCGCCGACCAATGTGCCGGTGAACCCCAACGTGAATACAAAAACCCCTACAATTGACCCGGTAGGGAAAATGACGCCCGCCACGTTCTACGGTAAAATGGCAACGCTCATGGCGGCCAACCCCCCGAGTGCTGCGGACAAACCAGTCGTCGATCAGATGGCCCGGATCGGCATCGTTGCTGGCACACCATTTGACTGGAACAGCTTAAACGCAACAACCCAGAATGCAGTCGCTCAGGGCGCTAAAGATGGACTCGCACAGGCCAACGCTGCGGGTCTGCACCTTCCTGGTGCAATCTACAGAAATGGTTGGTTTCTCCACTATCACCTCGGTAGTTATGGGACCAACTATACGCTTCGTGTCGGAGTTTTGCGGGAAGGAGCACTCGCAGTGAACCTCCCGGAGGACGCCTTGTATTCGGCCTCTCACACTGATGCCGCTGGTAACCCGTACACCGGTGCACATAACTACGTCTTGCACTTCGAGAAGAACAACACCCCGCCTGTCAACGCGTTCTGGTCGATCACGATGTACAATAATCGACAGTCCTTCGTAGATAATCCACTTAACCGCTATGCGATCTCGCCCCACCTCAGTCCCTTGAAGTATAATGCAGACGGATCGCTCGACATCTACATCCAAAACGCATCGCCTGGCCCTGAGAAGGAGTGTAACTGGCTGCCCGCACCATCAGGTGGGTTCAACCTCCAGTTGCGTCTGTATTGGCCGCAGGAGTCTGCACTGAATGGCTCATGGGTGCCGCCTGCGGTCCAACAGGTGGGATGAGCACCATCGTCTATTTACAGTTACGGGATCCTCTTGGGCGAGAACGCGTCTTTTCTGTTGGGGCGGTTCCTCCGTGCTGCTTTTTTGACGCGCGTAGAGCAGGTCGCCTTATCGGCGCCGGGAATACGAGGCGTGCACGAGCTGTGGGGGAGAGTACATCGGCCCGAAAATGGTACATCTCGAGATGCACATCACCGTCGCTCCCGGCACACCGATTGAAGAAGCATCCAAGATCGCGACTGAAGTAAGAGAACGCGTTAATCAAGAAGGGGGCCGTGACTCTTCCATTATCCACGTGGGATTGCCTCGTATTCTTCCCGAAAATACATAAGTCTTATCCCATCGCAAAAAGAGAGGATGGCAACTTAAGCCGCCCTCAGATTGTATAGTTTCGTAGTGGGACATTTGTATAAGTCGCAACGTAAAAGAAATGTTTAAGCCAACGTTCGATTCTCGTATACGTATATGCACTTGAATCCGATAGCTACCGGACTAATTGCAGTAGTTATCATCGGGATTGTAGTCGTTACAGCAGGTTGCTCCTCCTCACCAGGTGCTTCCAGCATACCTGCAGACCATAAAAACAGAACCACCTGCTTCAAATGTCATCAAACGGGTACGGGGGGTGCCGCTAAGATGCCAAAAGGGCACCAAGATAAAATACGAGATGGACGCCTTTCCGACAACGTAACGAATTGTCTTGAGTGTCATAAATTCACGGGGTAGAATAAGAAACTTTGGCCTAACAATAGAAAGGACGAGCTGCTGAACAACGTGCTCTTCCGTGAGATCAACTGGCGTAAAGTTGACGAATACCAGGCAAAGGAGTTACTGTGGTCGGCTGTTTCGAGGGTGATGGACATTCCTTATAACAGGCTGCTGGCTGCCCCTACACACCTTTTGCCACACAAAAAGGCTGGAGTTATCGGCTTAGTGAGGCCTATATGAAGTAGGGAAAATTAATTTTATAAATGTGCAAACCGAACAATAAAAAGGGTTGCGTTAGCTCCAGTTAGGGAAATAAGTCATATCAACCATTTGATTTAAAGGGTTGCGCTAAGAAATCTATCGATCTGGCAGCTTTTATGTTATCTGAAATTTAGATAACTTTCGCTTTTTTAGGACTAAAGTTAAGATGATCGTTAAGGCAGTGTTAAACAAGTTAGGGCATTTGCAAAAAATCTATTCTGCATGAGTTTCGAGACCACCCCGGGACTAGGGGCAAAAAAATAAGAGCAAAATCTGTATTAACCCATAGATTCTATTCAATCTCCGAATATCGGAAACAATCTACTATGTGATCGTTAACCATTCCCACAGCCTGCATAAATGCGTAGCATATGGTAGGCCCTACAAACTTGAAACCTCTCTCTTTTAGACACGAGCTCATCAGTTTGGACTCCGGCGTAACGAGAGGTACCTCTGCTGGTTCTTTCCACCTATTCCTAATTGGCCTTCCGCCTACGAATTTCCAAATATACGAGTTAAAGCTTCCGAACTCTTTTTGAATCTTTAAAAAAGCTTTGGCGTTGTCGATAGCAGCTGTGATCTTGCGGGGATTTCGTACTATACTGGGGTCCGCTAGCAATTCTTTAACTTTTTTCATATCGTAACTCGCCACCTCGGCAGGAACAAAATTATCGAACGCCCGACGATAATTCTCCCTTTTTCGCAATATGGTGGTCCAGCTCAGACCGGCTTGGGCCCCTTCTAATATCAAGAACTCGAAGAGCACTTGGTCATCATGACGCGAAACTCCCCATTCTTTGTCATGGTACTCAATTATCAGAGGGTCATTGTTGACCCAACCACATCGCCTTAGCGAGTTCTTTATTCGTTCTAAATTATTAAACATTGTAATTCTCCTTTATGACGCACGTATAAAAGATTGTGTGATGACAGTTCTGTTTCACAGCACGCGCAAATAGCTCATAAGGAATTCAGGAGATATGGGTGATCGGGGTGCTAAAAAGGGCAAAATCGATCAAACTTACCTTGGATTTGGAAGCACGATTAAACTTCCAGTGTACACATTTTCTGCTAGAGTCGGGCCAGCATTGGGATTTACATCCGATATTTTTCTACGACCACACGGAGTTATGCAAAAGGTTTTCATGTCTCGAGATCCATGCGATAGTTTTGAATCGCTATTTTACCATTTCTTATACAGAATTCGTTTACAGTACATGCGTGAAACATTGGACAGTCTCCGGATATCTGCTCTCTCTTTGTGCATTCATATTTGGATAAGCGCCACAGCGGGGCATCCACATCTAACGCCATCATCGGTCTATCTTTTTGCTTTTAAGCCCGCCACACTTTCGAACCACGCCTCTCTAATATTCTCAAAGAGCTCATTCATTTTCCCGTTGAAGTGGCCTTTAACGACACCAGTAGCCAAGGTCGCTCTCGCGACATGGATATCAATAGGCATAGGCACCATCTTCAGGTTTTTTAACTCAGTGAGTGATTCCCACATTATCTCTGAGCATTCTGAGCCATAAAGGACCAATTTTATCCCCGCGAAGATAGAGATAATACGCAACAGAATGTCCATTTGACAAGTGATTATCCTCTTTCAAACGACGCAAGATTTGTAGCGACTCCCAATTGCAATCTCTAAGGAACTCTATTGGAGAGCCTTCCCATTTTTTATAAAATGTTACTGCAAGCGGTTCTCCAGATGAAAGGATTCTTTTTAGGCTTTTGGGAGAGCTTGTATTTTTGCATATCTTCACGTATCTGTTTGAAAGAAGCATCACGCACCGAGGATGGATCGAAGAGATATCTTGTCTCTGGATCCTCGAACATCTTTCTTGAATTTTCCCACAATGAATGAGCTTCTCGCTGATAGTCAATTGAAACAGTAAGCGTAATGAATAACACGTGTTCAAGGGAACCTCTCTTGATACCACGTTGTAGAGCATCTTCCGGCATCTCTGTTCTCCCAAATATTCCTTCCGTAAAATATGTGTTATAGAGGTGCTCAGCGATTCTCTTACCCTTCACACTGTTTATTTCAAGTGACATGGTAAATCTATCCTGCAGAGACATTTGATTCTTTGTCGCAGTTAGAAGTTTCTCTCATAAATAATACTTTGTGCGTTTTTGCTCGTATTTTGCATCATATAGCTTAAATTGTAAGAATTGTGAAAACCTCTCAAGATATGGAGTTGCAGGCACTATCCACTGAAACAAGGAATGAAACAAGTAATTGGAAATGGTACGTCTACAGATAGATACGGACACACTTATCCGAAGTTAATATTTGAGCGTATATGACATGCAAGATAATGAAAAAAAAACTTAAAATTGACCCGGAACGCGCAAAGCGTTTTGTTTACGATGACGATGATATAAACGGCTTAATATTTCCAATTTGCAATGAGTGTAAACATCTTCATAGAAAAGGACATGGCCTAAACTGCGACGCGCATCCCGACAGAATTCCGCAAGAGATTATAGAAAATAAAGTGGATCATCATAAGCCGCATAAAGGAGATCATGGTATTCAGTTCGAACTTATGAGTGAGTAAAAAGTCGCAGAACGCTATCCAGTAAAAACAAGGATTGAAACGGAATAGAACTAATAGAAAATATAATGAAACGCCTATTCCTTCGAAATTGACGAGAGCCACCCGCGGAGTTCGCCTGGTTCCAGTCTGGCCTCCAATGTTGCCTGCCTGATGTAGTTAATGCGCCACTCATCCTGGAATAGCTCCTTTATCTCGGCCTGTGTCACCCGCCGAGGCGCATAGTCCTCCTCTTTCAATTTATCGAAATCAGGTATGAGGTCTTTCAATTTATCGAAATCAGGTAGCGTCGTCAATTCACTGATACAGAGCATAAAGTAAGTACCTCCACGGCCGATGACGGTCGCGAGGTTATCGACAAAAAGTGGACGTTCTTCATAGCTCAACGAGTGGAACATCCCCGAGTCGATGACGGTATCGAACGTTCTCCCTAATGTGTGCAGCTCTAATACGTTTAGCACGAGAAACGTTGCGGTCAGATGACGCCGTGCGGCTTTCTCCCGTGCTTTCTGGATGGCAGTAGGGGCAAAATCGACTCCCCACACGTCGTGCCCTTGTTCAGCCAAATACAGAGCATTCTCCCCCGTGCCACATCCGACATCGAGTACCGATCCAGCGATTTCTCCCGCCTGTTCCAGCTGCAGGTACTCTTTCTGAGGGCGTCCGATGTCCCATGGCGGTTCGCCGTGGTAAATCGATTCGAAGAATTCCATTGGTATATTCTCTCGTTTTTGCTCACGCATCGTGTCTCAACTCCTTTTGCTGTATCCCACCATCTCGAGACTACATCATCGTTCACGTCTACGCAATACTGCGCACGCCCCCATTACAAAGTTTTCCCTGTTTTATGGGGCATATCTTTCTCTTTGGCCGTATATAGTGTCTTATCTTATGATGCCCGATCTTGAATTACGGCCAATGAAGTAGTTGTTGGGATATAGTAACCTGAATCCACGCAAGTATATCTCCAATTAAACGATCAAGACCTTCGTGGGGATATAACAAGATAGAATTTTAGTTAATTTTTTTTCTTTAAAAAGATGGCTTTTATTTGTGCGTATACGCTTGCTACTTTGATAAACTACAATGAGCGAGTGGGATACATTAATTACTGCATTAGCCATACTTGTAGCAGTTCTCTTAGGAGCAGTGTTGGAACCTTTAAGAATCGGACTTACGAGAAGAACGGCACATCTTCGGCATTACATGGTGTCAAGTGCACAGTACAGTGAAGAAGCAGCAAAGTTTTATTTATGATTATATATCTAAAGATACATCTAAAATCTAATTAATAGATATATTATTTTAAATATACCGAATGTCAAGGTGCTATCCTCAAATTCACCGAAATGAGTTGAAGCGCTTAAATAAACTAAAAAGGAATAAGCATGAACCAAGATAAAGTAAAGATTAAGTTAGGCGGCGTATCGCAGACGCTATTGTTTCCATTATGGGGTCGGGCACAAGTGAGCAAGGAATATAGCTCACTATTTTATGATGCCAAAGCTGTCGAACTCGTTGAAAAAATACTTGCCTCAACAATTGACTATGACTTCTCAGCAAGTGATATGCCATTCGGAGGTATAATGTTTAATATCTCTCGTAAAGGCAATCTGCTGCCTATATTCGGTCTAATTGCACTAATGGCAAAGCAGTTCGACGAAAAGATAAAAACGTATATCACCAAGCACCCACACGCGTCAGTGGTGAATATCGGCGCTGGGCTTGATGCGACGTTTTACCGGGTCGATAACGGACTGATTCACTGGTATGACCTCGATCTTCCCGTTGCAATTGATGTCAGAAAACAGTTACTGCCGGAACCTAATAGGGTGACGTACATCGCGAAATCTCTCCTCGATCCGAGCTGGTGTAAGGACATAACATACACCGAAGATGGGGTATTCATGATAGCCGGCGGGGTGTTACAGTTTTTTGAGGAATCGGAGATAAAACAGTTCTTTTCGATGCTCGCGGACAACTTCCCTGAAGGAGAAATTGTGTTTACTGCCATGTCAAGATCAGATGTGGGATTTAGAGCATGGATGGACATGTTTCCGCCAGAGCAGCGGGATGAGATAAGAACAGCATGGATGGAGGCGTTGAAGGACTGGTTAGAGAAGGCGCCACAGGACCAAAAAGATATGGTGAACGATATAATAGCGACGCTCGATATCCCGACAAAGCCGAAGAGTACAGAATGGGCTGACCTCAAAGCGTGGTGGAACGAGATCAGCGATGCGGAAAAAGGGGAGGCACTGCGCGACCTCTTAACACCCCTCTGCGGCGGGGTCGGTATGTGGGCGTTAGAAGACGCAAGCGAAATTACAAAGTGGGACAACCGTATCACCTTGATCGATCGGCGTTCGTTGTTCAAAAATGTTCCACGAGACTCGTTAAGTGCAGATATGCGAAGATTAATGGACTACATTGATGATAGTGGCGGATTAAATATTTTTCACTTGCGAGTATAGCAGCGATGAAATTCCCAATATATCGTAGTCAATATTGAAGCCTATGAAGAAATGGTTCCGCTCGCAACAGTAAAAAAGGGACAAAAAGACATAGCAGATACTTAAATTATCTGGACGTCTGAGATCTGATTCACCTGCCCAAAAGTTACAGTAAGAAGCCGAACCATGTCTCAAAAGAGCACTTTGGGGACGTAACGAAGTACACATGGACAAGTGATTTTACGTGTGTCCAACTAACCTCAAAAGAAGATCAAAATGAGCGTACCTATTCCGTTTTTGGTTTAAAAACTTTAGTTTTTGGTTTAAAAACTCTTATAACATGCAACAAACCATTAAAGCTGGTTTTCGTTTAAGACAACCCTCGCGTTGAAGATCATAAAGTGAGCAAATGGTTCAAACATACGTGACAGGTGTTTAGGACATTCCGGCAACAGAAGAGGACGTACCGCGTTGTGACTGTCGAAGGATAAGCTTTTAAACGTGCGAAAACCTTTAATCCCTCATGAAACCACACTGGTTGCTTTGCATCATTGCTATCTCAATTATGATTATTTCCGGCACCGGATGCGCTGCTCAGATTCAGAATGCATCCTCAGCCACTCAGACGATCGGTGGGATCACGATCCCTACCACAACGGGGCCCCCGACACCTGCAGAGGCGTAACAGATCGCCGCAGCGGCGTGCATCTTCGGCTATCCCTTAATGCTCATGGAGATCACAAAGGATGAGATGACCGCGGTGCCAGCGCCGACTCCTGACGGAGCGGCGGCGCCCATCAATCAGTTCGCTAATGCACCTTCTTCACCAAATGCATCATTTACGACTGTGGTGAGCCCGAGTGTTGACTCGCTCTATTCGACCGCTTGGCTTAATCTGTCCAAAGAGCCGATAGTGCTGAACGTGCCCAATACAAACGGCCGGTATTACGCGATGCCTATGCTTGACGCCTGGACGAACGTCTTTGCATCACCAGGGACGCGCACTACCGGAACTAAAGCGGGCAATTTCGCCATCGTCAGCCCAGGATGGAATGGTATACTCCCTGCAGGACTGACGAAGATTACATCGCCAACTGAAACGGTCGGGACCATCGGGCACACTCAGGTTAACGGCCCGGCCGACGCCCCTGCAGTACATGCCCTCCAGGCCCAGTACAAGCTGACCCCTCTGAGCGTCTGGGGCACGCACTATATACCACCTATTAACGTGCCGGTGGGTCCTCACGTGGATACAAAGACGCCTCCGGTTGACCAGATAGCAAACATGATGCTTGCCACATTCTACGGCAAGATGGCAACGCTCATGGTGGAAAACCCGCCGAGCACTGCAGACCAACCAGTCGTCGACCAGATAGCCCGGATCGGCATCGTTGCTGGTACATCGTTTGACTGGAACGGTCTAAATGCCTCGATGCAGAGTGCTATTGCGCAAGGCGCCAAAGACGGACTCGCTCAAGTCAACGCTGCAGCTAAGAACCCTCTGGACTCTGTTGTCATATATAACTGGGCGCGCAATTATCATCTCGGTAGTTATAGGACGAACTACACGCTTCGAGCAGACGTAGCGTGCGTGGGACTTGGCGCGAACCTTCCTGAGGACGCGTGGTATCCACTGTCACGCGCAGATGCCAATGGTAACGCTTACACTGGTGCACATAACTACGTCATGCACTTCGACAAGGACAGCGCCCCGGCTGTCAACGCGTTCTGGTCGCTCACGATGTACAACAACCGACAGTTCTTCGTGGCAAACCCGATTAACCGGTATGCGAGCTCTCCCCACCTCGGCCCCTTAAAGTATAACGCAGACGGATCACTCGACATCTACATCCAAAACACGTCACCTGGCCCCGACAAGGAGTGTAACTGGCTGCCCGCATGATCGAGTGGGTTCAACCTCCAGTTGCGTCTGTATTGGCCGTAGGAGTCTGCACTGAATGGGTCATCGGTGCCGTCGGGTGTCCAACAGGTGAGATAAACAAAGCCAAAGTTGTGCAGTCAAACTTTATCGCCCATGACTCCATGAGGGGCGGCACTTAGGTGAAGATGTACTATTGTGGCAGCCCGACCATAATATTTAAATGAACATTGGTGCATAAGAGATTACTTCAAAAATTTCAGTTATGTTGAAGTCAGTAAAAGGGGGTGAATATGAATGTTTTTACTTATTCCAGGAGGGCAGACGCTCGCTGGCGTAGCAGCAGTCATGAGTCTCTTGTTTCTGCTTATTCCAGAATACCAGCAGTACGCATTTTACCCATTATTGCTAGCATTCTAACCAGTTTCTGGTTTTATTAGCCCACATAAACGAGGTTCACGATCAAACTAGAGTTGATTGTGCATTTGAGGAGAGCAGAAAGACGGTTGCTGAATCACATAATGAATGAATCATAAAAACACGAGATGAGAGGAAAGACACCGACCCTTCCCAGAGATCAACTGGCGAAAGGTTGATGAGTATCGAGCGAAGGGGGGTCGTGACCGGCCGTTTCTCCGGTGATGGACTAAAACATCCCCTACATCACGCTGCTTGAGGCAAAGCGCGGACAGGGAGAGAGAGTTGAGAGTTTAAGATAGATCGGTAAGATCTGTGCTACGTGTCTGAGTACGTTTTCATGCTTTATGCATCCGAGTTATGCGTATAGTTTACCTTGGATGCACACATTTTCCTCCATTTTGAGGTTACTTACACTATTAGATTAATAATAACAAATCGGGTGAACTTTAGTACACCCTCGTGCGTCACGAAAATTTACAGCGCGAGACTGACTATTTTTATGTTAAAAATTTCCCATGCTTATCTAGTAAAACATTAAGATACCCGTAGCGTAACTTTACGGGAAAATTGCACTGTAATTGGATAGTTTTTTTCAGCTGTGAATAATTGTCAGCTATGATGCTGAACTTCAAGTTGGAGCCATCATAGGCATGATCGCAGTCAATGCGAAGAACGCTTTTAATCTTACGTAGTCTTTTTATGAGAGCTTTTAACTCTTTTAAACTTATTTCGGCATACACGATGGCACAACACTTTTGTTCGGTATTTTTTGCGTCGGAGCGGTTCATATACATACACCTTTGACACATTTAACGTAATTCACCGAATAAATATTTTATTCGTGACAACAGTGTCAGTGATGAACAATGTTGTTAAGGCAAAAAGAGCCCCTACTATCGGGATAAACGCCAACGCAGGCTTTGATCTCCTTTAAGCATTTGAATTTGAATTTTGCTAAAATGCCAGCGCCAACAGAAAAGAGCATGGCTTCCACGCAATACAACGACCCACCGTCAACACCACTCTACCCACTAATACCGGCCTATTATCCAACACCGATACCAGTGCCGCCACCACCCAACATACTACCGCCAATACCGATATTTGTATGTGTGACAGTGTGAAAACTTCGGGTTCTTTAAACTGCTTTATTGCTCAAAACTCCATCATGTCTGTAGTAGGTTGAGCAAAGCGCCTCGTCACGTGCTTTGAACTTATTTTGAGGCGAATCTCTCGTCATTTGCACACTTCTCAAGTGGCACCTTGTCAGTGATCTCCATTGCAAAGATCAGTTCTTCGCTGCCAACATTTCTTTTTGAACCTGTGCCTACGATCCAATCTCCAACATTTGCACTTTTTCGAATTTGTGGTATGCGCGACGCTATCGAGTGTTGTGCGGTGCCCCCAAGTAGGGGAATTCATGCAGCAGGTCAGTGTGTGGTCCACACTTGTCCGATGTCAACTTGCCATTGTACACGGTCAGAAAGAGGTCTTTCGAATCATCTGTAGGCACGCGCCCGTTTCCGGGATAAGCCGCGCCCTTCTTGGGGTCGTACGGCAAGACGTCAGGCAACAGGCTTCTGGCCGCTGCCTGCGCTCCTTCCGGGGTGTACCCGCCGGTATGCTCCAAGACATGCGCGAACATCGCCACGAATCTCTCGTCCTGCGCCGGCTCGCCTTCGAGGTACGCCTCTTTTTCGGCGTCAGTCATGAAAGGAGTCTGTGTGGGTCGCGCCCCGCGGTCGGCTTGCACCCAGCTACCGTTAACTTGCAAGAGGGACCGGCCCCACAGGTTCACCTTCACTCCGCCGCCAAGGGCGCTGACGGGCAGCTCCAAGGCTATGCTGCACACATCCTTGTCGGCGAACCAGTCCGTCCCTGTGAATTGCATGTTATTCTGAGCACCAGCCAGGTCGAAGAAGAACGGGTCGCTTCGCCAGCCGACAAACATGCGATACGCTCCAGACTCCGTTATCTGCGCCTCGCGACCCATCGAGACGGGCGCTCCCTGAAAGATGACTTCTCCTTCCTCGCCTCTGCCAGCGACCTCGGTCCCCTCCGCTCGACGCACAGTCGCGGTCATTGCATTATTGCCACTGCGGAAGAAGCGCACTCGATAAGCGACGTCCGCGACTAAGTCCCCGTTCGTATCGACTCTTAGCTCATAGAGACCCTCCGGCGCGAAAGGTTCAGCGGTTGTTGGTCCAGGTGGATTTACCCCAAATGAAGGATGCACGTCCATAATGACAATCGACTTGCTCGCATCACCGGGTTTGGGGAACGCGAAAAGGTCACTGAGGTCCAAGCGGGCGTCTCCTCTCGGAAAGCCGAAATTCGGTCCAGAAAAATGGTGTGTCATCTTCTTAACTCCTCAAGATACTATTTTTCCTCCGGGCACGAAAAAGGTGCCCTATGTCTGCTCATAGCTCTTGCTCATTCGGTTAAATACCTTGTCCGGCGTATCCGTGATCAGGGTAGGGATTGAGCGCTGTTCACAGCGTTCTTTGATATCTTTGCTCCACCTTCTGTCGCTGAATAAGAAGGAGCAACGACAGCAAGAAAGGCAAGCGCTCCTTCGTGAAGCGCTTGATAGATTCGCGTGGGAAGCACAGCAAGCTTTGAGAGTGTGTATGGCAAACGAATCGTTGGGTATGTAATCCATATTTTTTGTCCTATTAACCGTCGTGCGATGTTCTCTCTTAGTGTATCATAACAAATTTCGCAAACTAGAACTTTTACGAAATTTGATTAGTTTACCACTATAAATTTTCTCCGTAGCTGTATAATCACCACTATGACGCCAGAAAACTACGAGTATGGATAAATAGGAGAAGACGAGAGTATAAGGGATAAAGACGATTTATTAAAAACAAACTTACAAAAAGGAGGTAGATATTCACAATGTTTCTGTTAATTCCCGGTTGCCTAGGTCCGGCACTTGGCGCCATGTTTGCTGCTCTTGTAAGCCTTCTCTTGGGGCCAGCTGTCATTCCAAACTTTAACCCGAATGGTACATTTCTAACTTTGACTGCTCAACAATGGGGAATAGTGTTTCTCATCATGGCGCTTTAGACTGCCGCATTGTGCTAAACTACTGCTATCGCGCGTCTAGGTGTTGACACCTATATGAATATGAAAAAAGGATTGATAGGTCTATTCGTAGTCGCAACGGTGTTATCACTTTGCGTGGTGAATGTTGCGGCAGCGTTACCGCGTAACCCGATACCCGCGCCTCGCAGTAAAAATATAACAGACGTGAATACAACGATATCAACCACGCTTACGTTTACCTGTCCCACGCAAGCAAAGGTCAATGAACCGTTTAGCATCGGCGGGGTTCTCAAGACAGAAGGTGGTTTGGGTGTCAGTGGTGCACAAATAGATGTCCAAGTGGTGAAGCAAGGTCAATGGACAACTATCAGCGGTTATACAACAGATAGTGGTGGCAACATTGTCGGTTCGGTAACCGTGAATTCTATCGGTCTCTACCGCTATAGGCTTGTCTTCCCCGGTATGGGTCAATACGATTCAACTGTGAGTGATGTAGAGATGGTAACAGTTAGCGAGTGGTAAGTATTTATTGTGGGGGTCAACTTTAATTCAAGATACTATCGAAGTAACAGCTTTTCGACTTTCATGGGTCGAACTCGGATTAATTTCCTGACTTCAAAACAAATTATTATCTATTTACCCTAGTTTTACAGGGGGTTCAAACCCCTATATAATCTGGGCAGATCTGTGCTACAACTCCTTACGATTTTTCACCCCCTCAACCTCAAATTACAGCAATTGCCTCGCTTCATTGGGTATGACTTTTTTCAAGGTCTTTTATCATTTTATCCAAAAATGTGGTTATCTCTTGCAGCATTTTTATATTATGGTAAAATTGCGCTTCAAATTCGCTGCTACTGATTGGCATGCCGCACAAATCTAAAAAGTCCTCATACAGAGTTTTTGTGCAAAACTGTACTGTATATAATTTCGAAATAAAGTCCTTGAATTGTTCTATTTTAGCGTTTGTTGATATATCACTTGACATATGTATTTGTCCTCACCTCTTTTTTGACTAATTTTCAAAAAACGAAAAGAATCTTTTTTTCACTGTTTATCTTTAATACCTCGTCAACACCATCTTACATGTCCTGAAATTGCCATTGTAGTTGAATTACTATACTACGAATTATGGGCACATACACCGGGGTTGGCCATATCATTGTGTAATTATTTAAGGCCCATATTGCGCATGCAGTAGCAACAAAAAGCACACACAGAACTGCTATGAGCGCCACGATTTCTAACTTTTCTCTCCCCATTTCGTGCTGCAATCAACCGTTATGACTCACTAGTAATAACGCTTTTATAGCTCAAAGTAGATAATATTTTCCCGGTTGGGTGGCAATTGGGAAGAGCTGAGCGGTGTGTTTGTGATTGTCATGTAGAAGGTGATAACGATAGTACATTGTAAAGAATTCCTTGAAAAGTGGAGAGAAGACCCGAATTTTTGTAATAGGAACAAAAGTGCGGTAAACGACATAAATAACCACATAAAGATCCTTGACGAACTTGAAAGTGATTATGGAGTACCAATATCCACATCCACCATGGCGGATAAGTTTACTGAGAGAGCTTCACGAGTCTTAAGAAGAGAGAAGAACCGCGATGTGAAGTTAAAGGCCACTAAGATTATAGCTGAAAAACTTAAAAGCGGAGAAAAAGTCACCACTAAAACCACACAGCAAATTCTCAGCGGTGCACGCTTAGAGGTCATAAATAATGGTAGTGATAGTAATTTCACAACATAAACTTAGTAATTTCACAAAATTCGTGTTGCAGCAAGTGATTTTGGATGGCATGCCAATGACTATGTTGAGTTCTCAACAGTTTTATAAATCTGACAATGTTGCGCATGCGCAATTTTAATTTTATATATCATTAGTCTCTTCGTCTTCGTCGTCGCCGTTATCCTTCCATATTTTAACAATCGAGTCTCGGAATGAATCAAGCCAATTATCAAGTTTGTTCTCTCTTAGTTGCGTCTCTTCAACTGCGCGCATGCGTACATATTGCTCAATGTTTGAAATGATAATTTCCTTCTCGGCAACATCGTCTAACGCTTCCCACTGGTAGTGCTCAGGCCTTTCTCGATTCTCTGAAAGGTTATACTTTTGCGACTGTTCATACGCCAGTCCGCAAAAAATTGGTGCAAATTCGACGTTACACCGGCGGTTCATATCGTCAATCGTGCTATCATAAATATCTGAACCGTGTTTGTCGCAATCGCCGAAATACAAGACGATAATCGGCTTCTCATACTTTTCATATAGTTTTTCAACGTCCTTTGCATCCTCCCACCGATACGACAGCGACAGGCATACCACCCATTGGCCTAAGCGTTACCCCTTGTTATAAGTCTTAAATTGCTGAAGCATGGCCCGTGCTTCGGACCAACATACCACATAATAATCTGGTTAAACCAGTGTGACATTGCGGCGCCGACTCTAATAAGTCAAAGACATAACAAATTTCGTAAAAAAATGACAATCGCAAAGATTGACGACTGAAATTGATAAGCTGCAATTATCATTGTCGAATCGTGACAATTATCGTCGCAAGTAGAAATGACAAGTGTTTTAATTAGCCTTTTACTTAAGCAAAGCATGCATCACCGCTGGTAACTAAAAAACATCGGTATCAGCTGAGAAAAAAGTTTAAAGTCTCGCATTCATTACATGTGATGTGGTTAGCTCATTAATGCTCGCCGGATTCGGTCTCATTACTTTAGCGTGGATACTACAACTTCTATACATAATACGAGGCAACAGAAACGTACAGCCTCTCTTCATCGGCGCATATATCGTTGGTGTCATTATCTTGTCAGTTGAAGATGTACCGGGTGGCTTTGTTGGAAGCGCCTACGCGGAGCTTGTGACGGTTATTGCGTCGTTGCTTACCCTCTTGGTGCTCCTCGTCACGAACCGCAAAAATAGTAAGTGGCGCTTGCCTATATATGATTCTCTGCTCTGACTTGCTCTCTCCCAAACTCCCAATAGTATCTTAAAGCAGATGATATTCGATTACGTATCGTACACACTCCTAACGTCTTAGTCTGACGTTTTGATTCAATACGTTACGATATAATACTTCTTAATACCTAAAAATAATAATGACGTCTTCTTTTTTGTAGCAACATTTAAAACAGTGATGCTTGTTCCTGCCTTCTGACGCCACTCATTAAGGGCGCGCTCTGACTTAAATCTAGCAACTTTGGTGTTACTGACCAATTTCTTATCCACCTCCTTATTTTTAGAAATCACGACTCACACACGAATAATCAAAAGTGAATGATAATAAATTTTCCGTAATATGGTATGGCATTAAGGCAGTTGAGATTGCATAGTACCGTTGTACATGATAGAAATGGAATGGATTACCGGGAGACTCACGGGTTACAGAGCTACACGATATGTATGCGAGAATTTTTTTAACTCTCTGCACACTTCTTTTTTTTCTGTTCCACGGGCGCCATAATATTTAACTAATTAGAGCACATGAAAGTGTGGTCCCTTGGAAAGGAGGTAAAAATGGTATCCTCAATATTAATGGTAGAATCAATATTAGTGGGTTCAATATTTGCGCTTCCAGTACTAATTCCATTGAATATAATAGGTTTTCCATTGAATATAATAGGGTTTTATGATGGCTTTCCGATAGGGTTTATTTAAGGGGTTATCACACTGAGCAAGTGATGCTAACAGCATATTGCATCGCAGCCCTATACGTGGAACATGTGAACCCGAACTACTGCTGCTACAAAGGCCCACCACGCGAGAGCCAAAACGATGGCAATCAAGGCTCCCTTTAAAAGTTGGTAGTCAATCTTTCTGTCATTCATTCGTCGAACAATGCTTGGCTAACTATTTCAAGATACCCACGGCAACAAAAGTTGAGACTAAACCGATAAGTGTTGCAATTATCTTAGAACCACCCAGTATGCTCGCCGCAATCACAATTGCAGCTGCAAGAACCATATGTAAAATCACTCCCCGTTTATCGATTTATAAAAATCAAACAATTATGCCCTTGTTACTGCATTTGAAATAAACTTTTTGCAGATTTTGTTAATTCTAAGTAAAACTGGCTCTATTTTTAGCGTTAGTGTCAAAAAGTCGCAGCTGAACGAAAAAGTATGCGCCTGGGAGGTGACTTTATCATTTAAAACTCCATGCGGTTATGCACCACCACTTCAACTAATCCCGTTTTAGCCTTTAAATCAAAAAAATAAAGAGCGCATATACTGGTTAGATGGCGTATCAGACGACGCTTTGAACGTCGTTGCTTTTGGCAGTGTATGCGCCTTCATTCGTGAATGTATTAACTCGAACATAACAATGTATCTCACTCTATCTCATGAAAACAAAAAAGAGCAAAACTCAGTTTATTCATTTCGTCTTTTCACTGTTTTGCGAAATTTGTCATTTGGATCGTTACATAATCTTCGTTATGTCCCATAAGAGTAGTTTTGGGGCATAGCGTGTCTCTTTCATGTGATGATGCCGTAACTCTGAGGTGAACGGCGTGGGAAAGTGTTTGAAAGCTTACCTCGAGCTTATCTTACCCCCTCTACTCTATTGGCCCTCGTACACAAGGGACCCGTATCACGCGCGGCGGTTCATATGTGTCGAATATGGGGGATTCATGGGGGATTCACCATGACATTTGATTGAATTTTTGGCATAACAATTGGTATAAAAAAAGGACGTAGAAATGGCAACGACAAAACAAAAACAGTTTCACTTAAATCCGAAAAAAACGTTAGGAGAGAGCAATGATTAGAACGAC
>DASPRZ010000064.1:0-21152 GCA_035624185.1 Candidatus Acidiferrales bacterium
TACAACAGCGGTTGCCGGCACGGCGCCCAGAACGGCAACAAGAAGTATGGTTGCGATGAGTGAAAGAGGTGCATGTACGTGCATGTTGATACCCTCATAGAGTTATTAAGAACACATACTACTACACGCATTGGATATATAAGTAACCTTAATTGTCTCAGTTTACATCTGTATAGGCACACATCTTCTCATAGATAAAGATGGTACCATTAACAATAGGCCGTCGTTTTTAGAACTCGTGCAGTTTTAAACGACGATAGAGAATCTTCAGTGCTTCATGTTCTATTTTATCATGCATCTCTAAAATGTTCTGTATCCTGAATCTTAACTAAGTCTGCGTTTTAAATAAGTCTGCGTTGTGTGAGGTCGGTGCACTAGTAAGAGCTACACTCCTCTAACAGTTGATCTTCCCGACTTGGTAAATGGTATAACTTTGCTAAGGAGTAGACTGATGAACGTCCACACCGAAAAATCTCCCCGTAAGCCTCATGTAAACCGGATTGGTTACTAGTACTAGCGTGTTGAGAAAAAATGATATTTTTAACTACAATTAAATTGTTATTTTTAGAAACTTTTGCTAATTAATGCACATAATTTTATGACGATGAGGGGTGCTTATACTCCTTCATGGGTCGCAGTAACGGAGACAGCCCCAAGAAAGGGACAAATGGCGACTTTGAATACCTTGCATTTGAGCTAGGAGAATTCTATCTTCAGAGCTTAAAAAAGGAGTGTATCGACAAGAACATCACGTTAAACCAAATGGTCGTGAATCTCATCGGGGATGCAGTCAAAAATTGGCCTGACCATCCCCGCGACGAGCAGAAACTCCCGTATAAACGAGTAACTACCAAAGTCCCTAAGTGGATCTATGACAAGCTCAACGCCCGGAAGGAGGAGACGAACATTCCGATAAAGGGGTTAGTTCTGCTGATCATAGGGTTACATTACCTCGACTTTGAAGTGATGCGGGAGATTGTGTTGGGTGACACCCTGCCGCTTTTGCCCCACACATATAACTTAACCCTCAAAAACAACAGCGGATAACAGGCTGCAGATTTAGATGTCTAAGTACGAAACGGACTGAGGATGGATTTGTGACGATAGTTACCCTGCCAGGCTGGGATCAACTGTTTTCTGACTTCAATGACTGGAGGAAGGTCGAGGTGATTCCAGTAATTCAGTCAGTCATCGACCCGGTAAAAAGTAGCATCAAACCCGGCAGATACATCATTGCTGCTGTCAAAGTTAGTCAGCGTACATTTCTCAAGGCACTCAGTTATGATCCGCATTCCCCTCTGATGTGAGTAATAAAAGAGTAATGTTAGGTGCTACCACTAGCCTTCGTTATGTCCACCTTTTCTACTACAAAATTCTCTCCATGTAATTTTAAGCAGTTCGCATGGCTTCGACTGAGTTCCCCGATGAACAATTGCATAGACTTTATATTCTCTCTTGAGCAGCTTACAAGCTACATCAAGCCCCTATGCTTCCTCTGCAGCCTGTTATAAGAATATTTGCCATAGTTTTTCTGCTCGATTTTTTAGCAGTATTTTATGCCAACTATATTCAACAAATTCGCTGTTAAAAGTACGTTATTAGAGCAGATAATCAAAACCAGCCACCAGGGTGATTGACTAACCCGACGCGTTGCAAACTGTTTTCTCCTGAAACTCCGGCAATCGCAGCAATCAGTGAATATGTTTATCCATGGTACTACCATCAGTATCCACCTGTCTTTGGACGTTAAACGAAACGCTACCCCTCTCGTAAATTTCATACCCTACTTCTGCACTCGATCAAAGAGTGCCAGTCGATTTGATTTGTAATCGCTATGGCTGCTGCCGTATTTGCCATTAAACATCAAACAAGCACTTGCTTCTATCATTGACCCACTACTCGAAGCGTCATTTTTAAACGACTG
Organism: Candidatus Acidiferrales bacterium; assembly: GCA_035624185.1. Classification (GTDB taxonomy): domain Archaea; phylum Halobacteriota; class Bog-38; order Methanoflorentales; family Methanoflorentaceae; genus DASPRZ01. The sequence goes on from DASPRZ010000064.1 coordinate 1,925, forward strand.
TTTTAGCCTCGACGAAAGTAAAAAATCGCGTTGTCTATTGCACAAAAATGGAGTTGCATGATATTGCATGGTTTATACTTCAGTCAAAGCGGTAATTTCGTGATCAACATGAAAACAAATTAAAAACATTGATAAATAGATATTCTCATGGTTGTCTATTATGCCTCAAGTGTGTGCACTACTTGATAATGATACCTTCGATTTGCTCGTTGATGAAGCGAATAAACGCAACGTCAAGAGGGGGCGGGCGCTTGCCCTCATTACACAAGAGTACTTTGCTGCAGACTCGCATGAGCATGAGCGCGAGCATGGAAATGCGCGACTATTGGATGATTATAACGAACTTCAACAGAACATGCTACGTAAGGAAAAGGATCTCTTGAAATTACAAAATAACATCGCCCTCAAAGAGGAGATAATCAAACTGAGAGACATGCAAATTGACGAGCTTCAGACGAACTTGAACTATCTAAGGCATGAAAATTCCGTATTGGTGGCGCGGATTCCGCTGGCTATGCCTCGTGCGAAACCACTGCTTACGAGGATAAGGGAGAGATTAAGACGACCGTCTCCGGTCAGCGGTTAAATGGTGAGAAGAAGGAGATAACAATGAAAATCTCGAAAGTCCGCCGCAACCTTTATCGGTCCGCTCGTCTCCTTGGAGATTTAAACGCGGTTCAAAAGGGCACCGTTAGTAAGCGAATTGTGAGAAGGACAACTGGGCGGTATGTAAGCCGGATGCTATGGCCGAGGGTTTAAACAGCTTTATAAAAAAACGCGTTGGCAAACATTTGGAAACGCCAATCGGCGAGATCTTAAAAGTAATCATCAAACGCTCCACTGAAAAGGAGCGCCCTTACAGGACATCACAATATCGCGCTCTTACCCATCACGCCGATAAAGAGTGGATACAATTTCACAAAGAGACGCAGAAAGAAGAACGTGTCGAAGTCACGACATCTGTGCATGAATGAGTGGCAATAGAAAAAATGAAACAAAAGTTAATAGAACGCTCTTTCTTATTTTACATTTGCCTGTCTCTATTTCCTTACAGTAGGTTCACATTGAGAGAATGCCTATGGGCGAACCTACATTCCAACATAGTGCCTTGGTCGGGCGCGATGTCATAAGACGCCAAGCAAGGAGACCAACATGGGCATAGTTATCGCGCACGCCAATTCAAATCACGCCGTCTTTAACACCAACAAACAATCATAATAGCACGATAGAAAATAGGGGCCAGTATCATGTTATGCAGTAATAGGATCACTCTTATCGTTTACGCGTCCAATATACTGATTTCACCTCATTTAATGCGTTACATCATGTCAATTGCCCCGATGCGACACGGAGAAAGTGCGGTTATTTTTCAGCAGCCCCTTTAATGCAGTAGTCATAGTCATTGAGATCATACTCTGCCCATACCGGGCAGCCAGGACAAATACATTGTATACTCTTCGCAGCTTTTTCGCTCTTCCCTCGTGAGCAGAAGAGTCCATCTGTAAGCTGATTTATATCGTACGTTGGGCAGCCACCATTATAGCACATGCACTTATGGTAATTTTCATCAGTATCAGGAATTTTCAACTACCTCACCTCTTTTGTTGGATAGCTATTTATGTTATATTATTAAACGTTTTAAGTCACAAGTACGAATATAATACCCTTATTTAAAGGAGTATCTCTTATATCCAACACCAATTCGGTGCGGGGAGATGACACATACATACGTAACATAAATGGATCGCGAGGGTGATTGTGATTTTTTGAATGTAAAGACTGAAGTACTGACCTCTCTCACATGCGCTATCTGCTGCCCTGCTGCTCCTTCAGTGATAGTTTTAGGTCATGTGCACTAATTCGGGGATTTGCGAAGAGCACTGAATGATCGGGCAAGTGGTATGAAGCTGAATCATCACATTACCCGCTACTTGTTAAGTTCGTTAATGTCTATTCTTTAACGAGTGGCGAGGTTTGTCCACATTAACCCGAGAATATAAATCTCTCTAAGGGCTTACGATTACGAGTTTTCAACTCCTCCTCGCGGAATTGTTCTGGTAAGCTCTTTGGATATTTTATTTTTTGGAAACGCCTGTCAGAAAAAGGCGCTCTTGTTAGGTACCTGCTTGCTGGTAATATACCCGCCATCGTTATGCCATGGGCTTCTGATGGCGTCTTCTTAAAGCGAAATGGTCTCCCTCTGCATGTGTTAGGCTCATCCTTGCCATTCGTTTATTTTCAAACAACTTTCCCGAATTTTAAGTAAACTTATCCTCGTTTAATTGCTGTCGCAAACTGTTCTGCTACGCCTTAGCGCTGTAGAGGGAGAAATTATAATACTTAAAAAGAATAAGAAAGGTGATGGCTGTGACAAAAACCCTTGATGTAAAAATTGGTGAAGAGTTTAAGCCAGCCGCTGAATTTAAAAGGTTATACTTTATCTATTTGTTGTTAGTTATTGTGGTTGGAATTATCCCGTGGTTTATCCCTCTGTTGCTTTTCAGTCCTCTCATCGTGAACCTTAGTGTTTCAATATCCCTCTTGGTTCTTGTCATTTTCATAGCTTATTGGATCCTGCGCTACTACGATACGGTACGGTACAAACTTACTGAAACTGAAATCGTATGGAACAGAGGAGTATGGTTTAAGCAAACAGGAATTGTTCCCTTCAATAGAATAACCAATGTTGACATCATTCAGGGCCCACTTTCTAGGATGCTAGGTATAGCATCACTCAGAATTCAAACTGCTGGCTATTCAGCGGCGTCAGACGGAGGACGTCTAGCTGAAATACGAATTGACGGGGTGAAGCAATTTGAGAAGTTGCGGGAACAACTAATGGGCTTTATCCGGGGTGAAAGACCGGTAGCGGTGCAAACGTTTGAGGAAGAAAACATTATTGTACAAGTGCTGAATGAATTGGTTAAGATTCGAGAACTGTTGGAAAAATCGTTGAAGTAATTAGACGTTATTTGTCCTCGATCTGGTCTCAAATACTCACTTTGTATTAAAAAAGCTCGCAAATTCAGCGTTTCATTATCTCATAATTGTATCATGTTTGTGTTACCTCCGGAGCGAACTGAGTAGGAACTTATGTAGAACGAATGTATTTGCAATAAGGCGATCTACGTGAATAAGCCAAAAGTAAACGCTTTTGTGGATGTCATTGCATTTTCCCCTTTTTGTGATAAACTGCCGTTACTGGCACAATTCATCTGGATTCTTATGCCCCGTGCAGGGAATGATTTTCGAAACAGAAAGGTTGCCTTTTGGGTAGTCGTGCATGCCTATTTGGAGCTGATTTCCATCGTTATTGTCGCAGTGCATCTGATACTGCACTGGAGCTACATTAAAGGTCTGCCACAACCATTCAAGACGGAAAAACTACAAGAAGAAGCGTAGCTACACGAAGAGGGGAACACTGCTTGACTTCTGAGCGGTTGGGTTTGTGCTACTTCATATTAGTGCGATGACTTTTGTAAAGTGGGAGGCCATCTAGCATGTGGCAAAAAGCTGTTTTGATATTTGTCGCCTATTTGGTATCTTCCTACTACTACAGAGTTTGCCATATGCTCGCTTGAGCTATACGATGATGCGAGGTATCAGAAGAGTTCGTACTCGGGCGCTGCCCACATTGTCAACAAACCTCCTCCCTTAAATGTTCTCTGGATGACGAGAGCACCTGCTACGATGATGCCGATTGCTATCATGGAACTTCGGAGAAGTACCCCTACAGCTGGTGACACTGCGATCCCGAGAAATCCCGTTGCATCGTATGCACCGTGGATCAATGCAGGTATGAGAAGATTCCCGCCTGAGAGGTAATATGTCATCGCCATAGCTATCCCAAAGGTGATGACGTCGATGAAGAGAATCGCGGAGGCTATCCCATACACAACCGCGTAATAAAGGTGTGAGGCAGCGAATAGCAATGACGAGACTAAGGCAAGGCTGAGCCAGTGATGATCCTTGAAGAGACTCAGGAGGCCGCCATATATGAAGCCCCTGAAAATATACTCTTCAGCAGGTCCTACAACTAGGAAAGAAGTAAATACCATGATCCAAGCGACGCATTGCGGTACGTGGAGAACTGGGTTAGGTCTATGTAGTAGATTCACAGCCGTCGGGTCAAAACTCACTATAATGTAGAAGACCGCTGTGGATATGAGAATGCCTAGGACCGTAAAGGTGCCGAAAAGCCCTAAACCAAACCTCAGCGCAGTCAATGTGTGATTGAAAGCTCTCTGAGCTATCGTTTTTCCGTAGAGCAAGCTAATGATCACTATGGGGATCCCATAGACGACGAGCATCCCCGACACCGGATTGAGGCCCCTGACCACGTATTGGGAATAAGACGAGGCAAATATTACGATGAGACCGATAAAGTAGGCCCTCTTTGTTATAGATTTTGCTGCATCTCTGTTCTGTCGCAGAATAGAACCTTTGTCTTGAGATATTTTCTTAAACCTCCTAATTGACTCAACTATGAATTTAACCACGTTAAGTATTTTAACTCTCTCTATAAGCTGCCACACGCTACATAGACTGTGCACTTTAATGGATTCACTGGTAAGACCAAGTCTTCTTTAGCATTATCAAGTGACTAGTTAACGTAGGAAGTCCGTTTTGTGGTGGAATTCGTCGGCTCTGAAGTGGTAATAAAGATAGTATTCTTCTTTGCTCTCAGCAATCCACCTTATCAACCGAGCCAGCATCTGCTTTGCTACTACTTCTCTTATCTTTATTGGATCCCTGCGAGAGTTCCTATGTGCTCGCGTGAAGCTGTAAATCTTTTGCTTTCGGTCAACTTCTCTCTTGATGATATCTTTTCGCTGACCGTCAATATCGATTGGGGCAATTTCCTGATAGCCTAGATGCTCTACGAGGGAATCACATTCTAATGGATAGAGCAAAAGAAGAGTTCGAGATCGTCTTCGGCTACACCGGTAGAAGGCGTTATCGTAAGTTTGGCACTGGAAACACTTGGGCCCATCACTACATCCAAGACAGTGGAACGTCTCAGTGTTAACGAGTGAGTTGCAGGAGCAGAAGAGACTTTTTTGATTATGCAGTGTCCTTTATTGTTTATTCGGTTCACTCCTACTCCTATCTGTATCATAATCGTGCTGCACGCATGGCTAAAGCTGCTTCTAGGGAGGAAGCCTCGTTTTTACCGAAAAAATAATTTATTTCACTACATCGTTGTGTTAATATAAATGCAGGCTAACGACATACGCCGAGCCTACTGCACTCGTATTAATGTCGGTATTTTATGATTAATGATAATGGTGAGACACTAAACGTGTCAACGACGGTAGAAACAGGTTTAAGTACGGCGGAAGTCGGGGAAAGAAGGAACAAGTACGGCTGCAATGAAGTTCCAGAGAAGAGGGAGAGCCCGTTTCTCAGGTTTGCTAAAAAATTTTGGGGATTAACGCCGTGGATGTTGGAATTAACGATAGTACTCACGTGGATCATTGGAAAGTATCTGGAGACATATATCGTCATAGCCCTCCTGTTTTTCAACGGCGTCTTAAGTTTCATTCAGGAAACACACGCAAACGCCGCCCTTACCTTCCTTAAGCAACAGTTAGCAGTCAATGTCCGAGTAAAGCGAAATAGGAAATGGGGCACTCTTCCTGCTCGAGAACTTGTCCCTGGAGACATAGTCAGGCTCAGGGCTGGCGATGTTATCCCAGCCGACGTGAGTATCGCAGAAGGGGAAGCGGAGGTCGACCAGTCAGCGCTTACTGGCGAATCGCTGACAGTTGAAAAGAGGGTGGCGGATACACTGTACAGTGGTACAGTAGTGAAGCGGGGAGAGATCACTGGAATCGTAGCCTCGATCGGTACAAAGACCTATTTTGGACGAACCATAGAGCTCGTCGAGATCGCAAAGCCCAAACTCCACATGGAAGAGGTGACGTCTAAAGTTGTACAGTGGCTGCTCGTCATGGTGGGCGCTCTTGTTATTCTAGGTCTCTTCCTTACGGTAGCGAGAGGCCTTGCTCTCCTCGACATTCTTCCGCTTGCAGTGGTCCTCCTCTTGTCAGCTATACCCATTGCACTGCCAACGATGTTCACCTTAAGCATGGCTCTGGCCTCACTTGCGCTTGCAAAGAAGGGCGTCCTCCTTACTCGGCTTAATGCGATAGAAGATGCGGCGACGATGGATGTGCTGTGTGCTGATAAAACCGGCACCATTACTTTAAACAAGCTTTCTGTCGCAGACGTTATGGCCACTGGAGACTATAGCGATGATGATGTGCTGTTGTATGGTGCATTAGCCTCTCAAGAAGCGAATCAAGACCCGATTGATTTGACATTCTTGTCAGCCGCGAATGAGCATCAATTATCGGTGAGCGAGTACGTGCAAAACACATTCATACCATTCGATCCTGCCACACGAAGGACGGAAGCAACAGTGGAGAAAGAAGGAGATCACTTTTTTGCAGTGAAGGGTGCAGTCAATGTTATTGTTCCTCTATGCAAAGATAATCGCGATAAGCTAACCACAGCAGAACAAGAGGCTGAAAGGCGGTCAATTAAAGGATATAGGGACATAGCTGTCGCCAAAGGACCGTCGAAAGACGCCCTTACTTTAGTGGGCATTGTATTTCTCTACGATAAGCCGAGAGGCGACTCCCAAACCCTCATCCGCGAATTAAAAGACCTTGGCATCAGCGTAAAAATGCTGACGGGGGATGCGTTGCCGATAGCACAGGAGGTGGCTAAAGAAGTTGACCTGAACGGCCCGGTAGCGAGGATGGCAGATGTAAAGCGACGTACGACTGAAGGAGGCTATAGTATGCTCAGGATAATAGAAGAAAGCGATGTCTTTGCCGAGATTTATCCAGAAGACAAGTACCTTATCGTACAGAGCCTTCAGAAGGGGGGACACGTAACGGGCATGACAGGTGATGGTGTGAACGATACGCCCGCCCTGAAGCAGGCCGAAGTGGGCATCGCGGTGAGCAACGCCACCGATGTCGCCAAAAAGGCAGCGAGTGCGGTGCTCACCACTGAAGGACTCGAAGGCATAGTTGACTTGGTCAAAAATGGACGAATGGTCTATCGGCGGATCGTCACATGGATATTAAATAAGATCGTCAAAACGTTTCAAGTCGTTGTCTTTGTCATTTTCGCTTTCGTTCTCACAGGGCAGTACGTCGTGTCCATCTTCAGTATGATCCTGTTCCTGTTCCTGACAGATTTCGTGACGCTGTCTCTGTCTACCGATAACGTGAGTTATTCAGGTAAGCCCGATAGTTGGAACATCACAGGGCTGGTAGCGGCAGTCATAGTCCTCGGCGTGGTTATTGTCGCCGAGTCGATGCTCTTGCTGTACACCGGCGCCTCGTGGTTTGGATTGCATGCCTCTATAATACATCTACAGACGTTCGTATTTAACTTCCTCGTTTTCTTTGGGTTGTTCGATGTGCTGTTAGTACGAGAGCGACAGCACTTCTGGAATTCTCGACCGAGCACTCCCTTGATGGTATCCATTACCGGCGACATACTCTTTGTGATACTCATCTCAACTCTCGGGATGCCAGGACTCCCTCCAATACGTCTAAGTGTGTCTCTGGCAGCCCTTGCGCTCTCCTTTGGTCTCTCCTTCGTGGTGAATGACCCCATTAAAGTGGTGTTAATGAGGATGTTTAAAGATACACGAATTCCCAGTTTCCGAGCCGATCAGTAGTCATCGTTTAAATGAAGTTGCTTCTTCACGAGGAGGGCGGATTAAATTTTTTGAACCTCTCCTAAATAGTAGTGCTTTTCTTACTTCTTGCCATGAAGTGGCTACACATCTCTCTGTTAACGATGGCTCACGTTTTCTGCTGGGGCAACCCCTAATTTCTCTAACATCTGTCAGCAGTGAATCTATCGCCAACTACTTGGACCTCAGCCTCGAAAAACAGACGCTGCTGCATTTACTGAGTTTCCCGATTTAAATACCTTAAAAATTATCTACTTTTTAGTTGCGACGTCCTCTCTTCTAAGACGTTCTTCAACACCACGACATTGTTATACTTTGTCTCTCTCGAAGCATAGAGGAGGGTAATATCTTCCCCTTTTGCGTCCTCGATCAATTTGTTCACCAGCTCCTCCTTAGAGGCTAGCTCTTCTCTATACCGTCTCTCAAACTCACTCCATTTATCATGATCGTGGCCAAACCACTTTCGTAACTCATCGCTCGGTGCTATGTCTCTTAACCATTCGTTGAGTTTAGCCTCCTCTTTGCTCACGCCTCTCGGCCACAGCCTATCGACGAGCACTCTGAAGCCATCACTATCGTCTGCTTGTTCATAAACTCGTTTGAGCTTTATCATTTCATCACCGTCCATATCACATTTATCATGTAACCTCTGAAACGCAAAATATACTATTATGTCATGATCTATCAGAGCTGTTTTCCACATTTGCCCCCTTTCTGATCCATCATAAATATCAAAGAGACTACCTGAAAAATTTTTCATGTCAGATGAAAGATGCAACCTTCTCCGGTATTGTCTCTACTATTACCTCTTTGTATAGCCGTTCTGTGAATCCCCATATCATTGGTGTAATAACACTGTGATACAGCCTAGCCATGATCTTTACTGTGGATGCAGCCTAGCGATGATCTTCACTGTGAGGTTGAAACTCTCACATGACCTGGCGCAGACAATCTATTGAGGTTAAAGCTGTGCACTTCTCATTTTAAATACGCGGTAAAATCAAGGGGGCATAAAAATGTAGAATGGATTACAAGATCGTTCTCCTCAGTATAGAGGTCAACGCGCTTGGTAGGTGTAATCTAAAAACACTTAATGAGCGCATGTGTTGTTAGGCGTCTTTACAACTTAACGCATCATACTATGTGCTGGTGGATATTTTTTAAAAATGAGGTTATCCCCTCCTTTTAATCTTTTGTAAAGCTATTGCTGCCTTCTTCCGAATATCCGGATCCTCGTCCATGGCGTGAGCAAGGGGTTTCGCCGCTCGCGGATCTCCAATTTCCCCGAGAGATGTTGCTACCCGTTTGCGAACATCTCTGTCCTCATCTTTCAACGCCTGAACAAGAGGTTCTACTGCCCGGGGATCTCCAATTTCTCCCAGTGCCATCGCTGCTCTCTTACGAACAATTGGATCTTCATCGTATAGATTTTGGATGAGGGATTTGACTACCACTGGTTCTCCTATCTTGCCTAGGGCTTCAGCCGCCCTCTCACGGACGTCCTTGTCTTTATCCTTCAGCGCCCGAATGATGGGGGCTACCGCTCGCGAGTCTCCTATCTCCCCAAGAGACATCACTGCTCTCTTACGAATATCCGAGATTTCGTCTTTTAACTCTCGGATAAGGGGGTCTATCGATCGCGGATCTCTTATTTCCCCAAGGGATTCTGCCGCTCGCCATCGAACAGCAGGGTCTTCATTCTTTAAGTCCTCGATGAGGGACTGGATCAGTATCGGTTCTTCTATCTTTCTGACCGCCTCTGCTGCTCTCAAGCGAACATCCGGGTCTTCATCACGTAAAATCTGAATGAGGGGCTCTATCGCTCGCGGATCTCCTATCTCTCCTAGCACTGTCGCTGCCCTCTTGCGAATATCAGCGTCATCTTCTTTTAACGCTTCAATGAGAGGATCTACTGCTGGCCCTCCTATAATTCCGAGGGCTTTTGCTGTTCTCCATCGAAAACCCTTGTTTTCATCCTTTAACTCTTGGATAAGAGGGGCTACCGCTCGCGGATCTCCTATCTCCCCTAAAGCCTCCGCCGCCCTCTCGCGGACTTCTCTGTTCTCATCTCTCAGATCTTGAATGAGAGACTCCACTGCTCGTGGATCTTTTATAACACCAAGAGAGATTACCGCCTCCAATCGAACATACCACTCTTCATCTTTTAATGCCTGGATAAGAGGGGCTACTGCTCGCGGATCTCCTATCTCCCCTAAAGCCTCCGCCGCCCTCTCGCGGACGTCCTTGTCTTTATCCTTCAGCGCCCGAATGAGGGGGGCTACTGCTCTTGAATCTCTTCTCTCCCCGAGAGATATTGCTGCTTGCTTACGAATGTCCGGACTTTCATCCTTCAAATCTTGGATGAGAGTGCTTAGCCTGTGTTCTTCTCTTATGCCGCTATATTCCATCTTTCTCACCCTATTATGTGAATCACATAGTACAATAGTAGATGAAAGTGATATCGACCGCAAGTGGTTATTCAATATTCATATTGTCTCGAATTTAGAAATCTATTAAATTTCGGACAAACTATTCACCATTTAGAAGTAGTAGGCCAGGCACCCCAGAAAATGTTTTGGGAAATAGTGGAAAACGGCAATGCTGCCTCCTCCATGAATATCCCGCGTATTGTCATTTTGCCTTCCGCTCTCGCGCCCGCACGGCATCGAACCCCGCGCTCAGCTCATCAATCTCAGCCTGCGAGAAATAGTCTGGCATATGAGGAATTAACAGCTCCTCCTCCTTGCCCCAATGGGGGACGATGATCTCACGGAACGGGCGGAGCCTATTGCTCCAGAATTTGAAGTCCCACCCCGATACTCTTAGATCGTGCAGAAGGATCATCATCGCCCTGTGCTCTTCGGTTAGGTCACGAGCCAGATTCTTCATCATCCCTTTCTTGTACATTTCAGGAAAGAGTATCTCCTCCTCAGCCACATGATGTGCATTGAGTATTACCATAAAATGTGGAAGCAGCTGTTTCCTAAGCTCCACTTCGTTCTCGGTAGTCTTCTCCATCTTCTCAATAATCTGTTTGAATTCTCTATGATCTGCTGTAATAGCCTCACCGATTTCCATTTTACATCACCTTAATAGGGGACATTCGGTCTGAAACTTATGCCGCTTGATCCATCGTGAATGTTACATTAAGGGACTCCCTTTGTATGCCCTCATCTAACATAAGAGCAGCTATTTGGTCATATAGATTAATTGTCTTCAATTCTGCGATTGTTGTCACTTTAAGCAGTTCTTTGTCTGCGTCCGTTGTTTAACTAGCTAGAAGTTCCCGGGCACTCCAGATGGTGAATATCTCTCTGTTTTTACAAGGGAATGCACGGTGATAAAATTTGCCTGCGCATACAGCAATACAAGTTGACAAATCACACGGATTGAACGCATATCGAATAGAAATTTTTTTAAAGTTACGTTATAATGCAAAGTTTTTGTGCGCTTTGCATGTTCTCTGCTTGACTTGGTTTGTTTCGATACTCGTACATCATTTTCCCAGAAGCTATGCAATTATATTTACGACGTCTTCGTAATCCTTCATTGGTGATCGAGGACTTTTGCTTTTATTTCTTTAATTTCTCCACTTCCCAGCATATTAAAAGACACACCTTCTTATTTTTTGTATCTTTACCAGTATGAAAACCATCGATTTACTGAGAACCTGAATAAATACATCACATCTTTTGTGAATACTAAGCCTCGTAATTATGAAGGTCTGCTGGATGAGGTACCCTTATGAACAATGTGTTTCAGAAAGTGTTTTAAAGGCCAACTTATGACGTACTCTGTGGTGAACCCTGTATGAAGCCGATGCAATTTGAAACGGAGGTAGCTCTATGCTCAAAGAGATAGGACTCCCAGAAGCGCAAATAAAATTTGAGTATTTTACTGGATATGCGGGAGCGCCTAAACAGTGACCGTGCCGCGTATACTGCGCCGATGCCGGTGTTTGTGGGATAAATGAAAGAAAGCGTGCTATTGGTTCATACGTCCGACATACTTAGTGCCATAAGGAGTGATCCGTATGGGGTAGTTTGCATCGCCCACGCCGCCAGTTTGGTATACCTTTACTTTGAAATTCGCTAGGAATTTATCAACTTCGCTTTCACTGTAACTCCATTGTTTGGCAACTGGCAGGATATCCTTTATTCGCCGTTTCACATCATCTATATAACCATATATTTTACGGATAAAGTCATCATCGTCGTTCTTGCATTACAACTAGCATCGATATAGTAGCGTTATTCCTCAGCACCTCCGTGAACACAATAATGAAAGCGCTTCAGATTGTACTGTTGCCAAACCGGGCAATCCATACATACACACCCCCACTTTTCTGGAGTTATATCGCTCTTTCCTGTTGAACAGAAGATGCGTCCCCCCAGATGATTATGCTCATACGTGGGGCAGTCGCCTTTATAGCACACGCACCGAGACGTATTTTCAGTAGTTGCAGGAACTTTTATTAGAATCGCCTCTTACAGTTATAATGATGCCCGTTCAAAATTAACTTTTTTGATTATATAGCCTTATGTATTCCGATTTAGAGAGCACAAATGGAGAGTTACATTTATAATTCACGTAGTGCTTCATCGCCGGTATATCCCCATTCTTTAGCGACTGAGTCGCCATCTACTATTTTAATACGTCGTCAGCTATGTAGGCAAAGAGCCTGCAGAGGAAATCCTCACATTGTTCTATGAAGTTCATCGTTAGCACCAACAGTGCTTGAGAACGAGGGGTATAAGTTTCTTACATCGTTTTTTGCAAGTACCTCCTCCGATATATCAGGTCACCAATAAAACCCGAAATGAGGACAGTGGCGAGAGTGTACAATGTTACAAAAGATGTTTTCGCTTCATAATAAACGAGGCGCCAAAAAAGGCGAGGCATGTGACAGCGGTTAGTCCTAGGAGATATGGCTTCGCTTCCGTAGCCCCATGTACCCGCAGATGGGCAATGTTAACGAAGCAGAAAAAGAGGTATCAGAATAAACATACGCACACGAATCTCGGCCTATTCCTTCGAAATTGACGAGAGCCACCCGCGGAGTTCGCCTGGTTCCAATCTGGCCTCCAACGTTGCCTGCCTGATGTAGTTAATACGCCACCGATCCCGGAATAGCTCCTCATACAGGTTGCATAGACTACTAAACGGCATTATCCTCCGGACCCTATAGTTACGTACCTACGTGCTGGCGATTCACCAACATCATTTTCGTTCGGCTATTATAACGATAAAAAGGCGCGTTCATATGTTTTGCCCGCGTATATAGGTAATAAAGGCGTCCAGTTAGCGTCGAAATGCAAACGTTTAGACATAACTTTGCTATTGAGTGACCAGGAGTTGGATTAATGTGCGCCGGATGCAAATGCTGTTAAGAAAGTACCTCAAAAACTACGCAGATACACCTTGTTTAAAGACGGGTAGTAGTGGGAAAGGCAACATGTCGAATACATACTGACAGAGGGGTAGATGAGATGAGACCTCTAAGTCTGACAACGTTACCAGAAGTATGGAAGCAACAGAAAACCTAAAACCCTTTTCTCTAGTAAATAACAGCTCTTTTACGTTAGTCACACGCTATAAGAAGACTTAAGGGGGCGCGGTAGTAGCTTTGAAAAATCTCTCTCACTTAGTCAGCTTAGTAGTTAGGCGATGATTCCTCCCCCTTTTTGCTCCTGAAGATAGAAGAGTAAAGAGATAGATGCATGCCTGCGACGTATTTCCATCCTATCCTCTTCTCTACGTATTGTACTGCTTTTTGTGCGTATTTGGCTCTAATCTGTGCATTCTTAAGCAACAGTAAGATATAATCCCTCAACGCATCTAAATCTCCAAGCGCCGCCACTACTCCTGCTCCACTTGCACGAACTTCGGCCATTAAGCCTCCCACATCGGTAACTATAGCAGCCTTTCCAAGAGCAAATGCGTGTGCAAGCACGCCTGATTGGCTGCTTCGGTCATAAGGTAACACTATAATATCTGCGACGTTTAATATGGTATTGTACTCTTTTGGGGAAAAAGAGCCCTGAATAACTAAGATAGACTCTTTAGCGGGAGACTCGTCTATTGCTGTGAGCAACGCGGGTTTGTAAATTACCCCCCTCCTTGATCCAGGCCTCGCATCCCCAGCTATCACGAGAATCGCATTTGGATCCTCTTTTACCACCTCTGGCCATATTTTAACTACATCTTCAAACTTTTTATAGGGCTCCCACCAGCCTAAACACATCACGACATTCTTGCCGAAAAGTCCGTACAGCCTCTTGGCCTCGGCTTTATCCGGCACGTCAACCTCTTCCACCATCTTAGCGCCATGTGGTATCACATGGAGATTCTGAGGTACCCAGCCCAAATTCACAGGTAAAAATATCTTCTGTAGTTCTTCGTGCACTATACCTGCATCGACAAGCTGCAGGCTTAAATTCATAAAGACATGCTCTTTATTGCTGAGAGTGCTATAGACCGAATGGTAGGTGATGGCAGTGGGAATTCTATCCAAATTTAAGAGCACAAGGAGGTCGAGCAGGTCTGTGCTGAATTTATCGTTAATGTCGTACAGCCCATATTCGTGTTGGATGTGCACGACATCCGGATCGACATCCTTTATTGCCTTAAAGACATCGTTATACCACCCCTCTTTCTCTACATCCATGGCAGGAAATACGTCCTCCTGTCCTAGATGCCCGCCGTCGTTTACATCGGGGTTGCAGATAATGTACACAGTGTGGCCATAGCCTTTGATTGCATGAATTAGTTCGTCAGCGTAGGTAGCAATGCCTCCGAATTTCGGGGGGTACGGAGTGACCATACAGAGAGTTAAATTTGATATTACACTCTTCTCAAAAGACACATCTCCCTCCGAATTCATATTATCGTATATCAACAATCACTATCTTATATCAATAATCATACGCATAGCTTAGTTATACGATGAATATGTCGTTAAAGACTATTTAATTATTAGGCTTTTTTCCGCATAAATTTCCTTAATACCGCTTGTCTCTTGGATTAACCTTAAGTAAACACGAACAGACTTTACAAAATGTCAGGACATAATAAACCACTTATTGTTTTCTTGCAAAAAACGATGGCGGGCGTACTTGAGGCGTGCAATGTATGGTTGAGATTCCTATAACTACGGAAAAGGCAAAAAAGGCCGACGTAGAAGAGCTCTTACAGAAGCTCTCATCAAGCGAGAAAGGGCTCTCTACTTCTCAAGCACAAGAACGCCTCCAGAAGTTTGGCCCCAACGAAATCTCTGAGAGGAAGCTGAATCCAGTCGTGAAATTTCTCACCTATTTCTGGGGGCCAATTCCTTGGATGATCGAGATCGCGATAATTCTCTCAGCAATTATCGGTCGCTACGAGGATTTTGGTGTTATTTTGGCACTTTTATTCTTAAATGGAACTGTGGGGTTCTGGCAAGAACGAAAGGCTGAAAATGCAATTGAATTATTGAAACGAAGGCTGGCACCAAAAGCGAAGACGTTACGTGATGGCAAATGGTCAGAACTACTCTCTCGAGATCTTGTTCCTGGAGATATTGTGCGCGTGCGTTTGGGTGATGTCGTTCCGGCAGACGTTAAGCTCATAGAAGGAGAATATCTTCTCACGGATGAATCTGCGTTGACCGGAGAGTCACTCCCGGTTGAAAGGCACATTTATGAAGTAGCGTACTCCGGCTCCATTGTGCGGCAGGGAGAGATGAACGCATTGGTAGTCACTACTGGAATGAATACGTACTTTGGTAAGACTGCAAAGCTTGTCGAGGAAGCTACAACGAGAAGTCACTTCCAAAAGGCCGTAATCAAAATTGGAGATTACCTCATTGTCCTTGCCGTTGCATTAGCCGCAGTCATTCTCATTACGGCGTTTATCCGTCACGATAATTTGTTGATAATACTCCAATTTGCTCTTGTGCTTACCGTCGCGGCGATACCGGTGGCACTGCCAGCAGTGCTTTCAGTAACGATGGCGGTTGGTGCTATTGCTTTGGCACGAAAAGAGGCCATCGTGAGCAGATTGGTAGCAATCGAAGAAATGGCTGGCATGGACGTGCTGTGCGCGGATAAAACCGGTACGATAACAAAGAACGAACTGACTGTTGCCGAAGTGCACCCATTCGAAGGATTCAAGGATAACGACATCATCATCTTAGGCACGCAGGCGTCGAGAGAGGAGGATCAGGATCTCATTGATAATGCCGTCATCGCTAAGGCTAAAGAGATGAACGTGCTCGATGGAGCGTACAAGGGTATTAAGGTACTGGAGTTTAAACCCTTTGATCCAAAGATAAAGCGAACAGAGGCCACTATTGAAACCGCTGATGGTACTCGTTTCAAGGTCAGCAAGGGCGCACCCCAAGTGATCTTAGAGATTGTAGCCAGAAAAGAGGATATCAGGACTAAGATGGAAAAGGTCGTGAATGAGTTTGCTAGCAAGGGGTATCGTGCTCTCGGTGTTGCGAAAACCGATGCTCAGGGAAAGTGGCAATACGCCGGCCTCATCCCCCTCTATGATCCGCCTCGTGATGATTCAGCAGAGACCATTGAAACCGCTGTTAACATGGGGGTCGACGTCAAGATGGTTACTGGTGACCACACTGCCATTGCAAAGGAGATTGCTAAGCGGGTGCATTTGGGCACGAACATCCTGCCTGCCTCATCCTTTATGGATAAACCGGATAAAGAAGTGGAAAATATTGTTGAAACCGCTGATGGCTTTGCTGAGGTATTTCCTGAGCATAAGTTCCATATCGTTGAGTTGCTACAGAAGAAAGAACATATTGTCGGCATGACCGGTGATGGGGTCAACGACGCGCCTGCCCTAAAAAAATCAGATGCTGGTATTGCGGTTACAGGAGCGACAGATGCTGCAAAGTCGGCAGCTGCGATTGTTCTTACCAATCCAGGCCTTTCAGTCATCATTGATTCTATCAAGGAAAGCCGCAAGATTTTCCAGCGCATGAACAGCTACTCTATCTATCGTATCGGCGAAACCATCCGGGTTCTCCTCTTCATTACGCTTTCTATATTAGTATTTAATTTTTATCCCGTGACTGCCATTATGATCGTCCTGCTGGCCCTTCTTAACGATGGGGCAATTCTTTCCATCGCATATGATCGAGCCCGTTTTTCCAGCACACCTGAAGTGTGGAATATGCGAGCGTTGTTGAGCGTTGCTGTGCTTTTCGGAACTGTTGGTGTTGTTGGATCCTTTTCGCTGTTCTACCTCGCGGATGCTGTTTTCCACATAGCCCGAGTGACAATCCAATCCATGATGTACTTGAAGCTGTCCGTCGCAGGGCATTTTATGATCTTCGCCGCTCGCACACGAGATCATTTCTGGTCTCGGCCCCATCCAGCGCACACCTTGTTAGGAGCAGTAATAGGAACGCAACTTGTTGCGACACTCATCGTTGTCTCTGGAGTATTGATGGCCCCTATTAGCTGGACTCTTGCCTTAGTTGTCTGGGGATATGCGATGGGATTTTTCTTGATAACTGATTCATTAAAAGTTCCCCTCTACAAGTTTTTGGATCGAGTTAGTACGACGATTCAGAGTGGCGAAGCTGTGCGCAGTTATCTTGAGGGTTGACTCAACCTAAGTATATTCAAAGTAAGAAGAGAATTAACATTTACCTCTTTCTCATTATGCACGTATTCGATAATAATGGTAATTTCATTCGGCGGATACGCGACAGCGCCAAAGCTTGACGCCGGAAAGTTCATCGCGTACGTTGACGTGATAAAGAGGGAGTGAAAAAGCAACACTGTGACTGTCGTAACCACTTGAAAATCCTCTCGGGACTGCATGGTGGGTGTCAGCTCAAACGGGGCATGAGTCATCTAGGACCTCATCTGCATGCCATTCTCACACGGAACTTATCTAACAGAGTGATTGTGAAAAACTAAATTGAGGAGGCATTGTATGGACGCGATGGAGAAGCTGTGATGAACGGTACAAGAGCTATTGGGTTGTGGGCGGCTGTCTCTATAGGCATTGGCGCAATGATAGGAGCAGGAATTTTCTCCATTTTGGGAGTCGGGGGCCAGATAGCGGGTAACGCACTGTATATCTCCTTCATCATTGGTGGGATAGTGGCCCTTCTAAGCACCTATTCATATGCAAAGCTGGGAGTACGATACCCCTCCGCTGGCGGACCTGCTGAATATCTCGTGCAAGGGTTCGGTGACGGAATTTTGAGCGGCGGTTTTAATATCCTTCTCTGGATTGGTTATGTATTTGGCTTAGCGCTCTATTCGCGAGCGTTTGGCGAGTATGCTAAGACTTTTTTGCCAGTAGATGCGCCAAGTATTTTGACGAACGTCTTTGCAATAGTTATAATTCTTGTTTTTACTGCTATTAATTTTATAGGCGCAAAGGCCGTTGGGAGGTCCGAGAAATTCATCGTTGCTATAAAAGTAGCCATCCTGTTGGTATTTGTCGGAACTGGTCTTTTCTTTGTACACCCCGAGCTTTTATCACGTTCATTATGGCCGAGCGCGTCCACCATATTTTTTGGGGCAGCAGTCGTTTATGTGGCCTATACGGGTTTCAACTTGATCACCAATACCGCTGAGGATATGGACAATCCTCAAAAGACGCTACCACATGCCTTGTATCTCAGTGTCATTATTGTCATCCTCATCTACGTTTCCGTATCTCTTATTGTAGTCGGCAATTTACCTATCCCAGTGCTCATAAATGCACGAGACTATGCCCTTGCACAGGCGGCGCAGCCATTCTTAGGCGTCATGGGATTCAAAATAATAGCAATTGCTGCCCTGTTCTCAACAGCTTCAGGTATTAATGCTACCCTCTATGGTGGGGCAAATGTGAGCTATATGCTTGCTAGGGACGGAGAATTACCTCCACTCTTCGAGAGAAAAATATGGAGGAGAGGTACCGAAGGCCTCTTCATTACCGCAGGGTTAACAATCCTCTTTGCAAACTTCTTCGATTTAAGCGGAATTGCTATGTTAGGGAGCTCCTCTATTCTCCTGATTACTGTAGCGGTCAATGTAGCTCATCTACGACTGCATAAAAATACTGGTGCGAGGCCTTCTATTCTGTTATTAACTGTCATTGCGAGTCTTACTTTTTTTGGAATCCTCGTTTACTACGAAATAAGTCACTCATTAGCAGCATTGGACGCGCTCGTCATCACCCTCACCCTCTGTTTTATTGGCGAATGGGTGTATCGAGGATATTCACATAGGACAATGAAAATGAGGCAATAGTTCAAAAAACATAATGATCCAACGTCAGCCGAATGTTGATACCAGAGTGTTCGCACAGGGTCATTTCTTTCTCGTTGATATCCGTTCGACTGTTTTAGCGACAGCGCTTCGTATTCTCTCAATGATCTTCAAACTGTATCCCGTCACGCTCCGCTCTCGAGGTCTGACCGTTGGCTCACCGTTTTTCACTTCCTGTCCGATTTGAACCTGAATGGTTCGGGATTTTTGCATAGCAAGCACTTGTGACGGA
>DASPRZ010000072.1:0-44612 GCA_035624185.1 Candidatus Acidiferrales bacterium
GCATGCACGTTTTTTTCGGCTGCAGAGCTGCAGGATGCGCTGCCATTTCTTAATTTCATAACCCGGCGCCTCCCTCACCAGAAGAGGGGACAGATACTTGAGATGGTTTCGGCGCTCCCGTGATTCATAGGGTGCTGGAAAAAGTGAGATGAATTGTTAATTACCCGGTCGAATCTTTAAAGAGGCGCAAGCGTAAGAGATAGTGTCTCGCTTGCAAAGAGTTCGTATGTCACAGTATAGCATTCAGTCAGCCACGGTAATGTATACGGAATAACCCGCAGAACGTTTATCTGTGCATGCATCTTCTCCAGCCATCCATTCAAGTCTTTCTTCGATTTGAATTCTTCCACGCGGATGCCTAATGATTTCCAAGGTTGCAGCTGTGTCTGGCCATTATGCGCGTGTGGCGCGTCGTTAACAGGAGCACTACAGTTTTTGCAGAAAGCCGTACCTGGGTATATCAGCATGCCGCAGTTCGAGCAGAATTTTCCGACAGCCATGTTGCCACCATTACTATTGACTTTATGTAAACTTGAAGATCAAGTTCACAATGATAAACTTTCTCATTTTGTTTAATATTAGTGGGAAAACGGGATGCCATTTGTAACTTATGTATCTCATGTTATGAGCTGGTAAAGTTATTATAACGGTAATAACGATTAGTCGATCAATATAACGCGTCATTTTAATTGTAAGATGAACATCAGGGCAAAAACCAAAGCCATCGCCGATCTTGTCAGACCAGAACTGCCTCTCGCGGGGGGAATCGGTGTCATAACAGGCCAAATAATAGCATTAGAAACCTTCCCCACAGTCTTTTTAGGTCTTATGGGTTTTCTTACAGCGGTTTTTATTGCAAGCGCCGCCATGGTTTCCAACGATTATTTTGATCTTGAAGTAGACAGGATCAATCGCCCCCAAAGCCCTCTTCCCTCAGGTCGAATCTCATTACGTGAACTTACGATTCTCGTTTGTCTGTTTTCTGTCGCTGGTTTTATAACGTCGGCACTTTTAGGCTCTCTTGCATTCACGTTTGCCGTAGTGATATGGATAGTCGCTATCTCGTATAATTGGCGATATAAAGAGACAGGATTGCTTGGGAACATGATGGTCGGTTTCTGCGTTGCTAGCTTTTTCATCTTTGGCGGAGTGACAGTGGGAGGATTAACAAATGGTGTAGTGTGGACTTTCGGTGTGTTGGCTTTTATTTTTGACCTTGGCGAGGAGATTGCTAGTGACGCCATGGACATGGAAGGTGATGAGAAGCGATCTGCCAGAACCATTGCACGCGTGCATGGGAAAAGACATGCCGTGCGTGTTTCAAGTTTCTTGTTCGCTTTGTTTGTCGTGGTGAGCTTCATTCCTTTTGTGATGGGTTGGTTAGGTCGTATCTACCTTGCTGTTTTTGTACCTATGGATCTTGTTTTGTTGTACTTGACCATAAAGCTCCTGAAAAGTCACACTGTGCAAGAGGGTCGAGTAGGGATTCGTCGGCTCTACCTCCTCCTCACATTTTTTGTTGTTGTCTTTGTCGTTATCCGCATCCTTTGAAAAAACAAGAAAATGGAAAGGTACGTTAAACGGACTTTCAGGTAGGCGGATTGAGGTTGATTTGCAAACTTGATATTCGCGTAGGGCACAGCTGCTCTAGGCCATAGCAGCCTCGACTCCTACTTCTTCTCTTATGTTACTGCCGCAGTATAAACACGCGATAAGTTTTTACATAAAAGAAGCGATAGACGGATATCATGACGCCTCGTTGGTTTGTCGTAGTCTTGAACATTATTTTCGGCGTGATCATTGGCGCGATACTTGGCACCCTCCTCGGCGCTGTATTCGGGTTTATTATTTACCTGCTATTCGACGTATTTCTCGGTGGATTTGCACATTTAACAGGCTTAATGCGATTCATTGCTGGAGCGTATATCGGTGGAACTATAGGCTCAGCACTAGGTGCAATTGGAGGAGTGGTGCTTGGTGGGAGGATCCGTGTAGCCTTTGACGCCGTTTTTTATTCCGTATTTGGCGCAGCAGTTGCCGTAACAGTGTATGAAGTTTACGGCGAATTACTTGGTGGGACATCTGGTGTAGGACTCGGTGCCTACATTGGAGGAATTGCCGGAATTTCCGCTGGCGTAATCGCAGGGATAGTCGAGAGCATGCGCGCGCATCCAAGCGTTCGCACTCCTCTCGGTAACATTCCAGGTGGAGTTGGCAGTGCGGTCGGGAGTGCTGTTTTTGGTGCATACTTTCTCTCGTTCGCGAGTAGCGCTGCCAGCACAACAGCTGGGTTTGCTCTCTTCTTAATTATAGCTAGCGTAAGCACATTTTGGAGTGTTAAAACAAAAGGGTAAGACTTTTATTCGTTTCATCATCAACTTCTTTCCAAAGGCAGGATGTATGCAAATGCTAATCGAAAAAATGGGATTTCCCCGCTCGTCCCTCGCCCAGAAAGTGGCAATTGTTACTGGGGCTGGACAGGGTATTGGTAAAGAGTTAGCACGAGCGTTGGCATGGCTAGGAGCTCAGGTCATCATTGCTGAAATCTCAGATGCAGGAGCCGGCGTGGAGGCGCTCACTCGCTCTGAGGGCGGTTTGGCGAAATTTATCAAGACTGATGTGTCAGATGACAAGAGCGTGCAAACGCTCGCGGACACAGTGTTTGATGCATTTGGACAGGTCGACATACTCGTTAATAATGCCGCAGCCGAACCAATTGGGTCAATATTGGAGCTGCCGATAAAGGAATGGGATCAAGCATATGCAGTTAATCTCCGCGGTGCGGTTCTCGGCATTAAGGCTTTTTTACCGGGGATGTTAGAGAGAAAAGAAGGAATCATCGTCACTATTGCTTCGGGTGAAGGACTCGCGTACATGGCGGCGTACTCGGCATCCAAAGTTGCCGTGCAGTCGCTTGGCCTCTCACTTGCTGTCGAAATGGGGGATGAATCAGGGGTTTCGGCATTTGTGCTCGCCCCAGGGATGGTGGATACCCCTGGATTCCGAAAGGCAGCCCCGATCCTCGCACCACGGTACGGCATGACGGTTGAAGAGTTCAGCCATCAAGGGGTGAATCCGGGATATGATGGTCTTATGCCTGCTGAAGACTGTGCTGCAGGATTTGCTTATTGCATCGTTAACGCCAAGGAATATCATGGCCATATAGCGGACCCTTTTGCACCTCTTATGAGATTTGGGCTCTTACCAATAACACCGCACGTTGTGCCAGAAACATATTGTGAACCTGCGCTGGATCGGCCCACGAATGCAGAACTGCCGCTTGAACAGTCTACGGCCTATTATCAAGCAAATGAATGTGCTACCGAACTCAGGGAAATCCTAGAGACCGTCAATAAGGAATTTAATGAAATGGGCTCTTTCGCAAAACGATGGGGATTACGCGATTTTCAAAAAAAACCGGGCTGAGTATTAAGGATTGGCTTCAAACTGAAACGGATGTCATCACGAAGCTTCAGGGCCGCTTTCGATTTCTAGAGTCGGGAGATGTGCACGCCGCGAATATACTTCAGACACAGATTCTCTCTTTAAAACCAATGTTGGAGAAACTTGCAGATTACTTCCAAAGCACCCAAAAAGATGCGAAAGGGTTTATCAAAGACCCGAGTAATTTATCCGCGGCTCTAGAAGCTCTCGCATATCGGGAAAGAGTTGTCCGCTCACTTATTGCATCATTAGAAAAGACAAACGAGTGAGGTATTACGTTAGTTTTGAGCGAGACTACTATAATAGGCCTTGTAAAGGCTCCACGCGTTATTGGATTAATTACGACCTGTAATCGATTTAATCCTGAGAGTTTTGAAATGAGGTTAAGGTGACGGTCGCACAATATGGATTGTTCAAAAATCTTGTCTCATGTAGACGGCAATAGTTCTGGGGGTAGTATGATTTATTTGCCTTAAATAAACTGGTGAAAAGGATGAACGGCGTGAACTGCTACAGTATGCGTTTCCGGAAAGATCGACTTTTACTCTCTCTTGCACAGTCCGTACATCGTTATGGGGTCACGCCCAATATAGTGACAGCACTAGGACTGTGTTTCGGCATCATAAGTGGCATAGCGGTCGCATATCGGGAGCTTCTACCCGCACTTGTGCTGCTGTTTGTGAGCGTTTTTTGTGATGTATTAGACGGGGCGCTCGCCCGCACCTTTAACCGAGTCACTGCCTTCGGGTTAGCATTCGATTCTGTAGCCGATCGTTGTGTTGAACTATCTGTGGTAATAGGAGCACTCCTTAGTGGGATCATACTGCCAATTGGTGTCATCGCGATTATCGGATCTTCCGCCCTTCTTTTAATGCGTACGATAAGTTACCTTTTCGGACTGGATACTAACTACGCATTATTCGGACGGGTCGAGCGGATCACATTTCTTGTCATTGGCCTCATTGCACCCTCTACATCCAGAAGCATCTTCTGCTTCGTCATTGTGGGGGTGTTCGGCTTGGTCTCATCGTGTCAGATAGGCATTTTTTTGCGGCATCAACGCATCAGTGCGAGCTTGTCCATATGAACTCCGCCGCTTGTTGTTCATATCAGCAATCAGTTGAGTTGAGAACAAGCGCGGCAATTGCAGGACCCAGCATCTTTGAGCCATGTGACTCTAGCTAGTTATGAACCTTAGAAATAAATGTAATAATGAGGGTCTGCGAAACGCACAATTAATCGAATAAATATTTTGTTTATGTATGAATTTGAGACTTTAAGCCCCTCCACAGCCGACGACTTACGTAGCGTCCCACCACCCTTCTGATAATTCGCTTTTTTAAACCTGTAGGTCGTTGCTCGGTAGCGGATAGGTCACCAAGCAATCTCGCACTGCGGTACATGTTTCGGCGGGCTCTTGAGATTCTCATTATCTTTGTTCTTTTTAGGTTTTTGTCCAGTGTGTTTATGTTATTTATTTGGTATCTTCATCTAGCTCGGGTTTTAAGTATTTTCAGTTGAATATGAGGATAAAAGAAAGGGGAACAAATTAAAAAGGCTTTTAGATAGAATTAATTTTCTTAATCGCGGTCGACATTTATAAACGCCGCCTAGTAGCCATCCTAGATTATCCCAGTTTTTGACGTGTTACAGCTTATATATGCAACCAAATCGTCCTGTTAATGCACTGCTATGCGACACGCGTATGGCTGCCATTGGTCGATTGCAATACAACGACGAAAAGAGCAAATAAAAATTTTGTTATAAATAATTAAATGGTTTTACACCTACAGATACGTATAAGCATAGTGGTTCATAGTGCTCTTGTCGACAGGGGGCAGTTTACCGTCTGCAAGAAGCGCTTGCGCCTATGTTTTATAGTAAAAAAAGATCCAACAGGAAAGCGACTTATGTCTAGCAAGGTATCGATGATAATAGAAGCGACTAATTGCAGCACTTGTGGAGCGACGATTGCATATGACGACTATATAACTAGAGAGGAACTTGTCATCTGTGATAAATGTGCAATAAAGCTTGGATACGTTGATGCGTTGGCCGAAGAGACTAAGCTTTTACGAAAGACAAAGCGCACAGGGTTCCGACGCGCTTTAAAAACCGGAGTTTTTCAGAAAGAGTAACTCCAATTAGATTGGAGGGTGACTCTTATGCCTTGTTCCATTGGCAGAAGGATCGCCACTCGTAAAGCCCTCCCCAGAGGGATTGTCCCACACAATGCAGTTTTTAAAGTCTCGTGTTTCATTAAACATTTTAGTACTACTCCTCTCTAACAAAAAAAAGTCAGCAACAGAGTCCATACGTCAAAAACTCAAGAAAGAAAATATGCAGCGATTAAAGAGCGCAACGGCAAATAAATGAGGGCTGAATTAATGTTCGTACCGGCTGGACAAAAGGGATGTTCAAGGTGCCATAAAGTACATTCGGATACACGTATGCAGCGGACAGATCAACCCGACTATTGTTATATGGGTGATAAGACAGGAGGTTACTAAAATGAGTAAATTATCTGACGATGAGATTCTAGAAGGTATTAAAATGCTGTTTGAGGGGTTAGATTCGTGCTTTACTACAACATATCGGCTCTCTCAACCAGGGTGTTATTCAGAATACGAGATAACAGAAATAATAAACAAATATATGGAATGGCGGGAGAAGTTTGAGTTTTTTTTGGTAAATTTAGAATCGTCTACAAAAGAAACAAACACAGCTGACTGGTAAACGATATAAAAAACCTTATATAGGCTCTAGCATTAAAAGTATAAAGTTTTGTCAATACTGTGTATTTTATATAATCAAGAAAAAGGGCGGTTTAGTAAAAGTTGTTAGATTAGCAACGATACTATCACAAAAAATGGTTTTAACCTCTACGAGATCAGCTCGTGATAGTATGTGGAGTTACATTAGCTACGCGCTGCTTTGTTAGTTAAGTCCTTAAATGTAGCTACTTTTTCCAACAACTTCTTTACTTTTTCAAAAAGAAAGATTAATCAACACTGACTATAGATACGGGAGCGACGAACAGCACCAAGTAGCGGATGTTATCGGTATAACGGACAACGATGGGAAAATTGATCAGTGCTGACGTGCGTTGAGGGGCAAGGTATCCTACTCGAATTGACAACAAGAATATGACATCATTTTTCGTTAGTTCAATGCCGGACGTTTTGCGCAAGTACCGTCACATTATAATTGAACTGCTCGTAACTAGCTATCCTAATATAAACCCAAATATAGTTCTACACGCCAGCTCCGGTTGATCCCCCTTTCGTGGAACCACGTTCTTTCATCGTCTCCGGTGCTTTCTCAACGATGGGCTGCTCTTTGGTTTCTACTGCTTTGGTCTCCTTTGCTTTTGTCTCTTCTGCATTCTTGATATCTACCCGGACTGCCTCTTTTTTAGACTTATGCTTCTTCCGTGAGAACCCCTCAAATAAACACCCCATCTTTTTCATGTGATATTTGTCGTGTTGGTAACATTTTATGAACATCCGCATCGACGATACTGCGAATGAGACAATTAGTGCCACAACAATCGGGACTAGCATCAATCGTATAATCCCCACTATGAGTTTCAACATTACACCGACGAATAAGATAATCGGAGCAAATAATAATCCTACGATTTTTGCCTTGAGGTTCAATATCGCTATAGGTAACTTAACTGGGGCAAGCAATAATTTGATTGGGGCTGACAACAACTCGATAACCTCCTTATCAGTTTCCACATGAATTGTGCTTCCTATTTCAATAGGCTCCTAGTACGAAGGAGCTATTATTACATAGATTTTTCTATGCTATTTTTAACAAATTTAACGTAGGTGTGCTAACTTCAAATCTGACATCATTGATTTCTAGACCAGGCTCGTATGTATGACTCCGACGTAATTGATACTTGGATTCAAACGCGTTGCAGTGGCACGATTAACTTGCAACACGAGTTGCCATCTTATTTCTGTCTGTTTGATTGACTTTTCAGGCATCCCTCTTAAGGTATCCGAGTGATTTGGTCCGGACATTGTACAAATATCTCAACAGTATAATTGGGACTCTTGTATCTAGATTATTACCCCATGTTAAGACGCACTCTCGACCCATAAGTCATCTTCATCTCAGGACATATTGGCATTCGTCACAGAAGCGATTGCCGATACTCTCTCGATTGTGACTATATAGAAAGAGAAAAAGACAGAGAAAGAGAAAGAAAAAGGGAGAGCACTGTAACGGGAGTTCAAGTCAATTAACTAGCTTTCCTGTAAGCGTTGATTTCCATATCTTCACAATTTTCCGTTGCTTCAGTTGAGGTTGACACACACCATTGAGCGGGATTTACGCCCCAGTTTTTTCCCCTGCACCTATTTTGATATCTCGGTACGTCCTGTAGAGGGCAAGTGCCAAACCGTAGACAGCAGGCCCGATGATGATACCGAGAGGTCCAATCGCAAGGACAGGAACCGTAAATGCCAGAAGTGTAATGATTTGGGGGACCCTTCCTCTGAGGTACGATAACTCCGGAATGATGTACAACCCCGTAAGTTGGTCGAGAACAGCCCAGCTGAATACCAAAAGAAGTACGGCGCGTATGGGCTCCCCGATGATGAAGAAATACGCGGTGAGTGGAGCGTAGATGATCGCCCTACCAATTACTGGAATGAGCCCAAAAATGCCGATGAGTATTCCAAACGTCACGAAGTATGGCACACCGAGCAGTCCGTATCCAATCATCGCGAGTAAACCACTAAAGAGGCTCACTGAGATCTGAACGATATAGACGGTGTGATAGATACCACCTAGATGATCTAAGAAAAGGTGCACGAGCTTCTGGTATTCTTTCGGGACGAGCATCGTGACGTCCGTGAAGAATCTTTCGCCTGTAATCAACAAAAAGTACACGATGAGCGTGATGATGATAAGTTCAATAACATATTTCGGAATATTTAGGATGAAGCTTCCGAGCGTACCAATAACAATATTTGCGAATCCCTGTAGCGTAGTGGAGATGACATCGGTCAGCCGGTCCTGCAAGCCAATGAGGGGAACTGACTCGCTGACTCTGTGGCTGATGCGACTGGCGATGCTGTTAAATGCGCTGCTCAGCAATGTGTCGATGCTTTGCGCTGCTGAAAGCTTCACGAACTCGTTGTAGATGATGAACACTACGTTGAGGAGGACCGCCATAAAAGCCCCGTACATTGCCAGAAGAACGGCGAGAGCTGATAATTTCGGCTTGCCTGTCCTTCGTGCGAGCCACGTTTGCGGGAAGTGGAGGATGTATGCCAAAAAGAAGCTTATCACAATGACTTCCTTGAACGGCCACGTCAGGAAAACGAGGAAGAATGCGGTGATGAATACGATGATGAGGGCAATGAGTCCGTCGCGTTGTTTTGTATTCATGTGATTCTTCCCTTTAATGGCCTTTTTAGTAAAAATGTGAGCAGTACTTTAACAACAAGAAATTAAAAGGTGTATATATACTAACTAGTATGCGTTAAATTTCGGTTCGATGGGGCCTCTGTCCCTCTCAACTCGAATGATGTTTTACATAGAAAAGTTGTCGTTCAATTACCCCTGTTTCCTTCTGACCCGATCCCAAAATGATTGCTTAGGCGCAGAGAGCAGCAAGCGAAGTTGCGCGTATTCATGTTGCATAAATCCAAGTTGATTACGCAGATCTTCTAAGTTCGCCCGTAAGAGCGCCAGTTCCATATCGTTATTACTTTGTAATTCTGATATACTGTTGTCTTTTCGCTCTGCCTCTCTCCTGACCTGTGCAATTTCATCTTCATATTTTTGTGTGAGACTCATTATTTGTGTCTCGTGATCCCGCTTTACTTTCGCAATTTCATCTGCGTTATCGTGTTTGATTTGCGCTATCCTAGTTTCAAGTTCTTTTTCCAGATGCGCTATCTCCCGCTCATATTTTTCTAACGACTCGTTTGACTGGTGCGGGTTCAAAAACGATTCGATGGCCCTAATTACAAATCTTGATCGTGACATTTTTCGCGCCTCCACATTCTATGCTGTTGTCTTAATGCGCTATTATTGGTGAGGCGTTGGGTGGTACCTTGTTGCATTCCACAGCATTCACAAAGCCTATATCCAATTTATATACTTGTGTTTCTTATCACTGTCACAAATTTTTACGATACCCACAATTGAAGAGGGAGGGGCTGCTTGTAATTACTACTCTATCCCGAAAAGGCGTTTTAGTTTTGGGGCTGGGAGACGAGAAAGGAAGTCGGAAAGAATGGGGAATGGTATTATCTCCCTATTCGCCGTCGCCACAAAAGACAGCACTGCTGTGTTAAAAAAAGAAACCGTCCTTTGCCTTAGTGGGCAAGTCGGGCTGCGCTTCGGCACGTACTTGTTAGACTATGTCATCCGATCAAGAGATGGCATCAAGCGCATTGCAACAGGCGCGTTTTTCAACTTTATGGCACAGCTATTTTACTGTGCATTTGTAAACACTTCGTCGTGATTGATGGCGTTTTAGTAGTGAGTTTACTGCTCTCCACTATAAATAGTGCGCTTTCCCTCGCGTGGTGAGACATGCCTAATGCAATTAGAGCAAGATCGCGTTATAAAACGCTCTAAGATCTTGACGTTTAAATTTCGCTGTGACTTGCGTCATAGTAAGCCTAAAATACCCAACAATAAGTAGGCTCTCCACAAATCCATGTCGTTTCTACCTAGACGAATTGTGAAGCAATCGAAACATATGAGAATAGACATCCACGCCAATGATGCCGTGCTTCTCGAGGGGTTGTGCGCACTCGACGCCCTTTTATTTGTTTCAGTCGGATACCGGTCCTCCGGTGTCATAGCTCCACACCTTTGCCCCGGTCGCCGCATTAAGGGCGTAGATCACGCCACCGCCTCCGCCAACGTAGACGATTCCATTGCTAATGGCAGTGGTGGTGTACACTATGTTTCCGATCGTGTAGCTCCACACCTTTGCCCCGGTCGTCGCATTAAGGGCGTAGACGTTGTTATCCCAGCTCCCCACATAGACGATCCCGTTGGCGATGCCAGGGGCGGACCATATAACACCATTGGTCGCGAAGCTCCACACCTTTGCCCCGGTCGCCGCATTAAGGGCATAAACATTGTGGTCATCACTCCCCACATAGACGATCCCGTTGGCGACGGTGGGGGAGCTCATAAGGTCTCCGGTGTCGTAGCTCCACACTTTCGTCCCGGTATTCGCGTCGAGTGCATAAACATTGTGGTCATCGCTGGCTACGTAAACGATCCCGTTGGCGAAGGCAGGGCGGCGGATTACAGGACCTAGAGTCGTGTAGTTCCACACCTTTGCCCCGGTCGCCGCATTAAGGGCATAAACATTGTAGTCGTAGCTCCCTACATAGACGATTCCGTTGGCGACGATGGGGGAATAATATACAACACTTCCGGTGTCATAGCTCCACACCTTTGCCCCGGTCGCCGCATTAAGGGCATAAACATTGTGGTCATAGCTCCCGACGTAAACGGTTCCATTGACGATGGCAGGCCAAGAGTAAGACACAGCACCTTTGGTCGTGTAGTTCCACACCTTTGCCCCGGTCGCCGCATTAAGGGCATAAACATTGTGGTCATCACTCCCCACATAGACGATCCCGTTGGCGACGGTGGGGGAGGAGTACACATGGCTCCCAGTCGTGTAGTTCCACACCTTTGCCCCGGTCGCCGCATTAAGGGCATAAACATTGTGGTCATAGCTCCCGACGTAAACGATTCCGTTGGAGACGATAGGGGAGGAGTACACAGCGCCTTTAGTTGTGTAATTCCAACTCAACTGACCATTCGACGCGCTAGTTTGTGCTATCGAGACGTGGTCGCCAGCATTTTGTGCGTTGTGGCAAAACTG
This sequence comes from Candidatus Acidiferrales bacterium, assembly GCA_035624185.1. GTDB lineage: Archaea > Halobacteriota > Bog-38 > Methanoflorentales > Methanoflorentaceae > DASPRZ01. The sequence continues at coordinate 11,327 of DASPRZ010000072.1, forward strand.
TATGGTGTCGCCTGTTCTAATGACGTTAGCATCCCCCACTCCAGCAAAGAGAACGGTACTAAGGAGCATGACTACGATAAGGGAGAGAATTCCATTCATACGCATGCTATAATCCACTTCATGTCCTCCAGTTCTTTATTTGCAGAGAATGACTTGAGGGCTTAGTTAGTTTAGCTGTCAGCCATGCTTGGTCTTTATCCAGTTTTGCTTCGTGTATCCCCGACGCTTTATATTTCCTGCCTATCAACTTCATTTTCATATTCATGTCAAACACCGCCGTTTCGTTGAAGGTAAAGGTTTTAGAGTTGGCAGCGCAAAAAGAAGCCGCCCCGTCATCCTTAATTTTTAAATATGTATAGATAAACTACATGAAAGTAAATAATATCTCCATTTTTTGTGATTTTTGCTGACTTTTGTTATTTAATTACACCGTGCGCTAAACGAAAGAAGAACTATTTACTGATTGTTAAACTATTCGTTCCTGAATCTAGGTAGGTAACCCTGCGTCTTAGCCTTTAGCCGTCATGATATTTATGGCGTTGTTACATGCATCTATATCTTGTAATCGCATGTGCTCTAACTCACACACGCGATATAATGGTGTAGATACCGCTAATACGCCGTTAACACTACCACGTCACTCACTGCAGGCAAGTAAGTATTATTGCCATCATAGGTCGCTCTATAAATGTATGTCCCTGGATCTTTAGGGGTTATATATACGCTGAAGATCCCTGAGTATTTACCCGACATAGTTGTGACAGTATCCTCTGTATACCATGTTGTTCCGTCATAACTCATGCGTTGAATATTTATCGTCGCGCCTTCAATATAGTTTAGTTGGCTTTTCGTACCTGTTGCGATAGCGCCAAAGAAGTAGACCGACGTGTTGACTGCTGTTGTGTTATTGCTGAGCATGAGGACGAGAATGGGACGCTCCTTGACTGGTACATCCATTGCATAGCTGCTACGGACATTGGTTGTCTGTTTGTTCACCGATGCAGCAGCGACATTCGGTATAGAGAGAGTCAATATCACTATCATCAATAAACATATTATTCCCTTTTTCATATCCATACGTTTCACCCTTTGTTAGTATATTGGTGCGATTTTATGTTAATTGAACAGAAAGTTGAGCAAAAAGCACATCTTCAACCTTACTTTTTACTACGCACATCCTTTCTTATTATCGTTACTGTTGTCCTCGCTTTGTAAAATAAGTCCTCAAATCAGCTGACTTTTTTTACAAACACTTGACTTTTTTTACAAAAACTTTTTGTTTTTATCTTCTCGCTTCAAGTTTGCCGAAAAGCCTTGTTCTCTTTTAAGAAAAGTTTAAACGCATTGATTTCTGCATTCTTCCATGATAAAACGATGTCATTCAATCTTTTTCTATCAGCTTTTGATTTTCGTTTCGCGTTTTCTTTATTCTTTATTGTCCAAACATCAATCGGCTCACCTATAATACCGACATTGATTTTTATTGCATCACTGATAGCGCGATATGCGATAACACAACCCTCTTCAACCGTAAAATCTCTTAACCTGTCTCTAAAGTTTGACAGGAATGTTTCGACATAAAACATCCTATCCCCATTGGAAAAGTACCATAGCGTTCATAGAATTGAAGAGCGCGTGTACTTGACATAAACAATATTTTATTGGGATTGCTGCCAGCGAATAGTAATGATGCTTTGAACATGTTCTTCTTTTGTACCGCAAGCAATCTGACGTTCAATTTCAGCTTTAGTAATACTACAATGGATATTTTTTAATTGCTCTTGAAGCCCTGAATCGCTTAATGGTTTCTTAATTATACCTTCATTAGTTTCTTTTAGTTTGTCAAGTTGATTCTTTACTAGTTGACCTATTCCTTCGCTACCAGAAAAGCTCCATAATTTATCATCACCAAGGCGATTTATTTTACTGATACCTTGCCATACACCAAGACGCATACCATGTGCTATGGATGCTGTCGCAGATTGACCATCCGAAGCAAAAACCATCCCATCTTTACAAACTAGTGCTAGAATTAACGTCATAAAGCAGGCGTTTGTGCTAGTTTATTAAAAAGTTAACGGACTCGTTAATTTCAGTTAAAGAAAACGGACTCGCTGGAGATTATGATGTAATACAACCCCTCATGTGGCAGCATCCAGTGTTAAGGCTCCGATCATCCTTTTAGTATATTCAGAGTCCGAGTCAGCGAATCACAGTCTCTTAGGTGGGGCAGAGCATGGCACTCGATGAATACGTACTAAAAAGTCCAGTCGTAACGTTACGCAACAAGCGCAGGTCTATATGTGTAACTATGTGATAGTTTCAGTTTTTTCTAATCGATTTTGTTAATTCATCAGCTCCATCGTGTACCCGCGCTAAGCCGTGGTAAGATGTGTCAGTCGGTTAATTTGTCGCGGGAGTTGCCTCAGGATAGATGTTCTTTTTTCCCAGCTTTTTATTACATTTTTCCAGTTGCTTTAATATTATGTCGTATCTCTGCCCTAATTTCCTATTCTCAGTGTGTAACTTGTCGTTCTCTTTTTTAAGGTGTTCGACTTCAGCTTGCAAGCGACCAAACTCTTGTGATCGCTTTAACTTCAGATCTTCGTTTTCTGATCGCAGGCGTTCGACTTCAAAACGTAAGCTTAAAGATTCTTTAGACATCTAGGCATACTCTATTTCCATGTCTCTTATTAGTTTTGCAGTATTTTTTGACGATAATGTGGAAAAAATTCACACGCGTCCCGTCATCGCCTGAATATCTTCTTGTGCGCAGCATTGATACGTTGACGACACTCAATATAAAAAAATTAATTTGGACGCTCCACACTGCTCCGGTGGGTCAGATAAAACTGGTATAATTTTTTTCGGGGTATGTTCGCTACAGCAACAATTTTTGCTGAAGTGTCTGCCGCGCAGCAACCTCTTGCACCAACAGCGAAGATACTCAAGAAGGACAACCAAAACCTGCGCGCATATTATCCATATTATCCACCCTACCGTCCACCGTACTACCCGCATATCTACTACCACCCACCGTACATATATCGTCCAATCTACCTCTAGAACATCATTCCCCCCAACATAACGATCACTTTGTCACTAGAACTGGTGGTCGCCATCTACTCGTCCGCTCTAAATTTCATGCCTTACCTACCAAGTTGCGTGAGTGGTTTACCTCCGAGGCATGTTTTTCTCTCATTTTAAGGTTACTTGACTCTAAGTCTTGATAATTCATCCGCAAAAATTTTTTATTTTTTTCGCGTTGAGTAGTAAGTACGGCCAGTAAACATCAGACGCACAATCTCTGGCCCTGTCTGTGACCAGATGTATAGTAAGGTGCATTTTAACAGTCTTGTGAAGCTCGTTTAGACACAACGCGAAAGAAGTGTTATCTTTTGAAATAGCTCCTCGTGAAGGCACGAAGTTGGCGAAGGGGAGAGGAGTATAAAAATAAAACAATTTTTCGGAAAGTGTCTTCTAAAACAAAGAGCTCTCACTCAATTATTTCGTTACAAACGCTTTTCTTTGCTGAAATTCAACTTAAGATGTAATACACTCTCATTTCCACCAAAGCTGGATGTCTGAGCATCAGTTGTATCTCTATCGCCGCAAGAGAAAGCTGTCACTCAGACATCCATCCGTAGAGTATTATCGTATCCATTTATAGAGTATAATCGTTTCTTGTGGCACGCTTTTTTATCGTTAGTATCTGTTATGTTCAATGGCGCTCGAACGGGTGTCTCACGAACTAATGCACCAGTGTATTGGTTTATAAAAACCCCCCCGTCGTGTAGGTACCAGTGCGCAGTGGCAATTCGAATGCCTATAGCCAAGGATGATTTGTTTCTACTCCTACGGCGTTACAATGTTGAACTTTTGATCAAAGCTATCAAACAGGCTAACGAGTTCGAGTAACTTGCCTTTGCTACCATCGATCTTAATGGTGCCCGACATGACCGCTTCAGCAAACGTCGTCTTTTGTAGGCTGATAGCATCCAATGTGGCACGGGTAAGAGTGATAGTCACATCAGCGTTCACAAGCTGTTTGTTTGGTGTGTAAACTAATACTGAATTCTCGAGTTCAACAGCGTATTGTTCATCCACGTCGGTAAAATCCCAGTTGAGAGCGATCGCCTTGCCTTCTGCCTTTGGACCATTCAATTGGATGCCCATGAAATCAAAGAACTGATCCAGAGTCAACGCTTTCAAAGCGTCTGGGCTGGTGGACATAGTTTCAATAACTGCAGAAACGCCGTTCCGTAGCTCGTAGGCGCCCATGAGAAATTCATTGCGCCACGTTGCGTTCTCTGTCCGATAGCCAAGCTGCTCGAGTGCATCCGCCTCTAAGTTGCGCGCTTCGGTGTTATCAGGGTAGGCAAACACGACGTGGTTCATCACCTGTGCGACCCATCGATACTCCCCTTTCTCGAAGGATTGACGAGCCTTGGCGAGTACCGCCTCGGGGCCTCCCATGTACTCAACGTACCTCTTGGACGCCTCCACGGGTGGTAGTTGATGAAGGTTAGCCGGGTTGGAATCGTACCAGCCGAGGTATTTCTGGTAAACGGCCTTAACGTCGTGATTTACAGAACCGTAGTATCCGCGATTATACCACTCCTTTGAAAGGCTGGCAGGAGGCTTGACCATCTCGCTGATCTCAAGCATCGTGTAGCCCTGATTCGCCAGACGCAACGTTTGGTCGTGGATGTACTTGTACAAGTCACGTTCTTTTTTGAGGAGCGCTATCACGTTTTGCTGCCCCCACGTTGGCCAGTGGTGATGGGCGACCATGATGTCTGTCTTATCGCCCCACAGCTCGATCGCTTCGTTCAGGGCTTTCCACCAAGCTTTGGCGTCACGCACCACAGCCCCGCGCAAAGTGTACAAGTTATGCAGGGTGTGCGTGGCGTCTTCAGCTGCATCCAAGACCTTAAACTGTGGGAAATATATGAGCATTTCGGCTGGTGCTTCTGTGTTAGGTGCCATAAGAAACACCATTTCGACGCCGTCGATAACTCGTCTATCCCCTGTTTTAGAAATGCTGTCGGTCGGTGCGATGAGCGTGACAGTGCCAATTGAAACACCTTTACCTAAGCCCGCGTCGAGTTGCCCACGCTCACCTCGCGGTAATAAGATACCGTACATGTACTGGGACCTTCTGGTCATGGCTGGTCCCGCATAGACATTCTCGCTCACCGCGTGTTCAAGGAAGTCGTCAGGCGCGATAATCTGGGTCTTGCCGGCTTTCACATCCTCCTCGGACACGATGCCTTTTACACCTCCGAAGTGATCGAGGTGACTGTGAGTGTAGATAACCGCGACGACTGCTCTCCTCGGGCGGTGCTGGTAATAGAGCTCTAGTGCGGCTCGTGCACATTCTGTAGAAACGAGCGGGTCGATGATTATGAGCCCTGTGTCACCTTCTATAATATTCATGTTCGAAATATCGAAACCGCGTATCTGATAGACACGATCTGTCACTTTGAATAAACCGTGATTCAGGTTGAGCTGTGACTGGCGCCACAGGCTCGGGTTAGCCGTGTCGGGAGCATTGTCCTGTTTCAAGACTTCGTAACCCTTGATGGTCCATACCACATGACCATCGGCTGCGTCGATAGTCGCATCAGGAATTGTCGCGATGAAGCCACGCATTGCATCATCATAGTCCTTACGGTCGGAAAAGGGAAGATCATGAAGCAGCGACGCATTTGCCTGTTTTGTTGTTGATGTTGCTTCCTTGGGCGGTATAATTTCTATTGCCATTAGTTTACACACCTACTTACGATAGTAGAAGACTAGTAAAGGACACTAGTTTCTGAATAATGAGTAAGTACATAGTAGCAAACAACAATTAAATTTAAACGTTGTCCGCAAAAAGTCTTGTTTTGGTGGTGGTGCTCCTAAGCACTCACTCCCTTATCCGCATTTTGTGACGTTTCCTTACTTACCTGTCTGCGTAGCAACCTTCTTACTTTTCACAGTATCAGGACTTCAAGTTACGCAATCGCGAAAAAGATTGGTTATATGCCAAATTACTACGCGGCCGATATGCGGACGTACGTGCTAAATGATGACACACCTACTAAATGATGGGGCTGCTATGAACACATCGTTAAGCAATCGGTGTTTCAGTGAATCAGAATAAGTCAATTCTTCAATTCACAGACATATGCACAGTTGAATATGAAAAGATGTCACGTTAAAAGGATAGTAGTGCGGGCGCCTCTCTGTTAGAGTAAAACATGCTGGTACGATTTTGAAGCAGTTTTGTAATAAAAATCTAACATTTTTAAATTCTCATATGTGTCTGTATCTCGGTTCGGCGGCGGATGTGGTTAATAATTACCGTCTGTGTCGGGTTATCAAAAGAATAAGTAAAGCGATATAGCCCACCGGTATATGGAAATATCAGATTTGCTCGAAACATTTGCGCTATTTCTCCTTACTTCTTGCTGAATCTTCAATTTACTTTTAATCATAAGAAACGCCGTGTTCACATTATTTCTTTTATGGTAATGCTCTAAAAAAGATTTTAGGGCTCGTTATTACTCCAAACTAGATGGTCTTTTGTCGTCGAAGCGTTATTTGTGTACTTTCGCAGATTATATAGCTTTATATATCGAACAAAGGAAAAACTTATATATAGAGATAAGATCTTATGGCATCCTATAGCTCTCAGTTTCCACCAGAAAAAAAGTTCCACTTGAAGAATACGGGGAACAAACCGAACATATTAAGATATAAACTGTAGAGACAATCCCACTCAGAGCAATAATATTAGAGGAGGTGAATGAAAAATGTCTATATTATTTTGTTTACTAACGGCGGTAGGCGAAGGGGTTCTTGGCCTTGCAGCTACTGCGATCTGCCCATTGGCGGCACCGCTGATATCTGTGCTTACACTAGCAGGGCCACCGCTACCATTATTGTTAGCACCGTTAGCAGCGTTAGTACCAATAGGGGCGCCGGGCTGTCAAATTCCTCCTTTCCAGTGGCGTTATTGAAATGTCGCGAATTGATTTTGAGGAGAGCCATTTATAGGATAGTGATGGGAACCTTCTCGCTGTGGAGAAGGTTTCTTGCTATCGATAGTGATATTATACGGGGGTAAGAAACACTGGATTACGAGGAGTTCAAGCTGAGAGGATAGTTGTGTGAGCACTTTTCTGTGTTAATTAAAAGTATCTGGCGATCAACAGACCGCATTAATGAGAGGTTACATTTTTCGAGTTTAGGGGGGTAGACTCTGGTAAAGGAAAAACGAAAAGAAAAGTAGAGTTTCCCGCAAGCCCCGAAAAACTCGTTGATTTAGTTATAGCGAGTTCGTTTTGCGTGCTATCTGACACGGTTAGGAGCTAAGCTGTTGTCTTTCAGGCAGAAGAGGCACTGAAATTGTATTTCCAGTAGAAATGTGACATCCAGTAGAAATGTGCCACAATTCCAAATCGGAAGTTATTATTAGTGGTATGTATTACACGGAGCTATAACGAGAGGAAAAAGGCGCGAAAATGAACTCAACATGGACTTTGAATGAAATCATCGAGAGAAATGGGCTCAGAGATGCCGTAACGCTACAAAGATCTATTCATGATGTTCTGAATAGGTTACAAAGTAGTATGCTACCTGATGAACTAAAGAAGCAAATTGAAGAGAGACTCGACGACACCTATTGGATGCTAGTCGATTATACCAATGCGCGCCTGAACGAAGGATTACGAACGTCCTCCAATTAGTAGCTATATCTATTTTTTTTAGCTTTTCAATCTACTGGCTGATCAACTCGACAAGTTGAATTGAGTTGATCTTTTAGATCTTAGTGTATCCAAGAGCGTTTTGAGGATCTTGTAATTGGGCGCATCTATCTTCTTCTAAGTCGGCCGCTTGATAACATAATCTTTGCCAGTCGCTGCTTCTTCTTTTCTCGAGCCTATATTCATTTCATTCATTCAATTACGTGATGCTGTCAATCAAATCGAGTCAGTTCAGTTATATCTGACTGGGACATTTTTATGGGGCCCTTAACCGCCACTCTAAGTCTACAATGTCCCTTTTGCAATTTATCGCTTCAGAAAGCTTTGCAAGAATTATTTTTACCCATTTTCCCGCTATTACCCTCTTTCGTTCCTAGTTGCCCTGATTTTTAGGTTGAAATTTTTTGTCCGCATATTGCATCTAGCAAAGCATTGATATCCCTTAACTGAGCTGCCCATGGGACGCTTTAGGCCCACAGAGCCCTCTATGAACCTTGTAGCAGTTATAAGAACCAGCGTGCCCATATCAGGCAGTCCGTGATGTAGGTAGCTATGCGAATGTGGCAGTTTATCAGCAATTTGCTCAACCAAGCCAACACCCACGATCCGTCTTTTGATCTTCCACCACTAGCAATCCCATCTGTTCGGCACGTTCTACCATCTTCGCGGTCCAGAGGCCAAATGCCGGATCTAACTCAACATTATAGCCCTCTTCATAGCCGCGCAATGATCCATCCTCGTACCACGCAACATAGTCAAATAAATCCAGGACTGGTATCACGCGTTCACGAACCCAGCTCTGATAGTCCTTGCCCGTCTCCTCTGCCCATTCACCGAACGTGACCCCATATAAACTCCAGTGTGACACGTCAGCGTTCGTAAATGCCATAAACGCTTCTCCGCCTTTAATGCGTATGTACTTCATCCCACTCCTCCTCTGTTCGAGAATTTCCATCGTGACTTTTGGACTTAAGTTTTACAAAAACTCTACTATTGAGCTCTCTGTTGACCGTTAAAAACCCGTAAAAGTAATTGTGCGACTCTTCTCTTCTCATACCAGTTAAGCGATTACGTCAATAGTGGTATCAAATTGTAATTATGTTATTGCCGTTACGCTTCATAAATGTCAGTTTCATCTGGTAAGTGCTTTTTAACCTTTTTCCTCTCATCCTGAACCTTCTCTTTCCATTCCTCTGGAGTTAGCGTTTCTTTCGATAAGGGCTTTTCAAGCTTCTCACGTTTTTTCCTGATTTTTTCGTGCCATTCCTCTGGAGTTAACGGTTCTCCTTCTCGCTTTTCACTCATAATCTATAATGCACTCCCTTTTCAGTGCAATAACAAAGTACGTACATGTCTGTGATAAAATTAAATTAATGTTCTTATCTCAATGAGACTCTTCTGCTTTCTCTGCTCACATGTGCGACCCGTAAAGATCCACTCTGCCCGCCTCCGCATCAGAAGAGCCTGCTGAAGTCCTTTTCCACCAACACTGTGTCTAAATCTTCGAACGGCTGCACATGACAGAGCAATATCGCGGGACCGGTCTGGGCTTAGCGCTTTGTAAGAAGATCGTGGGGCGGCACGTGGAGAGATCTGGGTGAGTCTGAACTGAGGAAAGGATCGGCGTTTTACTTTATATTACCTATCGTCCGCACGCTGGAAACGTAAGAAATCAACATCGTAAATCATTTTCTTACGCTGTTATAACGCAGGTGGCTTCGAGGCACTTGACAAGAATCATGACCGCGTTACAGTCTTCTTTTTTATTACCATATTAAGCTCATGTAAGGTTTAACTATCATCGCCATTCTATATTTCGGAGAGAATAATTATTCTGAGTTAATGCTGCGTTTGCAATGATGAGAGCTGTGCCCTCTTGAGATGCATTGGAAATAGGAAATAGCAGGCTGGTTGCACCATCCGCAAGAATTTTTACTCTTATTTTTGTGTGTTATCTTGGTCGGTCTGCTGGTCCCCCTTTTCCTGGAGCGATCTACATTCAGGGGCTTCAATTAATTGTCCAGAACTTCCGCTCGATTACTCACGTTCGAATATCGCCTTCGCTTCAGTCTCAAAATCGAAGAAGTCCTCACCACTTACATTGATCGTCACTTGCTTGATAGTGCCGCCGGTGAATTTGAAGGGCGGTGTGTACTCAACACTCACAGGATCAGAGCTCTGTCGTCCAACGACGAGTCCTGCACCGGCTAACCCAAAGGCTCCAGGTTGGCTCTTCATTTTGCCCTCGGCGACTGCTTCATCGTTGATGTACAGCTTTAATGTGCCGTTGGCAACAAATAGAGGCTCCTCCTTTTCCTTCGTGAATTCGGCGCTCAGAATGACCTTGCCTGCCGGCACATTCGCGTTGGAGACGAACTTCTGCTCAGTAATTCCAAGAAAGTTGTACACATAGTGCAGCTTATTGTTCTTGATGAACAAGCTATGCCCACCGAACCGCGAACCTTGTGCGAGCACTACTCCCTCTGCATTCGGAGCATCAATGTCTACTTCAGCTAGGATGGTGTACGAGCGATTACGGATGTTGGGAGCTGCTGCTTCCGGCACTTCCAATGTGTATGGGTAGTACGTGTAAGTGTTGCGCGGCGCAGCTATCGCCGAATATTCTTTGACAAGGCTCAAAAGAATCTCGATTGGGAGACGATCATCCAGTGGCAAGACATTATTCTTGCCCGCCTCCATCCACCACAGAGCAATCAGTTCCTGTAGCTTTTCGGGGTACTTATCGGCCAGGTTGTGCGATTCTGAGCGATCCTCATGCACGTGATAGAGTTCCCACTTGTCTTGCATGTAATTGCCCATGCCCGAAAATGGCCCGTGAACAGTGACCGCTTTCCAATCCTTGTGCCATATGCCGCGAGTGCCAAGCATGGCGTAGTACTGGGTCTCTTTGTGAGTGGGTGCGTCCGGATTGTCAAAGGTGTACTTCATGCTCACGCCTTGGATCGGCGTCTGCGGGTAGCCTTTCTGGTACGCGGGCATCTCGATCCCACAACATTCCAGGATCGTCGGGACGATGTCGATAGCGTGGTGGTACTGGTGACGAATGCTTCCCCTATCTTTGATGACAGATGGAAAGGCGATGACTAACGGATCACAGATGCCGCCGTTGTAGGAGAACCGCTTGAACATCTTGAAGGGTGTGTTGAAAGCCCACGCCCAACCGGTAGGGTAGTGGTTGTAGGTGTGAGGGCTCCCCAAATCCTCAATGTGCTTCATGTTCTCAGCGAGATCATCCGGCCAACTATTGAAGAGCTTGTTCTCGTTGACGGATCCGTTGGGGCTGCCCTCACCGCTAGCACCGTTGTCAGAGACCCAGACGATAAGAGTATTGTCAAGCTCGCCCGACTGCTCCAAGAAATCGATCAGCCTGCCTATCTCGTAGTCGGTATAACTGGAGAAGGCGGCGAAGACCTCGGCCATGCGAGCAAAGAGCCGTTTTTCGTCATCGTTCAATGAATCCCACGAACGCACCTCATCTAGCGGAGAAAATGTACCCTCAGGCATCGGGTTGATAGACGACAAATCAGTGTTCTCGGGAATAATGCCCAGCTTCTTCATGTTCGCGATGGCAATCTCGCGATACTTTTCGTAGCCCATGTCGAACTTGCCCTTGTACTTCTCGATCCACTCTTTGGGCGCATGGTGCGGCGCGTGGGTTGCGCCAGGACAGAAGTATAGCATAAAGGGCTTGTCTGGGGCAACCTGCTTGGCGTCTTGGATGAACTGGATGGCTTTGTCCACCAAGTCCTTGCTGAGATGGTATCCCTCCTCTGGGTAGTAAGGCTGTTCTACGTAGTGTTGATCCTCGACAAGGTCGGGGTACCATTGGTTGGTTTCACCGCCGAGAAAACCGTAGTAGCGGTCAAATCCGCGACCGATGGGCCAGTTGCGCTTGCTCGATGCCATGTTCCACTCGTCGATGGGGCACAGGTGCCACTTGCCTACCGCGTATGTGTTCCAGCCACGTTCGCTAAGGATTTCGGAGATCGTCGCGTTTTCAAATGGGATGTGGGCGTTCGAGCCGGGATATCCAGTCGGTATCTCAGCGACGCACGCCATTCCGTTCATGTGGTGGTTACGACCGGTGAGCAAACACGAGCGAGTTGGTGAACACAGAGCCGTCGTGTGAAACTGAGTGTAGCGCAGACCCATGTCGCAGAGGCGCTGCATAGTAGGCATCTCAATCAGCCCACCGAATGGCGACCATGCTGCGAAACCGGTATCATCCCACACTATGTACAGCACGTTAGGCGCGCCCTTTGGCGCCTTTGGCTGTTGATATAGTTCTAAATCTGGGGTCGAGTCTCTAATGTCAACGTTAATGACGCCTTTAAACTGTTTTGGCATATAATTCCTCCAATCTACTAATTTAAGAGAGAGCTTTTCCAAGTAAAGTCCCACATATAGTCATTTATGGCGTAAGGCACCGGCAGATCTCATTATATGGGCTCCCATACCTCCAAAAATGTAAAAGTTGTAAGTTGTTTATGTACTATCAAATTGTCGCTCTTTATTTTCCGCTTTAAATGGGAGAAGGATATATAAAGTCGCCTTGAAATAAATTGATTGAGTGGACACAATTATAGTTCTAGAAGTGCCCCTCCAATAAAAGTTCCATAACTGCTGAAAACACGTCTCGGTGTGTTTGCTATAAAGGTAATTGGCCCTTGTAAGATCATAATAGTTGGATGAAATTGTGAGATAGTAACAATATGAAGCGTGTGAGGTAGAGAAATGAAAAGGCAAATAGTAATGGCAACAGCAATTTTCATGTTCATCATATGGATTATAGGAACAGCTTTTGCTGAGGCGTCTACCGCGCAGCAACCTATCGTTCCAACTAAAATGATCGTTGATCACACGAACGATCAAATTCGCGGCCGTGGACCAGGCGTTGGTGGAGGCGGCGGCCGTGGCCCAGGCGTTGGTGGAGGCGGCGGCCGTGGCCCTAACCCACACCCAGGTGTGCATCCTGGTCCAATCATGCGTCCCGGCCCAGGCCCACGCCCGCTTCCACATCCCCATCCACACCCATACCGCCCAGGGCATTTCGTCTATCGCCCATACCGCCCGTGGAACCGAATCATCTATCCACATCCAATCCCAATATTCGGCGGACCGCTCATATTCATACCCATAGTCTACCCCATAGCAGTGCCGATTCCCGTCTACACTCCAGTACCAGACATCACGCCAACAGCGCTTGTCTTCACGATCTCTCAGTGCCAGTGCACACAGCTAACGGTACCGTACGACGTCTACTTTGATGTCGGCGGACAGCTCACAGCCGCAGACGGCACCCCTATACCTGGCGCAGTGCTGACCGAGCAGGCGTTTTACAACGGCCAATGGTATGACACGCAACGAGATACCACGACCGATAATAATGGATACTTCACCGATAATTGGCTGTGGACTGATATGTGGCAGTTCCCTTATGGATATACAGGGGACTACCACTTCAGGGTCGTCTTCTATGGTGATGGTCCATACGCGCCCTCCGTGAGTAATGATATAGTGATAACAGTCAATTTCGCTACCGTTAGTCAAGAAGTGCCATCTGCGAGCCAGTATGTGCCATCCGCAAGTAATGAGGCAGCAGTAATATCTGGAGGGCAACACACATTATCTAATACGTTAAAAACTCGACTATTGATTGGTGATTGGTAAAAATCTACCCATTTCTTTTTTCTTTTTAAAAAATTTGTATATCATCAAAAACTGTTCATTTCCTCCCAGGTGATGATATAGGGGGAACTGTTCGAACCAAAACACTCCAAGGATGTCCTCTCTAGCCCTATTGCCGACCCGAAACTCTCCATGTTGATAATATTTTGAGGAGGTGCCCCTAGCTCACAGATGTGAGGCACAAGCACCTTTTACTCATTTTAATTCGGGTGTCTCTCATACAGAAGTTCTGTGGCGGGGTATATGCCCCGACGGTTAATCTGTAGTAGCCACTAATCCCTCATGATCCACGCCTTGACCTCTTTCTCATAATCGATGTATCGTTCACCAGTAACATCTATCACCACTCTCTCGATAGTGCCGCCAGTGAAAGTAAATGGTGTCTTATAATCCAGCGAGACTGGAGATCCGGGATCTCGGCCGACGCAGAGCCCGTTTCCTGAAAGGCCGAAGCTGCCGGGCTGCGTCTTGATCTCTGCCTGCCCCACCTGCTCCGTATCAATGAAGAGGGTGAGGGTGCCGAGGGCGCTCCCGGTCTGTGGGTCCTGCCCCGTCTTGTTAAATCCCGCAGTGAAGACGTGTCGACCAGTACTAATCTCAACGTTCGAGGTGACTTTTTGTATGTCTTCCCCAAGCCAGTTATAGACATAGTGGAGTCTCTTGTCCTGAATATACAGACAGTGACCCCCTAGGAGGTGACCTTGGGCAAAGAGCACACCCGACGCTTCAGCGGAGGCAACGATTACACCTGCGGCTATACCGTATGAACGCCCTTGGGTATTAACTGAAACAGACTCAGGCACCTCTGCGGTATCGGGGTAATATATATAACGGTCTCGTGGCTTAGATGGCTGAGGGCGTGGCACGCTAAATATTTCTAACGGCGTGCGATCGTCCAGTGGCAGCCCGTTGTAGACACCAGCGGCATAGTTCCACAGTCCCTTAAGAAATTCCAGTTTATCAGGGTGCTGCTCGGCGACATTAGTCATCTGCGACCGGTCTTCCCTAAGATTGTAAAGCTCCCATACATCACGGGCGTAATTACCCCATCCCGAGAGCGGGGGGTGCACGGTATTTGCCAACCACCCCTGGTGGTACATAGCACGCTGACCGAGCATCGAATAGAACTGAGCCTCTTTTTCTGGTGCACTCGGATCGTCAATCGAGCTCTTGAAGCTCTCACCCTCTATGCGGCTCTGCAAATACCCTTTGATTACATCGGGTGGTTCAATGTCGAGGAGGTCGTAGACCGTCGGCACGATATCCACCGCGTGAATGTACTGCTGCCGCACCGCATTTCGCGCCGAAATGCCCTGAGGCCATGCGACGAGGCACATGTCCGCGGTCCCGCCTTCATAGCCTGCAAAGCGCTTCCAATACGGGAAGGGCGTATCGAACGCCCACGCCCACCCGGTGCAGTAGTGGTTGTAGGTCGTCGTGCTGCCCAGCTCATCAAGGTGCTTTAGGTTCTCCTCAATGGTATCGGGGATGTTGTTAAAGAACTTATTTTCGTTAACCGAACCATTAGGACCTCCCTCGGCGCTCGCCCCGTTGTCAGAGACGACCACGATTATCGTGTTGTCAAGTTGCCCTGATTCTTCAAGGTAGTCAAGCAGGCGGCCGATCTCATTATCGGTGTAAGATACGAATCCCGCATACACCTCAGCCATCCTCACAAAGAGCTTTCTCTCATCGTCGTTAAGCGAATCCCACGGACGAACCCAGTCGAGCAGTGGCCACGGCTTATCATCCGGACTGGCGGTTTGAGGCTCTCCGTGTGGATTGATGGGAGAAAGCCCAACGTTCTCTGGCAGTATCCCCAGCTTCTTCTGGTTCGCGAGAATTCCCTCCCGGATCGCTTCATAACCCATGTCGAATTTTCCCTTATACTTATCAGCCCACTCCTTAAAAACGTGGTGCGGAGCATGGCCGCAACCCGAGCAGAAGTACATGAAGAATGGTTTGTCCGGCGCAACCGTCTTAGCGTCCCGGATGAACTCGATGGCTTTGTCGACAATATCTTTAGAAAGGTGGTAACCCTCGTCGGGTGCATATGGTTGTTCCACATGATGGTTATCGTAAGTAAGGTCGGGGTACCACTGGTTGGTTTCACCGCCCAAGAACCCGTAAAAGCGTTCAAATCCGCGCCCGAGTGGCCAGCGATTCTTCCACGCTGACGCATCTATTTCCTCCGCGGGAGTCAGGTGCCATTTCCCGATAGCATATGTATTCCATCCCCGTTCGTTCAGCACTTCAGCGATAGTGCCGTTCTCAAAGGGGATGCGGGCACTACTGCCCGGAAATCCGTCTGCCCCTTCGGTAATGCACGCCATGCCGTTGCTCGTCGCATTGCGCCCGGTCAAAATGCTGGAGCGGGTTGGTGAGCAGAGCGCAGTCGTGTGGAAGTTCGAATAGCGTAACCCCTTCTCTGCGATGCGTCGCATCGTGGGCGTCTCAATGGGTCCCCCGAAGACGTCCATCGCGCCATAGCCGACGTCGTCCCAGACGATGAACAGCACGTTCGGTGCGTTTTCCGGAGCGGTGGGCTGCACGAACGGCGTCCAATCCCGAGTTGCGTCACGGACATCGACAGCCAGCTTTCCCTTCCATTGTTCAGGCATAGTGCATCACCTCGTGTGATAACTTGGCGCTGCACGAAATTGTACAGTCATATTCAGGTGCGTTTATTTTCATTATTTACCTCCATTTTACAGCAAAGAGTATGATATGAACAACCTCAACCTCTACTTTATCCTGTTGCATATCTGCCACTACTGCCATTGCTTAATACATTTTTCTATGCTTTTCGACACAAGGCTGCGATCCCTAACACCCCCCACAAATCCAGGCATAAAGCGATTGCACTTTTACCTTAGTATGTCTAGTAATTTGTACTCATCAGATGGTAGGGGAGGAACGGAAGTGGGGGATTTACCTCCATTCTCATTGTTATCCACGCTCAAACCTGCCTTTTGACTCACACTTATCC
Organism: Candidatus Acidiferrales bacterium; assembly: GCA_035624185.1. GTDB lineage: Archaea > Halobacteriota > Bog-38 > Methanoflorentales > Methanoflorentaceae > DASPRZ01. Next base: position 27,779 of record DASPRZ010000072.1, read on the forward strand.
GGAAGCTCCATGCGCGATGTTAGCGTGCTGCGCAGCCTCGTGCAGCTTCTTCTCGTCTTCTGAAGTAGCGGGTGTCAGGTCGAAGACCACTTTCTTAACCGTGCCGGTGAAAGCATAGGGAGCCTTGTCTTCATACGCTCGGTCAACAACCAAACCGTTGTCGCGGCCTATGTCCATACCCGCATAGGTCGAGAAGGCTAGGGGCACTGTCCGCGGGATCCTGCCCTCACCGATCTTCTTCTCGTTCGCAAACAGCGTGACCTGCCCTCCGGTACCCGGTTTGGGCTCGTCGGCCGTGAACTGCATACGCACGGTAGTGTCACCTGTCGGTATCTTCTCGGTAGCGGTCTGCCTGTAGGACTCTACACCAAGGAATGAGTAGGTGTGGTTCAGCATCCCTTTGTCGTCGACCCACAGGCCGAACCCACCTATGAAGTCGGCATTGGCGACGATCACGCCTTCTCCGCCTTTGTCAGGCACATTGAGCTCTGCTTCGATGGAATACGACCGTCCGTAAACGCGCGGGATCATGCCGCGCTGCACGTTCTGGACATCACCGGCAAAGGTGAACCGAGTGACCGTAGGCAACGGAGGCAGAATGCCGAAGAATGGAGATAAGCCCCCGAGTAGCGGCAGCGCCCTGTTGCGCGCGGCCTCTTCCCACCACAGGTCCTGCAGCTCTTTGATCTTGTCAGGGTGCTTAGCGGCGACATTTTTGGCTTGGGAAAAGTCTTCAGGCAGGTAGTAGAGTTCCCAAACGTCTTTGTCTGGGTGCCAGGTCCCTCCCGGTCCAAACCGCTGCATCGTTTCAGGAGAGAAGTCCCATGGGGGCTTGTCCAGTCTAGAGCACGCCCACCAGCCATCTTTGTACATGGCCCGGCTGCCTAACATCTCGAAGTACTGTACCGTGTGACGTTCGGCGGCGTTAGCGTCTTCGAAAGTATAGAGAAAACTCGTGCCGTCCATGGGCTCCTGCTCGATTCCGTCGACCGCCTTGGGCTCGGGGATCCCCACTGCCTCGAGGATGGTCGGACCAACATCAATACAGTGTGTGAACTGGGATCGGAGATCACGACTGGCCTCGATCCGGTTCGGCCACGCGACGACCATCGGGTCTCGTGTCCCTCCGAGGTGGCTGGCCGTCTGCTTACCCCACTGGAAAGGAGTGTTACCAGCGTGAGCCCACGCCGAAGCGTAGTGCGGTGCGGTATGGATTCCGCCGAGGGCGTCAATGCCACCGTACTCGTTGATGAGTTTCAACTGCTGGTCGGCGTCGAGAACGATGCCGTTGAGGAAGGTTGTCTCGTTGAACGAACCGGTGAGCGTGCCCTCCAAGCTCGCACCGTTGTCGCCCCAGATGTAGAAGATGAGCGTGTTGTCTAGGTCCCCCATCTCCTCGATGGCATCGAGAAGTCGACCGACATTCCAGTCGGCGTTCTCCGAGTAACCGCAGAAGACCTCCATCTGGCGAGCGTAGAGCTTCTTCTGTGCGTCGTTCAGCGAGTCCCATGCAGGGAAGAGGTCCGGCCGCTTGGTCAGTTCAGTGTCCTGGGGGATGATCCCCAGATTCTTCTGCCGCGAGAAGGTCTCCTCGCGGAGTTTGTCCCAGCCTTGGTCAAACTTACCCTTGTACTTGTCAGCCCACTCTTTCGCTACGTGATGGGGTGCGTGGCTGCAGCCGGTGGAGTAGTACATCATCCACGGCTTGGCTGGATCTTGGGCACGCACCGCGTGCAGCCACTCTATGGCTTTATCGGTCAGGTCGTCGGGGAAGTAATATTGCGAGCCGTCCTTGCCCTCCGGCACGCCTAACGTAGAGTTGTCCTGCGTGATGATGGGATCGTACTGGCCGGCCGCGCCGCTCAAGAACCCCCAATAGTGGTCAAATCCCCATGCTAGCGGCCAGTTGTCGAATGGCCCCGCGGCACCCTGGACATTGTCCGGGGTCATGTGCCACTTGCCGAACCCCCCCGTAACGTAACCGTTCTCTCGCAGGATGCGGGGGAAGGGCGTACAACTTCTCGGTCTGATCGCCGTGTATCCAGGGAACGGGGCTGGAAATTCGGCTATCGAGCCCATTCCCACCCGGTGCTGGTTGCGGCCGGTCAGCAGTGCCGCGCGGGTCGGGGAGCACACCGCCGTCACGTGGAGGCGATTGTAGGTGAGGCCCATTTCCTGCACCCGCGTGAGGTTGGGGGTGCTAATCGGTCCGCCAAACGTGTCGGGGTTGCCGAATCCGGCATCGTCTATAAGGATAACTAGGACGTTAGGGGCATTATCCGGCGCCTTAGGTCCTGGGACAATGGTCCAGTCGGCAACTGATTGATCCAACGTGTGTCCGATTGTCCCTCCGAAGCTGCGGTCGGGAATCGGCAGTACAGTGCGGTCAGGGCTGAACTTGCCGGCCGCCTCGGCTAGGCTTTCTTTAAGACCTTTAAGACCCCTCTTGTCCACATGCGCGACCGATTTGGCCGGCGAGTCAGCGAGCGCCTGCTCGGCTGCGAGTTGGTCCTCGTCGTCGACGATGGCGATGATGACGGCTGTACCCGGCTTGAGCCTGTCGCCGATCTCTCTCTCGATGCCGCTCTCGACCTTGTGCTTGGCGAACTTGCCTATCAGGCCACCAGCTGCGACGCCCACAGCAATCGAGGCCAGTAACGGAGGCGAGAAGAGTCCTACGAGGAGGCCGACACCGCCACCCCAGCCCATTCCCTTTCGACCCAGATGGTCGCCTGTCTCACTGATGCTTACCTGACCGTCCTTGTCTTGGTCGACAAGGATCATGCCCTCACTCTTGACCTTCTTGTCCTTCACCAGTTGCGTGAGCTGGTCGAAGTTCTTTTTTGCCAGCTCAATGGCCTGGTACCCGGCTATGATAATGATATTATTTCCTATATTCTTCTGTTTCATGTTCACTATTCGTTCCCCATCTTTATGAAGTCCGTAATATTCAGAGCATGCAAGAACATGCGGATTTAAAAAGTTATACATCATAATCGATGCTTTTTTGGTAGAACACAGACTATGCCCCAGAACACCGACGTATGCAAGTCAGTGATGAGCAATAATCCGGCTGTCGTGATGCTGCAGTGATAAGTCAAACTGAAGTTGAGACCAGCTGGTTAGTCGCGTCTTTAGCACCGCAGCGCGTGATGTTGGCATATCATCCGTCACTATTTTACGTTCATATCTCGGGTTCGCTAGAAATACGGAAGAATGATCGGAATAAACAATCAGCGTCTGTATCCCTCAGGCACGGCTTCACGCTCTATCTCATCAGCCGCGTCATGTTGATATACGGCGGTACGGTAGCTCATTGGCCAACGCAAACATTCAAATAAGTAACTCATCACGCCAAATGTTGTTTCGAGTGAGGCACTTTCAGGAGACGTGGCGCATGTAGCCATCCATCCAAAAATTCAAAACTATACTACAAATAAGCTCTCTTTAGCTTTTTCAACTATATTTGAGTATGCACAATTAAGATGCTTACGTCGGCAGACATATCGCTGTAATTCAGAAGAAAAGCGAGAGCGGCAACGTTTAACTCTTATTAATAAAAGCTTACACAGTATCTTGGAATGATTGTATTCGCACGATAAATATGAAGGGACGACGTTGGTTTGGCGGTACACAAAAAGATTGTTGAGCGATACGGCGCGGGCCTGGCCAGAGTTTGAGTTGGATAGGGGCCTACGTTTTACTTCACGTCGCCGTTGCACGTTGAGGAATAGTACAGCGAGTTATTATTAGAAGTTTACTTTAGTCAACTTTTGCGTAAACATGCGTAAACATTGCCCCTCGGTTTCATTACTTGGAGAATGATAGCTTGTGGAAGGCAGCAAAAAGTTAAATGGCATCATCACATCAATGATGCACTGGTCATGATATAGCCTAGAGTCCGGAAATACATCCCAAAGACGTAGTAGTTAAGTAATGTGAAGCAGGGAGATCAAACGTGAATTACGGCATTCTTCTTCGTTACTTTAGGAGCCCTTGGTTCACAAGGCTTATACTGTTTCTTGCCATAATGGGGCCCGGCATCATCACCTCCAGCTTGGATAATGACGCCCCCAGCATCGTTACCTATTCACTCGCGGGATCGCAGTTCGGATACATCTTGCTGTGGACGATAATCCCCATGACAGTGGCACTCGCTGTGGTGCAGGAAATGGGTATACGGATGGGGGTTGTCACCGGCAAAGGCCTCGCATCCCTTATCCGAGAGAAGGCGGGAGTGCGGCTCACGTTGACCATCATGCTAGTACTGGTCGTAGTTGATTTTGCAAATACGATTGCTGAATTCTCGGGAATATCCGTGGGTGGTTCCATCTTCGGCGTCCAGCCCTTCATATCTTTGCCGTTAGCCGGTCTCTTTGTCTGGATTTTGGTCATAAAGGGGAACTATAGGAATGTCGAGAAGGTGTTCTTAGGCGCCTCAGCGCTCTACGTCTCCTATCTCATCTCAGGGTTCTTGGCCCACCCCAATTGGAGCGTTGCCGGAGTGAACACCGTTGTCCCTCAGATAAGCTTTGATTCGGCGTTTATCCTCATGCTTGTGGGATTGGTCGGTAATACCATAGCGCCGTGGATGCAATTTTACATCCAAGCGTCAGTGGTGGAGAAAGGCGTCCCGCTAAAACATCTGAATTATTCCCGAACCGACGCAATCGTCGGTTCCGTTATTACCAACGTAGTCGCCTGGTTTATCATCGTCGCCTGCGCCGCGACAATCTTTGTGCACGGCATACCGGTCAGGGGTGCCGCCGATGTGGCCGCAGCGCTAGGTCCCTTTGCAGGTAACTATGCATCGTTCCTGTTTGCATTTGGGTTTCTTAACGCGGCATTATTCGCTGCCAGCATTTTGCCCCTGTCAACCGCGCACTACGTGTGTGAGGCATTGGGATTTGAAGCGGGCGTCTCCAACAGTTTCAGAGAGGCTCCGATATTTCACGGAATGTATGCAGGAATCATCATACTTGCGGTGATTCTCATGTCCCTTCCGGGTGTCCCCTACCTCTCTATACTATTCCTGTCTCAAGTGGCTAATGGGATCTTAATTCCGTTTGTGCTGATCTACATGCTCGTAATCGCTAACGATAGGAAGATCATGGGCGAGTACGTCAACACGAGGACGTTCAATATCATCGCGTGGGCGACGGTCATCATCGCGGTCACGCTAAGTATTATTTTGACGCTCTTCAGTCTTGCACCAAGATAATCTGCGTCAAGACTAGACTTCATGCGTTATCAAAGTCAAAAATTATGACAAAAATGAAATTCAAAAAATGAACTGCAGATACACGTTTTACAGTGGAAAGATGCGTAATGATACGGCGTGCAACGATTCAGAGTATTACGCACTCTATACCTAACTACCTACCACATGAAATTGAAACTACCGAATTGAGGAAAATACTAGCGGAAAAGGACACGAGGATTAAGAAAAGATAGGTAATAACAATTTTAATTTTAAGGGAGTGCAATTAGCGGCGATCGATCTTTCCAGAGTGAGAATTAAAACGGGGTTGAGGTAGACGCACTAACTAAGAATAGGCTGCACACACTAGATGATAATCAACTCGATAACCAAACATATAATTATTATTGAGAAATACCGAATAGCTATGACAATTGGAACTTATCCTTATGGGAGCTTAACATGGTAAACCCCGTTGGCGACATCCTGCCGTTAGCCATTGGCGTCATGATTAGCCCCTTATCCATCATCGCCGTCATCTCGATGCTCTTGTCCAAGCGAGCGAGGAGTAACAGTCTGACATTCCTCTTCGGCTGGATCTTAGGCCTTATTATCCTCGGGGGCGCCGTGCTCGTAATTGCCGGCACGCAAAATTTTTCGCCTGGCAGCGAACCCTCAATCGGAGCCTCGATCATTAGGCTGTTAGGCGGCGTGCTGCTTTTGTTCTTGGCTATCATGGAGTGGAGAATCAGCATACAGATAGGAAAGCAGCCGAAATTGCTCACGCGGATAAATGCAATGGATACTTTTACGTCAGCTAAAGCGTTTGGACTAGGCTTACTGCTCTCAGCCGCTTACCCGAAAAACCTCACACTCACCATAATAGCGGCTCTGGCCATCGTTCAAGCGCAAGTAAGCGGTCTCCTAAATATCACCGTATTTTCCATCTTCATCATCATCAGCAGTGCGCTCGTTATCATCCCTGTGTTAGCATCTTTCATCTTGGGCGATAAGGCGGCGCAAACGTTAGACAGTTGGAAGGCCTGGAACGTAGAACATTACACCGCAGTGCTCATCGTCATATTTCTTGGATTAGCCGCGATGAATTTGGGCAAGGGCCTCAATGGAGTCTTTGGCTGAGAGTTATCGTAGAACTGTCCTTTACCGCAGAAGCGTACGCAAAGTGAGGACATGGGAGATCTTATAAGGACAGAGTATTAAATTAAGTGCCGGCGCCGAACTGTACTTACTTGTTGAGTGATTGTGTTGAAAAGGAGCGCGCTGCAAATTACAAGTTAAAATACTATGATTGAAAACGCTAAAACTATTGTTGGATGAGAAGATAAAATACAGGTAAGTAGTAAAGGTACACCACATTGTTGCCCCATCCCATCTCTTTATGTAATTTCTGTTGGACCACCGATTTTCCTCAGGCTGTATACAGTGAGTGGGATTATAAATATGCCTGTAGCGAGTATGGGAGCAGGCCAATCGAAGAGTATGAGCTTGTCCAAGGCAAACCACACCGCAGCATATAGGCCCACACTGAGAAATGCAATTCCGCATAATATAAACCTGTGACTCCACACGTAGAAGCGCAATATATGCTTCTTATCCATAGGAAACTTAATTTGAGTATATATAGCGGGTAAGGCGAAGATAAGAATTGCAGCAGCAGTGCTGACAAGTGCTAAAGCTATAAGGGTACGGCCGATAACCCTTGGAACAGTTTGGCCCCCGCCGGATGAAGCTGCTATATTCAATAGGAAACCGAAAGCGAGCCCAGAAACTGTAGTGAACTGCCGAGCTTGTCCGAGTACTTCACCTATTTGCAAGCCACGCGCATCAATCGCGGATTGTAGGTCTTCTGTAAGACTGTGTTCTGGCTTGTTACCCATTTTATCCCTCTCGAGACTATTTTTTTCATTGTACTATATCTCACCTTCCACTGACGCGTGGGAACGGCTGTGAGTCAGACATACAATCTCAATCCTTTAAGTCATCTTTCTCTTTAAACCAATGGTAACTGGTTGTTAGGAGTTTTAACTTAAATCGTGATGCATGTTTATAAGCATTGCCCACGTGCTAATAATTTTCATATCTTGACACAACAAAGAAGTCGAAAAACTGTGCAAAATTAGCATATAACTAATATATGACGAAACGAATAAATTTGTACAGCATTATGTAGCGTAATGTAGTGTGAGCGAGAGGTACACTGTGATGAAAACCGTTTCAAACAAGGATGCAGACGTAACAACGAGCACGTCTCGAAAGTTCCACGTCTTGGCCAAGCCTACTGGTGCTACCTGCAACCTTAACTGCTCCTACTGTTTCTTCTTATCGAAGGAGCGACTCTATCCGGGAAGCCGCTTTCGCATGTCAGATGACGTGCTGGAAGCCTATCTCCACCAGTACTTAACGCAACAACAAGAAGTCGCAACCATAGCGTGGCAGGGGGGCGAACCGACACTTATGGGTCTGGACTTTTTTCGACGCTCGATCGCGCTTGAACAACGGACTGCACGACCGGGCTTGACCATCGAGCACACCTTGCAGACTAACGGGACGCTCATCGATGAAGCATGGTGTGAGTTCTTCCACGAGAACAAATTTCTTATCGGGCTCAGCCTCGACGGCCCGCGGGAGTTCCACGACGTATACAGACGGGATAAGAAAGGAGGGCCAACTTTCGATACTGTCATGCGCGCGGCGACGCTCATGCGCGAGCATGGCGTAGAATTTAACATTCTTGCTACGGTCCATGCAGCGAATGCTGATTACCCTCTGGATGTGTACCGCTTTTTTCGCGATGAAGTAGGCGCGGAGTTCATACAGCTCATACCGATTGTGGAGCGCGACAATGCGACGGGATTTCAAGAAGGCGATACCGTAACTGATCGCTCAGTAACAGCGGACCAGTGGGGGCGCTTTCTGATCACCATTTTTGATGAATGGGTGCGTCATGATGTCGGCCGCATGTACGTGCAGTTCTTTGATGCAGCGTTAGCGGCGTGGGCAGGTGCTGCGCCAGCGCTGTGCATCTTTGCACCGACCTGTGGCTCGGCACTCGCACTCGAACATAACGGAGATCTGTACTCGTGCGATCACTTCGTGGAGCCAACCTACTTCCTCGGCAATATTCTTGAAACTTCAATGCGTGAACTGGTAGCGTCAGACAAGCAACGCGCGTTTGGCCTCGCAAAACGCGATGCCCTCCCGCGCTACTGCCGCGAGTGCCGCGTGCGGTTTGTGTGTCATGGGGAGTGCCCAAAAAATCGATTTATCTCAACCCCCGATGGTGAAGACGGGTTAAACTACCTGTGTGCGGGGTACAAAGCGTTCTTCAAACACATCGACCGGCCTATGCGGATCATGGCTGATCTCTTGCGCAGGGGATGGGCACCAGCCGAGATCATGCGAATTTATGCTACCGAAGATGAGCAAAGGCTCCGGCAGGCCTTCGCCACAGCGCGACGTAACGATCTGTGTCCGTGCGGTAGCGGCCGGAAGTACAAGCGTTGTCATGGGGCCCCACACCTTCAAGATTGAGCACGTCGTTACCACCAGAACATCAAGAGAGATATGAAACGAGAGTCCGACATCTCTCACGCATCAATTCAGAGGGGTGTATGTTATAGCTATGGTTAGTACAGCAGAGACAATCGCTCCCTGCCTTTTATACGTTCTTCTCTCTCGGCTTCTGACAGTTCAAGGCTGTTGTAAGTGTTCATTATGTCATTAAAGAGTATCTCCACCATATCTCTGCTGAAATTTTCCTTTATCACCATCCTCATAACGGCGATGTCCTCTGCATGCTCAGGTAGGGTGTAGGCCGGCACGATCCAGCCTTTTTCCCGGAGCTTTTCTGAGAGTTCAAAGACAGTAAAACTGGCGTCTTTTAAGCGTACCGTGACAATAGGGAACATATCTTGTTTATTGATGATTTCAAATTTGTTCGACGACCGTAACTTTTTAGCCAGATACCTACTGTTGTCGATCATATTTTGTATGATGTCCCGATACCCTCGCTTTCCCAGTCTTATGAGGTTATAGTATTGGGCAATGATAGTGCCGCTCCCCTTGGAGAAGTTCAGGGAATAATTGGGCATGAGCCCTCCCAGATAGGTCACCTTAAAGATCAAGTCTTCGGGGAGGTCTTCTTTGTCTTTGAACACCAGCCAACCGACTCCCGGGTAGACCAAGCCATATTTATGTCCAGAGACATTGATTGATTTCACTTGTGAAAGTCTGAAATCCCATTCTAGATGGGGGTGTATGAATGGCGCGACAAATCCTCCACTCGCAGCATCGACGTGGATGGGGATATCCCAGCCCTTGGCTTCTTTGATCTCAATGAGGAGTCGGTCAATTTCTTTTATGGGGTCCATCTGTCCGGTGAAGGTCGTCCCCAGAACCGCGCCGACGCAGATGGTGTTCTCATCGATCTCCTCTGCCACGTCGTCCGCGGTTACGACGTAGGTCTCTCTCTCTAGGGGGATTAACTTCAGTTTTACATCGAAGTAGCGGGCGAATTTCTCCCACACGGTGTGCACATCTGCCCCCATGACGATATTGGGCGCATCGTACGGTTTACCCTCAGCCTGTCTGCGCTTTCTCCAGCTCCATTTATGCGCCAAAAGTCCCAGCATAATGGCTTCTGATGATCCTATGGCACTGGTTCCAATTGATTGACTCTCTTCCGGGGCGTTAAAGAGTCGGGCCAGCATATTAACGACTCGTTCCTCCATTTTCGCTGTTTGAGGGTATTCATCGTTGTCAATGAAGTTTTTGTTGATGTTTTCGGTAATTAGTAGGTCTGCTTCTGGTTCCATCCAGGTGGTTACAAAGCTGGCCAGATTCAGGGAGGGGTTACCGTCCAAGTTCAGTTCGTCGTGTATTAAGCGATAGGCTGCCTCTGCTGGCATGCCTTCTTCAGGCATGACATATTTCGGTATACTTTTATCAAAATACCTGAGGCCGTACGCGGTGGTATATTCCTTTTCCGGTTCCTTCATCTTAGCCAAATCTTTCTTTTTGGATAACATCTCGAGCCTTCTCCATTTGTTTGATATACATCGTTTGAATTTTCAGGTGTCAATATTCTGTTGATCGTTAGATTCAAAAGTGTTTCAGGGTATATCGCAATTACGATGTGTCCATGAATTCTCGAGCGGTATTAAAACTGTTACATGGACATTGAGAAGGTAGCAAATGCTGTGGGAGCTTACTACAAGAATCAGAGAGCTTTTATCCAATGTTTTACTGCTGCTCGACACCCCGTTGCAGAAATATTTATTTAAACTTTTAAATAATTTATTTTGAATAAATAAATTAATGGTGCACTCAATGCGAATGAAGTAGCAAAGAGAGTAGAATACAAGTTCTCACACTGTCACTTTTTATCCTACTTTTATCCTACTGCAACTACTACCACACCACCACTACATAACGTAGCTGATCGGTGCGAGAAGGGATGAGGCCACTCCACTCTATTGCACTTCACTCGACGCCACATCCCCCGTTCCCTTCTTAGCACCTGTCGCAGTAGCACAGAAACTTATGAGCTGGGTCCCTAAATTCACAAAAAGCTACTAGATCACCGGTAGCCTCATATGAGTGTTGTTGGGCAACTGCTGAAACGTGGAAGAGAGATAGTAATCTGTCACTTAAACGTTAAGATAACCATATCTAAACTTAACATCAAAATTGCACTGGGACATAATAATTTCTTTAAAATGTGAGTAGTCATTAGCTATTACCGTGAACTGCAGGTTATAATTCTCATTACTGTCCTCGCAGTTAACGTGAGGTACGTTTCTATTCCTTCTTAGTCTTGCTACGATAGCGCTCAATTCTTCTAAACCAACATTTGCATAAACAATACCACAACATTTTAACCCGAAATTATTCTTCTTAGCGTTATCTCTATACATACGGGACCACTACTAAATCATACATTTGATAAAATAAACCTATGGAACAAAAATTTTTCTCTGCGAAAATGCAGTCTATGTAACAAGTCAACATGTCACGGCTTATTTAACTCAACGTTTAGTGTTATCTCATGATCAAAGTGATGCGAAATACGAAATGCAAGCACTTTTTGAGTTTGTTTGTTACGTGAGAGAGGACAGAATGGAACCGCGAGGGTCAATGGCTTTCTGACTACATGTGTCGTCCATGCTTTTTTCTAGAATTTACAACGTGCCCATTGTGCTGCAGTGAAGAACTAAACAAATGTATAACAACTTCTCACATCGAGGCACTGTACGTCGGTTATGTATTGCTAGTGACACCGTGAAAGCGTAACAGAAGTCGATCTAAAGAGGTAATGTCATTCATGCGTACCACAGAAGCGGCACAAGGTAGTATCTACTACGTGCGAGTAGCGCAGAGCGTGCAGCACTCCCTTCGTCAATGAAATTATAAAATTTTATATTCTTGGCGAGAAATATAAACTTACGTGGAGATTGACTCTGAACTCGTCATATCGTTATCAGTATTTGGATTGTCCGATAAATTAGCTAGGCTCTACCTTATTTTACTGAAATATGGTCCAAAAACTCTTATGGAACTCATCAAGTTAATGGATTCCTATCGACAAGATGTTCAACGAAATCTCGAGCAGCTTTCAGATAATGGACTTATTGAGATCTCTCTAGCTAAACCGACTGCTTATACTGCGGTTCCCATTAAAGCCGCTCTTAATGCTGTTATTCTGAAACATCAGGCTGATAACCGAGCCATGGAAGAGCTCATGCCTAAAGTTATCGATCGTGTTCATACTTTCACTTCTAAAGGGCAACCTGTTTCTGACGATGTTCCCCGATTCAAGGTGTTAAAGAGCAGGAGAGAAATATACAGCCTGATGAGAGAGCTTATTCAATCTGCTCAGCAGGAAGTTATTTTTGTCTACACTGCGAACGGATTCTACCGCTTTTCACGATTTGAAATAATCGATGATGCGATCGCGGCGGCGCAAAAGGGGGTTGAGGTACGAGGAATAATCACCACAGAAACCTCACATATCGATGAGTTCCGACGAGCTGAAGCTAACGGTTTACAGATTCGCCAGCACGTCGAGTACGTCGGTGTGAGATTCCTAGTAGTTGACGGAAGACAAACGGTTACTCCTATCTCCACTCACGATGGGACTTTCTCTTTGGATGTTGATGACTCGGCGTTCTGGAACAATGAACGAGAGTATGCAGAGCAACTACTGGCGACGTTTAAGGGGCTTTGGCAAGGCGCAAGCAAAATATCTGCATCATCTGTCGAAGTTTTATCGGAGGAGGAGTTCTTATCGGTAAGAGATAGCGTAGAAGGAGGACGAGACTAAAAACGTTGAAACAAGTAACGACGTTCCTAGAGGTTAGTTAGAGGGCGTAAGTCACATACTTATACAGTCACAACATGTGTGCGTTATTAAAAAATAGCCGACTTGATTTGGCACGTACTGAACTTTGCGTAACGACGGCAACAATACCGCAATGATACGTTGTTTATCTAGAGGGGCTTTTCCCGTAGACATTCTATCGTGCCGCGCTGTTAGGAATCAACGGGCATTTGAATATAAGCTCGTTTAGTGCACGTCCCGTCTGATATTTTTAATTCATCAACAGAAACTGAATGGGTCATCGAACTCTGAAGCAGTCTCTGGTAGATGATTTCCTGTGCCATTTTGCTTGTTGGTCCCGCACAACACGTTAGGCTGTGGTGGGTAGCGCTACTGCCCCGACTATCTTGTGCCAGGGAGCGTCTAACTCTAGTCATTCATGTATTTCCGATCCGACTCAGTATGTCTCATCATCATTTTTTAATGCTATTCTTGCGGGGGCACATATTCGGTTATACGGCCACTGGCGTCAAATTTTCGCACGAGCTCCCGCCCCTGCCTGTCGAGGTAGACTTTGCCAGAGTTGCGCAGGAGATCGAACAGCTCCTGGCGCTGTCGGGGCTCGGTCACGCAGACCAGGCTGCAAAGGCCGCACTGAGGGCGTATTTTGTCCAATGGCAGCAGGCCAAAGTTCGCGATCTCTCCGACTAGCCTGAATCCGTCTCAAATATTTTTATTAAACCGTCGTTGGACTGCAGGTTCCAGCGGCGAGAAAAACTTTGGTAGCATGATGCGGTATTTGGCGTAGCGACCGGTCATCCTCCTTTCTGGCAGGCGGGACAGGCATGCATGCCCTGGAGTCCAGGTGCTCCGCCGGCCGTCGCGGGAAAGGCCGGTAAAGCCAGCGCATCCTATGGCACAGCCCAGCTGGGCATTTCGCCTGGAGTAGACCTGGGGGCCGCGCCGATAATGACGGGCGGCTCGCTCTCACTCCGCGAAAAGAACCCCGTTGTGCAGACCTGCGTACAGAGCTTGCACTTGTTACAGTGGTTCACGGAGGCCATGGGATCGGGCTCAAAGGGAGCGGTCGTCAGGACGCCCCCGAGAAAAAGGGAGCCTCCGTATTTCTCCGTCACGATGTTGCCGGACTATCCCATGTGCCCGAGGCCCGCGGCCACCGCCCCGTAGCGCAACGAGAAGGGCGGGACCGTCCTCTCCGTATCCAGCACATGGTTGATGCTGACGTTTTTGCCTCCGGCGCCCCGGTACACCCCGTTCGGAGCGACCGGCAACGCATTGAACGCAGAGTTATCCTCGATGTAACGTGCGATTCGTTCCGCCGACGCCCAAGCCGTTGTGTAAGCGTAATAGCTGAACTTCTTCATGCTCATGCGCTCGACCTTACTGAAATAGTTCTTTAGCACTTCGAAGGGGACAACGTAAGCCCAGATGATGCAGCTCTGCGCACCCTTCAGGCAATAGTCCATGTCCGCCGACGGCGGCGCCATCGCCAGCCGGTCACGGCTGCCAACGCCGGCCAGGACGGCCCCGGAATCGACGCCATCTTCTTCACATCACTTTTCATCTTTGATAGATCCATGCTTTCACGTCCTTGACTCAAGTTTCCTGTTGGCGGTAAAACAAGTTGGTAAAAGAAAGGGATAAAGATTACACGATTTTTTCGCCTGCGTGGGGGCCGGGAGCACACTGGTAAACTCCGCTGATCTTCATGATTAGGAGGCGCTTGGCCTGCGCGTGGCATTTTAGACTTAACCATCTCGTTCAACACCCAGTATGGTTTCACTGGGGATTATAGGCTTATGCCCGTCTAAATAACTTATTCCATTCATGGTCTCAACGCGGCACGTGTATCATTTGGGTGCTCTCATGGACAGGATTCATAGGTTTACGTTTGATATTTACGGGCCTAACATACTACTGTATGCAGAAAAGGGTTAACGGAAATATAAATAAGCAGAAGGACCGAGGGACAACCTTTTAAGATCTTGCCTCACGTATGCAATAAGAAGATGATATGCGAGATTGACGAGCTGAAAATCTATTATGAAATTTACGGCGATGGAGCGCCTGTACTTATGATCCACGGTAGAGGCGTTGATCATAACATTATGACTGGCTGCATGGAGCCGATCTTTAAAGAACGTCCGGGCTGGAAACGTATTTACCTCGATCTGCCTGGCATGGGCCGTACACGGGCTAGTGACCGGTTAAAAAATTCAGATGACATGCTTCGGACGGTAATCCAATTCTGCGAAGAGGTTATACCAAATCACAATTTTTCGGTGGTAGGTGAATCCTACGGTGGATACCTTGCCCGAGGTCTTGTCCACGAAATATCTGAACACCTGGATGGAGTTCTTCTCATCTGCCCTGCTATCATCGCCGACCGGGAGAAGCGTGATTTGCCGCATCGTCGAGTGTTCGTTAGAGACACTCAACTTTTGGCCGACATAGAACCGATGGAAAGAGAAATATTTGAAAACTTATTCGTAGTGCAAGATAAAAGACGATGGCAGAGGTTCCGGCTCGATATACTTCCAGGGATTAAAATGAACGATTTCGACTTCATTGAGCGGCTTAAAAAAGAGGGATACAGCTTTTCTTTTAACGTAGACAAACTTGAACGTCCGTTCGACAAGCCATCATTAATGCTCGCGGGTCGCCAAGATACTTCTGTCGGGTATGCTGATCTGTTACAAATCGTTAAGAATTACTCCCGCGGAACGTTCGCAATCCTAGATAGGGCAGGGCATAGCCTCCAAATCGAACAGGAAGTAGTGTTCAATTGTATGGTCAATGAATGGCTCGACCGGGTAGTGGAATATTAAAACAGGGAAATCATCTTGTTAATCCAAATAAAATGCAATTGTGATGTCAGCCGGCACAAAGCGATAGCTTTTACAGGTAAACTGGTGAGGAGAGTTTTTTTATTGATTGTTGAACAAAGATAGGTCAGTCAGTAACTTGGAAGAATTAACATAACGATCATAACGAAAATCCCAATCTGAAAAGATAAAGTGAAAAGGTTTGATATCGATGTTTTTTACAAAAGCCGCCTTTATGTACTCTTATTTTTTCCCCGTTTCATGAAAAAGCAATATCACACAAATGAATATCACAATAAAATTTGCAGGCGTAAGGGGGTAGTAGCTTTTTTAATCTAACCCCTAAAAAAACGGTATTAGCGCTTGACAACATACGGTTTAACTATTTAAAATAAGTGTTGTTACGAACAAATAAAAATGGTTATATAGTTAAATTATACTAGACTCACAAAAATAAATCACTCTGATTCTTAATTACATTCTTCTAAATATAGTATAGAGAAAAACATTTTAAACTACTTGAAAAACTAGGGGAAAGAGGTGATAGTCATGTTCCACTGGATATGCTTCCCGATACCATTTCCAATTCTGCTCTAAATAGCCTTGCATTATTCGGTGGTTTGAATCATGATGAAGGGAGCAAAGGAAATTCACGATGTTGCAACTTTCAATCTGATGAATTAAATATAAAACTGACTCAATTTAAAAACAAGGTCTCGACATCGCGGGTATCCGTTATTGAACGACAACACAAGGGTCGCATTGCAATTATACTACATTGAGGGCAGAACAAAAGCCCATCTTAAAAAGGAGGTGAATAAACGATGTTGGCATTAATACCAGGCGTAGGGCCGATAGCTGCAGTTGCTGTAATCTTTCTAGCGACTTCCCCCCCATTCTCGTCAACTATGATAACAACGAATCCCTTGCTGGCTACGATAGCTATTGCTACAGTCTTTTAACCGGGTGTTCACACGAAAAGCACAAAGATACGAATATCAGCGTAATAATAGGCTCTGCAAACAAAGCAACGGCAAGAAGCACCGGAGGCAGATCGGTTATGGCATTTGTGATATTTATAATATAGATAGTAAACGATGCTGTGCGCTGAGACGGAGTGAAACTTCGAATTCTTGACGAGTCTAGAACTAATGAACGGGGGACAGCTTTTTTCTTTTGTTCTCAATTCTCTTTTTGTTTTTTTTCACAAAAAGGTTATTTTCTATAAGTTTGTTCGCAATGCTATCCTGACAAGGCCCGTTATATCGCCTGTTTAAGACTGAATATAACTCACTCAAATTATAAATCGCGCTCACTTGGGCAGTAAGACGGAGTCGATGATATGAAGTACTCCATTAGCGCACTCGAGGTTGGCCTCTTTTATCGCCGCATCGTTGACTTTTATCCCGTGTTGCAACCAGTGTTGCTCATGAATCTCGAGAATCCCAC
>DASPRZ010000090.1:0-14351 GCA_035624185.1 Candidatus Acidiferrales bacterium
GAACGAGCACACTTCTGGGCAGGTATGTGGACGAACGCATTCTACGGTTTTACCGTGGCGATGATCTTACTAGCACTAGTTACGGTCGTCGTGCTTATGCGAGGTGGTTAACGTGGTTGAGAAAGTTGCACCATCGGAAAAATGGCCAGTAGTCAAGGGAGACTTCTTTGCGGGTGACCCCAACAGCCCTGTCGCGGTAGTAACGCTCGGATCCCACTTTGGTCCAGTTTTTACCCAAGTCGGGGCTGCAATCGAGGGCACAGCAAAAACGGAAAACATTGGCTTAGAAAAAGTCATAGTCAACATTATCTCAAACCCCAATATCCGATTTCTGATTTTATGTGGATCGGAAATCATGGGACACGTCACCGGACAGTCGCTGGAAGCATTGTATAAAAATGGAACAAAAGAAGGACGTATTATTGATGCAAAAGGAGCAATCCCATTTATAGAAAACCTTACCGCAGAACATATCGAGAGGTTCCAAAAGCAAGTAGAACTACTCAGCATGATTGGCAACGAGGATGTCAGCGCCTTATCATCGAAGGTCAAAGAGCTCATTGGAAAAGATCCAGGGGCGTATCCAGAGCCTCCAGTGGTAGTCGAAATCAAAGAGAAAGAAGTAGAAGAAGCTATTGTAGAAGCCCCAATGGCTGCTGAAATAGCAGCCTTACAATCTCGAATACAAGATCTACAATTCCACGTTAAAACTATTGGTAACTTCAACAAACTCGCTGCCGGTGTTTATGCAGGCAAAGTCGAAGGAATTGTTGTTGGGCTGCTGATTTCAATAGCTATCTTAGGGTTGCTATCCATAATCTGAGGTGAAAAAATGGCAGCAGAACGATTTGGAGGAGGCGGCGCAGGGCCCACAGCAGAGGGCGAGGAAGCCGCAGCCGTATCAATGGTTGAGTACGATGTCGGAATTGCAAAGCCAATGGCCCCAAGCATGGCAGCATTTGATTCGCTGTTCAATGATATCAGGTACCGCGCCCTAGTCACGACAAGAACCTTAAAACTTGACTCCGGTTATGGCACAACCTCAGCACTAGGATTTGCACTCGGATTTTTAGGGGCACTGTTGGTGATGGGACTGCCATTGCTCTATTACTTCTTAAAGTGAGGTGACAAAAATGCCAAAAGCATTCCCGCAAGTGATGGTAGATCAAACGGATTACCGTGAACTCCAGAAGCGACTCGACTCAGCAGAAGAGAAAATCGAGTTTGCAATGGCAGAGGTTGCACAAAGGTATGGTCAGCGCATTGGGAGGGACATAGGCATCTGCTATGGCCTCATCGGTGGGATAATACTGTACCTCGTGATGACAAACCTCATGAACTTACTGACGGTGTTCAGGATATTCTAAAGGTATGACGACTGAAGGAGGATCATAAACCATGTTTAGATATGATAAGAAGCAAACGGTATTTGATGTAGGGGGCTTTAAGGTCGGTGGTCAGCCCGGTGAATATCCGACTGTACTGGCTAGCTCCATGTTTTATGATAGGCACAAGGTAGTTTCTGATCACGCAAATGGTATATTTGACAAAGAAGCTGCTGAGGCTCAATGGAACGTACAAGTAGAATTAGCAGATGAAACTGGCATTGGATATTGGAACCAACTCATTGCGGAATCTGATACAGCAATGCAAAAGTACATCGATTGGCACCTTGAAATCGCGCCAGGTATAGCATTTCTGATAGACTCGAGCGTACCTTCTGTCCGCATGTTCGGCGCAAAATACGCAGATGAGATAGGCGCGGGAAAACTGGGCGTCTACAACTCTGTGAATGCAAGTGCAATGCCTGAGGAATGGGAGGCAATAAAGCAGACGAGTATCGATTCAGCTATAGTCCTCGCATTCAACCCGGCGGACGTAAGTGTCAAAGGGAGAATAGAAATGCTTACGACAGGTGGCGTGGGTCAGGACAAAGGACTGTTAACGTCGAGTGAAGAGGTAGGTATAACAAGGCCGTTGTTGGATGTCGCATCGTTGGCGCTTGGCGTTGGCGCAGGCCCTTCAATACGGTCTATGGTGGGCTTTAAGGGAGTTCTGGGCTTGCCAGTAGGTGGAGGCCCACATAACATCCCGGATGCCTGGACGTGGCTCAGAAAATACAAGAAGGAGCGCTATCCGGAAGCATTTGAACCGTGCAGTATCGGATCAAACCTGATTTGTGGAATAGTCGGAGCTGATTATTTGCTATACGGTCCAATAGACCTTGCTCCATTAATATTCCCAGCAGTTGCGATGATCGACATAATAGTCGCTGAGAGCACCCGAGAGCTTGGAGTTGAACCACAAACTGAAAACGCACCTATAAATAAGCTGGTATAAACTCCAGCAATTCTCTTTTTTTCTTTTTTTACTTTACTTTCTTAAACGTCTAGTATTTATATGAGCTATTTGCAAGCAAGCAGATACAGCTGATGTGTTCCCAGATCCAAATTAAATTAATTATGACGTAACTATTATATGCTTGTGCACTTAGGTGATCGATGAAGGAACTGAATCTGAAATAATTGCAAAATTTAATCTACAAATTGTTCAAGCTATCTAGAAAGTGTAAAAATGAAGATAATAGATCTTTCCAACACGATCGAAAGTAATATGTTAGTATACCAGGGTGACATAGCGCCCGTAATCGAGCCGTTTAGTTCAATCGAAGAAAGTGGGGCAGTTATCACTAAACTAATACTTGGAACACATACAGGAACTCATGTTGATGCTCCGAATCATATTTTGAAAAAGGGGGAAGCTGTAGACAAAATCCCACTCGCGAACTTTGTAGGAGATGCATGGGTCTTTGATTTTTCATACAAGAGTGCAGGCTCTGGATTAGAAGAGGAAGACTTCAAAGATAAATTAAATGTGCATTCTTGCGATATGGTTTTATGTTGTACAGGTTCAAGTGAATATTCAAAAAACGAGGATTTAAAAACTCGTTACGTATACATAAGCGAATCCGCTGCCTTGTGGTTTGTGAGAAAAAAGGTAAAGGCTGTTGGAATTGACTCGCTTTCAGTTGAACGGTTTGGATCAACGGACTACTTCGTCCATAAAACACTACTAAGGAACGGGATAACCATAATTGAAAATTTATCAAGTAATTTAAAATTCTTAACTGACAAGAAAGTATTTTTTGTCGCAGCTCCGTTAAAATTGAAAGGGCTGGACGGCTCTCCTGTCAGGGCTTTTGCAGTTATTATGTAGTACCAGTCACCTATAGATACCAACAACGCCATGCCATAAGTACTGCAGATTTTGCAGTCGTCATACACAGATTTCAACAACAGGCAAACGACGAGCAGACTGTAAGCTATAAGTTGCAAGACACCTGCGACGATATATCACCAATTTTTAGAGGAGAAGTCTAATAACCTCGGGAGAGCGGACCGAGAGGTAAGTATTAGGGAAAAAACTTTACTACCCTATAAGTTCATGATTATGTACAAAGCAGATTTATGAGGTGAAGAAGGGAGATGGCTGAAGCAACTATCTGTGATATGAAGGGAAATTCTATTTCTACGGGAGCATACGTTAAATATTTAGGAACTAACACAAGGGGAAAAATCATAGAGATACGATCAGATGGCACTAAAAACTGGGTACTACTTGATTCTACCGAGTTGCTTTATGATTCAAACTATGTAGAGGTTATAAAAGAAGAAGAAAAGGGGACAGATCGAGAGGTCCAGTCACTTGAAGAATTTAAAAAGAGACTAGATGAGAAGCGTGAAACCCTCCAAAGAGAAATGACCAACGTCGATGAGTGTGGGGCTTAAGTGATGTGAAACGTTTAATTTCTCGCTTGACTTTTGGATTGAAGAGTTGCTGATTTTATTTCTAAGCTACTCTTCTATAAATTTTGTAGTTTCTTCTATTAAGAAATCACGTATTTTTTCAATAGTCTCTCTATCTGCTCTAAAAGCCAACAATTCTCTTGAGATGGCCTCTTCAAAAGCAGTTTCTACGCTAGCAGATACTTTAGTAACATCTAAGTCAAATTTTTTACTCGCTGCTATGATAACTTTGCTTGGAACCCCAGGCGGTATTATAAGCTCGTAAACGTCTTTTTGATTTTCTTTTTGATTTTCTCCTTCTGCGGGCTCTTTTTGCTCAGACATGACAATCATAAATGGATAATGTACTACTTTTAACTATCGAAAGACATAATTGCCCAATTTTTATTGATATCGTCTATATCGTCGCTCTTAATGTAAGCAAGACTTGAACTAGAGCTGATATTCGATTGTTTTTAAAGTAATTAGACAGTTCGTAGCACTTTTAGAATGAGAACTTTATTTAAATACAGCAAGGTAAATATGAATATCGCACGAAGCTGCTTCCGAATAACGCGAAGGTTTATAGTCATTATTAATAAGTTTAAACTTAAATTTATGATTTTATTATATACATGAAAGATTGTAACTATTTTCTAGAATAAGTGAAATAAACATATTGATGAGACATTTGAATAAGAATTCAACGCAGCAGTAAACATGAAGTTTGCTTTACTTCGTGTAACAAAACCGAGGTGACCTGATGACATCACGAATAGAGCTACATTCGACACCAAAGGCCTATTATATTGATACCCACAGGGTAATGCCGCCTAAGGAGACATTAAAACGCATTGAAGCGATAGTACCAGATATTGGAGTCACACGAATCGCTGATATTTCAGGACTTGATAGAGTAGGGATCCCTGTTTTTTCAGCGATACGCCCTTCCGCTGCTGACGGCGCAATTTCAGTTTATGCCGGTAAAGGGACTACAGAAGCAGAGGCTCGAGTTTCTGTCGTAATGGAGGCTGTCGAAAGATTTTCAGCTGAAGTAGAGAATTTCAAAGGTACGTTAATCTTTGGCTCATTCAATGAATTGAGTGATGATTATAACGTGTTGATACCACAAAGCCTTATATTACCGGGCTCACTTCCTAGTGAAACCAAAATTGAGTGGTATCCGAGCTGGGATTTACTAAAAAAAGAGGACATTTTAGTCCCTGCAAACGCTGTGTTCCACCCGTACAGGCCAACAAAAGGCAGATGGCAGCTATTCCGGAGCAACACAAATGGCCTCGCCTCAGGTAATGTCATGGAGGAGGCAATTTTTCACGGCCTCATGGAGGTTGTAGAGAGAGATGCTTTGAGTATAGCGGAGGCAAACAAAGATCCTGGCATAGGAATCGAGGCTAACAGTGGCATTATACACGAGCTTTTACTCAAGTTTAATGCTCAAGGAATTGCTGTAAATCTATGGTACCTTAAAACTGATGCGGACATCCCCACTGTAGTTGCAGCCTCCGATGACGAACGTTTGCGTGACCCGGCTTTGTTGGTTATCGGTGCTGGGACTCATACGGATCCGACAATTGCGACCTTACGGGCACTAACTGAGGTAGCGCAATCACGGGTGACCCAAATACACGGAGCGAGAGAAGACACAGATAGAGAGTCAATAACAAGACGAATTGGCTATGAAAGGATGAAAAGGCTAAATAATCACTGGTTTAAGCAACCGAATGAAATGCTCAGTATCGACGATGTTCGTAACATCTCAACAACGACATTGGATGGCGACATAAAAGTTGCACTTAACCGCCTGGACCGCATTGTCGAAAGAATTATAGTTTCAAACATCTCCGTAGACACGATCAATGTACCAGCTGTAAGAGTTACAATACCAGGATTTGAAGTTTACTTTATCGATAAAGAACGCATAGGGCAGCGATGTAAGAGATGACTGAAAAAAATTGTATAGTTTTTACGGGGCCGAGCCTGAGCTTCGACGAAGTTAAACTTCATGATCCTGACTTAACATGTTACCCCCCTGTGAGCAGGGGCGACATCAAGAGAGTAGTTGAATCAGGAGCGGAAATAATTGGAATTATTGATGGCGTCTTTTACAATAAAGCAGCTGTTTCTCACAAAGAGATACTCGACGCCTTAAAGTTGGGAGTTGTGGTTGTTGGAGGTTCCAGCATGGGTGCTCTCAGGGCATATGAACTAGACGTATTTGGCATGATAGGAGTTGGAAAGATCTATAACTGTTACAAAAGAGGTTATATTGAAGCGGACGATGAGGTTGCATTAGCATTTAATCCGGTCACATACGAGCCAGTCTCTGTCCCTCTCGTGAATATTAGACAAGCATTAGCAGCTCTTATGGTCATGAAGCTGTTGAGTGTTCAACAAAGCGATAAACTACTGAAGATCGCGCAGAATCTCTTTTATCCTGACAGAAGATTTGAAACCATTTTTAAACTTGCACTGCGCGACAAAGTAATTTGCAAGGAGGATGTAGAGACCATTGAGACATTCATAAAGATGAATGACATTGACTTAAAAAAACAAGATGCTATTGCAGTTGTGAAAGAGGTCATCCGAATAAAGGACAATAAGAGGATATAACCTCCTCTAAACTAATGAGATCCAGATTATTAATGTGAGTTGCATAATAAGCATCCACTTAAGAAAATAAGTATCCTCGAGGTCATAGACTAAAATGCAGCCGTTTGAAACTAAACTCCTGTTTAAGATAGGAGAACGGCATAGATCAAGAATTGTGCTAATGGGTGTAGGAAATGAGCTTAGACATGATGATGGTGTTGCTCAGACGATTATTAGACAATTAGAGGGATGCAACAGTGACACCATTTTAGCAGTAGATTGCCAGGACGCACCGGAAAATTTTACCAGTTTCGTGAAACGATTTAACCCGACTCATATAATTTTAATAGATGCCGTAGATTTCAGAGCAAACCCCGGTGATTTCGAAATTTTTGAAATACATGATATTGAATCCGTCAGGATTACGACTCACAAGACGTCGTTAGCAGTCATGGCTAGCTACCTTCGTCAAGAGACTTCTGCCCATATTTTTATAATAGGTATACAACCCGCTGATTCAAGCTTTGGAATTGGATTAAGTCAAGATGTAAAAAAAGCTGTTAATTTGATTGTTGGATCATTAAGAACAGTTTTAAATTGCTCAACGCAAAAAAACCATACTTTGAAGGTTTGAAACAAAATGGAATTTGATGAATTCGGTCACATTCCGTGGATAGTTCCCTACCACGATATTTTAGCTATAGCTGGAGATAACTGTGTAGAATTAATCGAGTTTACAAATTGTTATGGAGGCGCTGCCTGGGCTCGATACCATTACACAAAAGCAAGTCCATTAATTACTTCAAGCCGCTCTATTGGAATTACGACTCGCTACGTGCTTAAAATAGGAAGTTCAAAACTAAACTTAATTCCATCAACATCTGCTGGCGGAATTGAATCAGTCGATGTTTGTGAGGATACTGTAAACGTTACGTACGCAGGTCTAGGCGGTGGTGGCGTCGGTGCTACAATGTGTAGGGCTCAAGCTCGAGATGTAATCAGATATGAACTTACGCCCGCAGGCGGGAGCATGTTCAGCAAAGGCACTTTAACGCTCCCAAAGAGATCAAGAGTAATCATAGGTGTTGATGATACTGACACCAAAGATGAGGGCGCTACGTGGTCTCTTGTTCATAATATCGCTAGCAAAGTAGATAGTAAAGAGTTCCGGTACCTCTCACACAGTATTGTTCAGCTTTATCCTGTAAAGGCCAAAACTAAAAACTGCGTTGCTACAGTTGTCGAATTTGCAAGCTTAAAGAGTGACCAAAAAATCGAAAAGTTTTCAACGCTACTTGAAAAAAATACGTTATCTGAACATACCGGAATGGTGGTGCTTAAATCATTTGACGCCACAAATCTCTTAGATTATGGAAATGCAGCACGAGCCGGAGAAGTCAGCATGACTATGGCGTTAGAGGCAGCCATCAATGCAAGGGTCAAGATACTACACAATGGCAGAGGAGTCATAGGAGCTGCGGCGTCCCTACCATTCTTTGCACAACCAGATGAATCAATTAAGCTTGATTTAATTGAGTGCGATTAACGATTGATCCTTTACATTAATAACAGCATTAACGTCTCGATTGATGACCATGTGTTACATTAATATCGGTGCCTCCGCTACCGGCCGGTATAAATATTGTTTTTAACAGCCGCAAGATCTAATATTCTTACGATAACAAGCAACTTCCCACGATGCATACTACGACTGCTGAGAGCTTGAAAATTACTTCGACGTAACGTTCAGCAGCTTATTTAAATGCAATGTTAATTCTGACAAAAAAGGCAAACGAAGCTTTTTATCTAACCCCCCGAAACTATTTTCAATACAGTAACTTTCCCGATTTTTACATTTTCATCAAGAGGGACAGGAGTGCCATCTACAAATACGAGCGCCTCTTCGGGGTGCACATTCATCTCTAACAAAAGTCGTTCATAGCTTGAGCCTTCCTGAATGTTTAGCTCATGCTCTTCTCCTTTGATCGTTACTTTTACTGAAATAATTCCCTTGTTTTCCATCCAACAAATATCTATATTAGAGGTAATATATGAAAGATCTGTAGCAAGCCTTTTGAGCCGGGGTGGCAGAGTGGACTAATCGATAAAGAGTTCAAAAGCGGCAGGCTCGAGACCTGTTGATGCCTTAAATAGAAAGGCTTGCCAAGCTTTTGTAGGGGACGCATCGCTTGGGTTCAAATCCCAACCCCGGCGCTTATTTAATAAAGAATTTTTAAAGAATTCAATTGTTGTTCCCGAATCAATCTGAATTCAACGCTCTCCAAATTCAAGCTTATTTTCTATATACCCCATCAACTGAGCGCTCTTCCAGTAAATGTCGACCAATTTTTCCTTAACATGTACTACGTCATTAAAGTCATAGCCTGTATGGTCATAAGATTTAACTTGGGTTATGACATCAAGAAGCCCGTCTTCTTCGAGTTCCAAATTCACTTCATTTAAATACTCATTATAGAGCTTGACGTATGGATTCACGTCAATGTGATTATTAATCAGAGAATTATCGAGGACATTTTCTAAATTAGCTTGAAGATCTGAGACTTTCTTCAACGTTTCTCTCAACTTTAATTTTCTCTGTTGTTCCATGCTCTAAAAATAAGAAGAGAATGCCGCGCACTTTAATTTTTTCAATTTGCTGAGTTTTTTAACGAGCGAATGAGTCCGCCTATTCACTATTGATAGTAAATTGATTATATTTCATTTAATATTTCTAGATAACTGTGAAACAGCGACCACAATCATGATAACTCGTAGTCATGCGACGACACTTAAAAAACAAACGTCACCCTTATACGCCAATAAGGAACAAACTAGTTCGATGATCAAAATAGGGATAGCAGGCATACCGTTAACTTTGAAAGGTAAGGGGGCTGGAGCGGGCGTAAAGTACCTATCAGAGATTGGTCTCGATGCAATGGAAGTCCAATTTGTAAGAAGGGTATCCATGAAAGATGGCACAGCGCATGAAATAGGTCAGATTGCACAGAAGCACAACGTCGCCCTTTCGGTCCATGCTCCGTACATGATTAACTTGGCATCTGAAAATCCAACGGTTATCGTAGAGAGTTTAGGCAGGATTAAGCTTTCAGTTGCTAGAGCTTGGGCTCTCGGGGCATCAATCGTGGTGTTTCATTCTGCCTATTACACAAAAAAGTACACCCACGAACAGACCTATGAACTGGTACAGACTGGGTGTTTTGATGTACTTGACTACATCGACGATAACGGATACAATGGAATCAACTTAGGAGTAGAGATTATGGGCCGGCAGAGTCAGTTTGGTACCGTCGACGAGCTGTATAAACTTAAAAAAGAAGTTAATGGCGTTGTGCCTGTAGTAGATTTTGCTCACCTCCATGCTCGGTGCAATGGATGTATGAATGCGGTAGAAGACTATTCTCTAGTTCTATTAAAGCTTTTTAATAAAGATGACCACGCACATATACATTTCTCGGGCATAGAATTCTCTCACGGAAACGAGAGACGGCACTTACCTGTTGACTTCAATCAGTTTAAGCTACTTTTGACAGCAATTAAAAATGTAGGATGCGATGTCACAATAATCTGTGAATCTCCATTACTTGAACAGGATGCGTTAAAAATGAAAGCTTTGACGTTAAAAACATTGAAAGATTAATCTGTTATTACAGAAACAGCTAAATAACTTGAAAAGCTTTATGTATTATAAGTTTTTTGTTTCTAACACTAACAAACAAACGTGAGGTTCAGTATGACAGAAGATAACATTATATACGTAGGCAACAAACCTGTGATGAATTACGTACTAGCCGTCGTCACCCAATTTAACAATGGTGCAAATGAAGTCTTAATTAAAGCCAGGGGACGTGCAATTTCACGAGCTGTTGATGTGGCAGAGATTGCAAGGAAAAGATTCCTCTCTGAAGTCGATGTCAAAGATATCGCCATATCTACTGAGACTCTTGGAACTGAAGACGGAAATACCAATGTATCTGCTATCGAGATAACAGTTTCAAAATAGACCTCATTTTTTTAGCTTTTTACTTTTATTATTAATTTTATCATAAGGTCCCCTGCCCTGATACGTGCATGTATCAAACTCCTGAAGGTTGTGTCTATAATAAGTTACAAACAAACTTCTTCGTTCATAATAGTATAATGTCAAGATACAATAACGCTCACAAATCGTCGCTTAGAGGCACTCGCTGAGGTTTTTAAAATGTTCTACTAGCCCTTTTCTGCTTCCAAATTTTGAAGTGGACATAGAAGCAAGCAAATTGCCATAACGTCCACAGGTGCACGCATCTTCGCCCGCTAGCATGCCGTAGATGAAACCAGCTGCAAAAGCATCCCCCGCGCCGACTGTATCGGCCACTTTTGATTCATATGCCGGAATCGTATAGGTATCGTTGTCTATTGCCAAAAAACAACCATGATTTCCAAGAGTGACAACCACCATCTGAGCACCCATTGCAACTAACGACAACGCACCTGCGGAGTAATCTAGGTTTGTCAAAAGTTCCATTTCATATTTATTAAGAAACACAACGTGACTTAATTCGATTATTGGTTTTAGTGCATCTAAACCAAAATTTGAATAAATATCTCCTGGACTGAAAGAGATTTTTATCTTCGAGCTTTTCAATGCTTTAACGAAATTTATTTGCATTTTCAGCTGTTCCCGACTCATAAATGAACATAAATGTAAAAACGTCGCTGTTCTCGCGTAGTCATATTCACTGGCAAAATAGTCATCATTAACACTTGGTAAAATATAGATGGTCCTCTCACCATATTTGTCAATAAATATCAATGCGGCCCCGGTGTTTCCCTCTTTCGTTCGGATACCAGTAACTTCCACACCTTCTTTTTTTAAATCCTCCAGCAGTGCCTTTCCCTCGTTATCGTGCCCTACAACCCCGATTACGCCTGTCTTCATACCTAACCGAGCTAGCCCCACAGCCGTGTTGGGAGCTGACCCCCCGGGGTGATAAGCAACCGACATAACGCCAACTTCCTGCCCAGGTGATGCAATTTTATCAACTTTGTATATCCTGTCGCAGTTAATTGCTCCAAATCCAATCACATCCATATGTGAAAATTTGTCAACGTAATATAAATATGCGATGAAAAATTAAAAGACTGATAAATGCCTTTGTACGGACGATGTATGTTAGAAATATTGAACTCACTGACATTGTGGTAGAATGCAGCGATGTAAAGACTTTTTTCTTTGATCACCATTTTGATTTTGTTCCGGGACAATACGTGATGATTTGGATACGTGGTGTTGATGAAATACCGATGAGCCTTTCGTACGCTGATGGGATAACTGTAAGAGAAGTCGGTGATGCAACTTCAGAACTGTTCAAATTAAGTATAGGAGATGAGATTGGTATACGAGGCCCATTTGGTAACGGATTCAGGCTTACTAATAAGTCTATTCTGCTTGTTGCTGGAGGGCTTGGAGCAGCTCCTCTAGCCCCTCTTTCTGAAATATTAACAGGAGACGTGATAACACTACTTGGGGCGAAAACAGAAGATGAACTGCTATTCGTTGATAGATTTACAAATGTTGGGGATGTGTTACTAGCCACAGACGATGGGTCTTGTGGCTATAAAGGCGTTCCGATTGATCTTTTGGGTAAAATTACTGGCTACGATGAGATCATATCATGTGGACCTGAAAAAATGATGAAAGCGGTACTTAACTTCGCAACAACTACCGGAGTCCCCGCCCAATTTAGCTTACAAAGATATATAAAGTGTGGGATTGGCCTATGCGGCTCCTGTTGCATAGATCCTGACGGCTTAAGGGTTTGTTCTGATGGCCCTGTATTTACAGGGGAGCAATTAGAGCATTCTGAATTCGGTTACTATTCGAGAGATGCCAGTGGGAGAAAGGTGTACCTGTGATAGGGAGATTCAGAAAGGATAACAAAGCTTTTTTTGGCATTGTGGACGGAGACACTGTCAAATCCGACAGCAGCGAGTATAAGTTATCAGGACTCAAAATTCTGCCACCGACTGAGCCAACTAAGATAGTTTGTACGGGTTTAAATTATATTGATCACGCCAATGAGCTGGATTATCCAATACCTGAGAGGCCTATATTGTTCATCAAGCCGTCAACGAGCGTGATAGGGCATTTGGACGACATTGAATATCCGACAATGAGTTCTCAAGTCGAATATGAAGGAGAGATGGCGATTGTAATATCGGAAAGGTGCAAAAAAGTCAAGGATCCAGAAACAGTTATATTAGGATACACCTGTATTAATGACGTTACGGCGAGGGACATCCAAAAAAAAGACGTTCAATGGACAAGAGCGAAAAGTTTCGATACATTTGCGCCGATTGGCCCGTTTATAACGACTGATATAAACCCAGAAGACGCTCGTATTGAGACGAGAGTTAATGGCAAGATTAGACAAAAATCAAACACCAAGAATTTGATTTTCGGTGTCAACGACCTCGTACGATTCATATCCAGAACAATGACACTGAATGCCGGGGACGTCATAGCTACAGGTACGCCTTATGGCGTTGGCGAGCTTTCCATCGGTGATACTGTAGAGATCGAAATAGACGGTGTGGGAGTACTTTCAAACTACGTAATACGAGAGCGATAGAAAACAGCCCGCACATTTCTGCTAAAAATCAAAAAGAGCATGAAAACGGATATTCCAAAAAATTACAATCACGATTATGTGGAATCCAAATGGTTATCAAACTGGGATTCACGCATGTATCAATTTAAGGACAGAGGGAAAAAAAAGTATATAATTGATACCCCTCCACCATACCCAACCGGAAACTTTCACTTGGGAAATGCACTCAATTGGTGTTATATCGATTTCATAGCCCGTTATAAACGTATGAAAGGACTTGACGTGATGTTTCCACAAGGATGGGATTGCCACGGTCTCCCGACGGAAGTTAAAGTTGAACGAATATATAGTATAACTAAAAATCAGATACCACGGCATGAGTTCCGGGGATTATGTGAAAATTTGACTCATGAGAACATAGCCCTCATGAAACAGACGATGAAAAGGCTAGCATTTTCGATAGACTGGACCCAAGAATTCATAACGATGAGCAAGGAGTACTATGTCAAGACACAACAGTCATTCGTCCAAATGTATAAGAGCGGCCGTATTTATCGAAGTGAGCACCCAGTAAATTGGTGCCCAAGATGTGAGACCGCGATAGCATTTGCTGAAGTCGATTACAAGTCGCGTTCCACAACTTTAAACTATATACGATTTAAAGGAAGGGACGAGGACGAGGTAGACATAGCAACTACTCGCCCTGAACTTCTGTCTGCCTGTGTTGCTGTAGCAGTTAACCCAAATGATGAGAGATATTCCCACCTTGTAGGAAAGAAACTAAAGGTTCCCCTTTACGACTATGAGATCGAAGTTATAGCTGATGAAGACGTTGATTCCGATTTTGGTACTGGGGCTGTCATGATTTGCACATTTGGGGACAAACAAGACGTACGGTGGTGGAAAGAACACAATCTTCCGTTGAGGCAGGCAATAGCAAAGGATGGACGCCTCATAGACAATAGGTACAAAGGGATGACCATAAAAGAGGGAAAACCTCGAATAATCGGTGACCTCGAAAATAACAAATTTCTATACAAACAAGAACTTATCGAGCAAAATATTGGAGTTCACGACAGATGCGAAACGCCAATTGAGATCCTTTCAGAAAAACAGTGGTTTGTAAGGGTGAACAAAGAGGCAGTATTGAAGCGAGCAGCTCAAATTAAGTGGATTCCAACGTACGCTTTAACACGTTTAAAAAAATGGACTGAAAGCCTAGATTGGGATTGGTGCATTTCCCGCCAGAGAGTGTTTGCAACGCCGATACCTGCGTGGTATTGCCAAGAATGTGGCGAAATAATGGTCGCGGAAGAAAGTTGGTTACCTTTGGATCCTATTCAAG